>JAJFGO010000028.1 GCA_021776095.1 Kiloniellaceae bacterium | reverse complement strand
CCAGTCCGGCGTGTCCTTCGGCAAGGATTTCGAGCCGCGCCCGGACGTCATCCGGGAACGGTGCCGAGCGGCGTTCGGTCAGCGATACGTGAATCATCATGCTTTCCGAGGTGGCGACCCGTTCGCCGGTCTTGCCGTGTCGCATCTCGAAGAACATCCGCAGGCGTTTCCCGTCGACACCGAGCACCAGCGCCACGATGTCAAAGGACTCGCCCTCCATGATCTCGCGCAGATAGTTGACGTGCATCTCGAGGGTCATGGTCGAGTTTTCCGTCGCCGTGCGGTAGGGCTCGCCGAGGCCGATCTGCTCGTAGACCTGCTCGAGCGCCTCGTCGAACGCCATCACGTAATAAGCGACATTCATATGGCCGTTGTAGTCGATCCACTCCGGGCGGACCGATTCTTGATGCAGTTGCAGGGGCGCCGGAACCGGCATGGCTCTCCTCAGATAGGCTCAGACTAGGGATTTGCCAGGGAATATAGTGCATTGGCGGCCCTGGGCAAAGGCGCTAGGCCCCGTGTATTCGGGCCGCCCCGATGGGTGGTTCGGGATTGTCAACGGCCGGCGGACCGCCGAAATCCATTCCAATCATTGCGTATCTGCTCTAGCGTCGCGGCCTGACGCGGCCGGCGGCAAGGTCTGATCGCAAGCGCGCGAAACCGGCCCCTGGCCCTAGAGAGCGAGCTTGAACTAACGCCATGGGCCGCATGTTGGGTGTCTTCCTGGGAACCCTGGGCCGCTACGCGACTTGGGCTTTGTTCGGCGGCGTTCTGGTCGGTCTTGCCCTGCCGGACCTGGCGGCCCTGATGCGGCCGCTCTTGGCCCCCTGCGTCGCCTTGCTGCTGATGACGTCGCTGCTCCGGGTCGATTGGTCGGCCATGTTGAGCTATTCCCGGCGTCCCGGACTGATCGGCGGCCTGGTCATTTGGTGCATGCTGGCCAGCCCGGTGGTGACCTGGATTCTGGTCGGGTTTTTGCCGTTGCCCGACTCCCTGGCCACAGCGATCGTCTTGATGGCAGCGGCGCCACCCATTATGGGCGCGACCGGGCTGGCCTTGGTACTCGGCCTCGACGGTGCGCTGGCCGCGGTGGTCGTGCTCCTATGCACCGTCGTGACGCCGCTCAGCGTGCCGCCCCTGGCCCTGGCGCTGCTTGGCTTGGAACTGGATATTGGCTTAGTGGAATTCATGCTGCGCTTGGCCATGGTGATCGGCGCGGCGCTTGGTCTGACCTTGCTGATTAAACGCCTGGTCCCCTCGGAATGGCTGCGCGCGCGGGCCGGCCAGGTAGACGGCCTGTTCGTGCTCTTGATGCTGGTCTTCGCGGTCGGGATCATGGACGGTGTGACCGAGTCGGTCCTGGCGCGCCCGGCCCAAGGGGCGCTTTGGCTGGCCGCCGCTTTCGTGGCCAACCCGGCGTTGCAAGTTTTGAGCGCCACGGTCTTCGCCGGCTTGGGCGGGCGCCGAGCCCTGACCGTGGGCCTGATGAGCGGCAACTGCAACATGGGCGTGTTGCTGGCCGCCCTGCCGCCGGAGGGCAATTTCGATGTGATTCTGTTCTTTGCCCTGGCGCAATTGCCGATGTATATGTTGCCGGCGATCCTGGTTCCCGGATACCGCAAGATCCTCGCGCGCTTCCGCTAAGGCGCGCCCACTTTTGGGTCGACCTGCCCGTGGTTTTGACTCTCGATTGCGATATTTTTGCAACAGCCGTGGCTAAGGCGTCGGGCTAAAAGGCATGGTTGTTGGTTCAGCAACGAAATGCATGGTAATCCAACTTTGGGATCGTCAGCCGTGGTGCGCTGGGCCGGTGGATATCTATATCTTTCCCGTGCCCGTTCGCGTCTGGCATAACCCTACTATGTGACCAAAAATAAGACCGCCAGGGAGTAACGGCAAAGATGTGGGGTGAGAGATCGAGCCGTTGGGTCCTGTCGCGCTGCGCGGCGCTGCTTGTGGTCCTGGGGCTGTGCGTGGGCTGCGCCGCTGGCCCGAGCGATCCCAACTGGAATACCGGCGGCGCCCTCCAGGGTGAGTTGCGGACCACCGCGCTGATCCAATACGCCCAGCAGAGCGATGACGATACGGACGCCGACTTTGGCCTGGGCGGCGAAGAATTCGACGCCAACGACCCGCTCGAGGTCCCGAACCGCTTCCTTTTCGCCTTCAACCAGACTCTGGACGTCTTTATCCTCAGGCCGACGGCCGCCACCTACCGATTTCTGTTGCCCTCCGGGATCCGTGATTCGATCCGCAATGTGCTGCGCAACCTGGCGACGCCGGTGGTCCTGATCAACGATCTGATGCAGGGCGAGTTCGAGCGGGCGCAAACCACCTTGGCGCGTTTCGCGATTAACACCTCCGGCGGCGTTTTGGGTCTGTTCGACGTTGCCGCGGACGAGGGTTACGAATACCACCAGGAAGATTTCGGCCAGACCCTAGGCTCTTATGGTGTGGGTGAGGGTGCCTATCTGGTGCTGCCTCTCTTCGGGCCGTCGTCGTTACGCGACGGTTTCGGCCGGGTCGTCGACATTTTCCTGGACCCCTTCTTCTACGTGGGACGGGCAAAGGACATCGAGACAGAGCTTATGCTTCGGCCGGTGGTCGGCGGAATCGATTTGCGATCGCGCAATATCGAGACCCTGGACGACTTGGAGCGGGACTCGATCGACTTTTATGCCCGTTTGCGCTCGCTCTGGCGGCAAAACCGGCAGAACGAGATCAACAACGGCCGGGACGTCGGCCCCACGGTGACGCCCGGTCTGAGCGATTTCAATTTCGATGAATTCGAGAGCGAGCCTAAGGATGGACAGCTTGGCAGTTCGCAATAACTTTCGATCCGTTCGACGCCGTGCGCTGCGGATCGCTTTTTTGGGTCTTTTCGCCGGCGGTTCGCTGTTCGCGACGGCGGTACCTGCCCGGGCGGGTTCGACGGATGAGGCCAGTGCATTCCTGCTGTCGCTGACCACCCGCGCGATCGAGCAGCTCACCAACCCCTCTGTGCCGGAGGACGAGCGAAAGGCGCGGTTCCGCACGCTGTTCCGCGAAAATTTCGACCTGCCCAAGATCGGGCACTTCGTCCTCGGCCGTTATGGGCGCGGTACGCCCGTACCGGTTCTAAACGATTTTCTGGCGACCTTCGAGGACGTCATGGTCGAACGTTTCGCCCCGCAGTTCGCCGGCTATGGTGACACCCGCTTTAGGGTCGGCACGGTTCGCCCGGTTGAAAATCGCGATCAGTTCATCGTCGGCAGCGCAATCACGCCGCCCGAAAGCGAAACCGAAGTCAAAATCGATTGGCGCCTGCGCCACAAAGATGGCCAGTTCAAGGTTCTCGATATCATTGGGGAAGGCGTCAGCATGGCCCTGACCCTGCGTGCCGAATACGGCTCGGTTCTGAAAAGCTCGGGGGGAAAGGTCGAGGAACTGGTCGTCTTGCTGCGCGATCGCCTGGGCGCGCAATCGACCGCCGCCAACTAAACCCACCGGTCGATCGAGGGACTTCGACCTAGCGGCTCAGCGGCTTGTACTTGATCCGATGGGGCTGATCCGCCTCGGCGCCCAGACGCCGGTGACGGTCGGCCTCGTAATCCTGATAGTTCCCTTCGAACCAGACCACTTGGCTATCGCCCTCGAAGGCCAGGATATGGGTCGCGATGCGGTCCAGGAACCAGCGGTCATGGCTGATGATCAGCACGCAGCCGGCGAATTCGAGCAGGGCGTCTTCCAGGGCGCGCAAGGTATCGACGTCCAAGTCGTTGGTCGGTTCGTCCAAGAGCAGAACGTTAGCCCCGGCCTTTAGCATCTTGGCCAGGTGAACCCGGTTTCGCTCGCCACCCGATAGTTGCCCGACCTTTTTCTGCTGATCGCCGCCCTTGAAGTTGAAGGCGCCGACATAGGCACGCGACGGCGTCTCGTACTTGCCCAGGGTCACGGTGTCGCGGCCGTCGGCGATTTCCTCCCAGACGGTCTTGTTGGGCGCCAGCGAATCGCGCGACTGATCGACATAGCCCAGCTTGACCGTCTCTCCGGTCCTGAGCGATCCCTGGTCGGGTTGGTCCTGACCCGCGATCATGCGGAACAAGGTGGTTTTGCCGGCGCCGTTGGGGCCGATGATGCCGACGATGGCATTGGGCGGCACCCTGAATTCGGCATTGTCGATCAAAAGGCGGTCGCCGTATCCCTTGCTCAGCCCCTTGGCTTCGATCACCAGGTCGCCCAAACGCGGGCCCGGCGGAATCGAGATCTGTCCCGGCTCCGGCGCCTTGCGGCCGGCCTCCGCCAAGAGTGCCTCATAGGCCTGAAGTCGGGCTTTGGATTTAGCTTGGCGCGCCCGTGGGCTCTGCCGGACCCATTCCAGCTCACGCTTCAATTCGCGCTGACGCGCCGATTCGGTCTTTTCCTCTTGCTTGAGCCGGCCCTCTTTCTGTTCCAGCCAGGAGGTGTAGTTGCCCTTGAAGGGGATTCCGTGGCCACGATCCAGCTCCAGGATCCAGCCCGCGACGTTGTCGAGGAAGTAACGGTCATGGGTCACTGCGACCACGGTCCCCGGATATTCGTGCAGGTAGCGCTCCAGCCAGGCCACCGATTCGGCGTCCAAATGGTTGGTCGGCTCGTCCAACAACAGCATGTCGGGTTTTTGCAGTAACAGGCGGCAGAGCGCGACCCGCCGGCGCTCGCCGCCCGACAATTTAGTGACCTCGGCATCGCCAGGCGGGCAGCGCAGGGCATCCATGGCGATTTCAACCGTGCGCTCCAGGTCCCAGGCGCCGGCGTTGTCGATCTGCTCTTGTAGCTCCCCTTGTTCGGCGATCAGAGCGTCGAAATCGGCGTCTTCCTCCGCGAACTTCGCATTCACGGCCTCGAAACGATCCAGAAGGGCTTTGGTCTCGGCCACGCCCTCGTAGACGTTGCCGGCAACATCCTTGGCGGGATCGAGCGCCGGCTCCTGCGGCAAATAGCCGACGCGTACGCCCTCGGCGGCCTGGGCCTCGCCGTTGATATCGCCGTCGAGCCCGGCCATGACCCGCATCAGGGTGGACTTGCCCGATCCGTTCAGACCTAGGACGCCGATTTTGGCGCCCGGCAGGAAGCTGAGATTGATGTCCTTAAGGACTTGCTTGCCGCCGGGAAAGGTCTTGGAGACCCGGCTCATATGATAGATGTATTGATACGCGGCCATCGGAGCCTTCCCTAGCGTTGAAACCCGGTCCTTGAAGGCCCCGCGTCCGGCCGGGGTTTCTATACCATCGCGCCGGGGATGCAAAGCCCCAGAGGTATGGATTACCAGCCGGCGGCTTTCTGACGGGCGATCACTTGCTTGGCGCGGCGCGAGAAACGCTCCGCCTCAGCCAGGGTCCGAACGCCGGCATCCGTCAGCAGCGGCAGCATGCGCAGATAGACCTCTGCGGTAACCAGGGAATCGCCCAGGGCGGTGTGCCGGCCATGCACATCGACCGCAAAATGATCTGCCAGGGCCTCGAGGGACAAGTTCGGCAAGCCTAGGTTGAGCGATGCCGCCAGCAATAGGGTGTCGAGCACCCGCGGTTCCTCCCAGGGGATGCCGGATAGGGTGCTTTCGCGGCGCAGCATGGCGACATCGAAGGCGACATTGTGGCCGATCAAAACGGTGCCGCGCGAATGCCGCACGAATTCCGCGTAGACGGCGGGGAAGGTATCGGCGTCGGCCACCATGGCGTCGGTGATGCCGTGCACCGCCGTGGATTGGGCCGGGATCGGCTCGTCCGGCCGGACCAGGCGGTCGAAACCCAGGCTGCGGTAAAGGCGCGCGCCGCAGACCCGCACCGCGCCGATCGAGATCACCCGGTCGACCATCGGGTCCAGTCCGGTGGTTTCCGTATCCATGACGGTGGCGTGCAGATCGGTCATGGCGGTGTCGTCGCCCAGGGGGCACAGAGCCGGCGGGCGATCGTGCAGTGCGAGGTCGTGTTCCAACTCTGCGCGATGCTCGGCAATCCCGTCGACGAAGGCCAGGACCGCGCCGCCGGCTTCCTCCAGACTGATCACCCGCGCTGCCATGTCCCGGCCGCGCACGGTTCGCAGTTGCGCCTCCACCGGGCGATGCTCGCGCCGTGCTTGCTCGGCCGCCGCGGTTACCGGGTCGCGCTCCAACGCCGCGAAGATGGAGGTGCCGACCTTGACCCTATCGCCGCCCAGCAAGGACTTGGCCGGGTAGTTGACCAGGCTGACCTGGCCTTGCTCGGTGATAACCACCAGGGCTTCGGAGACCGTGGCCAGGATGGCGCCGAGCCGTCGATCCGGGGCGGCGCGCTCTTCCGCATAGCTTGCGGTCAGGCCGCCCAGGGCGGTGTAGAGTCGCTCGATCTCGACGCCGTTGTCCTGCGGTTCGCGCAGGGGCAGGACCGCGCTCGGATTGCCGGTTAGGGTGACGACTGCGCCACGGAGCCGCTCGATTTCCTTGAAATGCCGTTGGACCAGCCCGAAGACGTGCCAAATCCCGAAGGCGGCGGCGATGGTTACGCCCCCGGCCAAGAATTCGGAAAATCCGGTTTCGTCGCCCGGCGCCCGCGCGCCCACGGCAAGCCAAATCGACAGGACCGCCAAGCCGCACAAGGCCGCGGATACCCCGATCAAGGTGACGATCATTGCCTTGCGCACACCGGCTCTCACGATGCCTTCACACCCCCGTGCAATTTCTATTGGCCGTTCGGCCAGGCTCCATAGTAGCCGACCGCCGGGCCTAGCGCCAAAAGCGCACGCGCCACCGACACACTAAAAAATATCGCCGGTGAACTCCCCATGGACACGTTCCTTCAGGGCGACGATGGCCTTGAGCGAGTCGACTAGAATGTCTTTCTCGCGCTTGGTTAGTTGGTTCGGGTGAACGTGATTGCCAACCTTACGGTCGTGGCGATAGTCGGAAAGTTGCTGGCGCAACAGAAGAAAGGTGATGTGATTGAAGGCGCCGCGAAGGTAGTCGGCCTCGTTGTCACCCAGCACACCGGCCGCGTGCAGGGCACCGATCCGCTTCAGGGTGGCGGTCTCCTCGATCCCCTCGCGCAGGGCGAGAAGGCGGATCGATCCCACCAGGGGCAAGGTTCCGGCGTGCTTCAAATTGATCTTGCCCTTGTGCTCTTTCTTGCCATCTTTGCCGGTCTCGGTAATGAAACGGCCAAACCAGCCGAGGGCGACGCCGTATTCGTATAACTCCGCCTCGATTGCTTGCAAATACGCCGGGTTCTTGTGAAGCATGGCGTTCGCCTCGCGGCGCAACTCGCGCGCAAAACTGGTGCGGCCGTAGCCCCAAGCGAAATCGTAAAAGATGTCGGCCAATTGAACCGCGATGGTGCTGCGACGCCGGCCCCAAATATTGAGTTGCTCGCGCCATTGGCTGCGGGTCTTGCGCCACAGCGGATTGGTCGCCATCACATAGCCGTTGCAGAACGGGAAGCCCACCGTGTTCAAGTCACGCGTCATACGCTCCGCTAGTTCGATAAAGAAGGGGTCGATATCGCCGTGCCGCTCGTCGTCGTAATCATCGAGGATAAACCCGTTATCCTGGTCGGGCATGAGAAAGTTCTCGCCGCGCCCGCCCGACCCCATGATCAGCAGGGTGAAGGGCACCGGCGGCGCGCCCCAGCCCTCTTTAGCCATGGCGGCAAGCTGAGCGTCGACGATTCGACGGTGGATGCCCTGGTTTATGTCGGTGATCAGGCCCTGGATTTCTGGGGCGGGAACATGGTCGCGCAAAAGCTGGGTCGCGATTTCGACCTGCGCGGCCTTGACTTCGCGTAGGCCGTCTACATCGCCCTCGCGCGCTACCAGATCGATTTGATGGATGGTTTGCTCGGCGGCGACCGCCATGGCGTCGTTGAGCAGGATTTCGCCGACCGGCCGTTCGTCGTTATCGACCACCGGCATGTGCCGCCACTTGAAACGGCGCATGCGGACGATCGCGCGGTACAGAAAATCGTCGCTACGGACTGCTTCCACGGGCGTGGTCATGACCGAGGAAACCGGCTCGTTGCCGTCGCATCGCAAAGCGATCCGCCGGGCCACGTCCTGCTCGGTGATGAGGCCGAGAAGCCGCCCGTCCGAGTCGGTGATCAAGGCCGAAGTGGTGCTCGCGCCGGCCATATAACCCAGCATTTCACCAACACTGGTCTGCGCCGGGATGACGATCTGCGCTGGGCGCATGTAATCGCCGACAAGGCGGGAAAAAATTTTTGTCTGGGACTGCACATCACCTCCTTGGTGTTGGTCGCCGCTCGAGGACAAGGAGGCGATACTTCGATCGGCAGTGTATCACAGCGCCTCTTGGCTTTGCAGGGCCGGTCTGTCCGCGGCATTCGTGCGGCTGACCGGCAAGGTAAAGCAGAACGCGGCGCCCCGGTCCGGCGCATCCTCAACCCAGATCCGTCCGCCAAAGTATTCGACGATCTGGCGCGAAATCGCCAGGCCCAGGCCGGTGCCTCGGGGCTTATCCACCAGAGGTCCTCGCGATTCCTGGAACTTCTCGAATATAATTTGACGGTCGCCCGCCGGCACCCCGGGGCCGTTGTCCAGGACACCGATATATAGCCGCCCGCCCAGTTGGCCGGCCAGGATGCTGACCTCGCCCCGCTCGTGATCGCAGAACTTCACGGCATTGGAAATCAAATTGACGATGACTTGCATGAGACGGTCGCGGTCCGCGTGAACTTGGGGCAGCCAAGGGTCCATCTCGAGCTTTAGGACGATCGAGCTGCTGGCCACCAAACTGCCGGTCGCAGCCAGCGCGTCGTCGATCACGCTGCGCGGATCGATGTCGATCATTTGCCAGTCCATGCGTCCGGCTTCCATCTTCGCGAGATCCAGGATCTCATTGATCAAGCGGGTCAGGCGCTCGGTCTCCTTGACGACTATGGTTAGGAACCGCTCGCGTTCGGCAGGGTCCAAGTCGGGGTTGTCGGACAGGATTTCGCTAAAGGACCGGATCGACGTCAGGGGCGTGCGCAGTTCGTGGCTGACCGTAGAGATGAAATCGTCCTTCAGCCGGTCCAACTCCTTCAAGCGATCGTTGGCTGCGCGCAGCTCTTGCGTGGTCAGCTCCAGCTCTCTCGATTTCTGCTCCAACTGGTGGCTGTATTCGATAACCTGGGAGGTTTCGTCCAGGATCTTCATAACCTCCTCGATCCCGACGACCTCGCCCTTGGCGACCGAGGCGACCATGACCCGCGACGAGGCCGCGCCGATGGCACCGGCGAGCAGGCGTTCCACGAAGCTGACCAGAGCGGCATCGGCTTCGCGCAGCCGGCCGAGGTTCAAACCGCGGCCGCGCGCGTATTCGTTCAAGACCCGGTCGGTCTCGTGGCTGCCGATAAACCGGGCCAGCAGGGCCCGCAGATCGGCAACGGTTGCGGAACCGCGCCAGAAACTGGAACTGCCGAATGCGCCCGAGCGTTTGGGCACATCGACGAAGAGGGCGGCCTGGATGCGCTCGATCGCCCCGGGCCGGCTCATCAACGACCCCAGGACGTAGCCGCCGATGTTGCCGATCATGCTCCAGAACATTGCATGCGAGAGGTTGTCCAGGCCGCTCAGGCCGAACAGGGCGTAGGGCCGCAACAGCTCGATGCCAAAGGGCCCATTCTCAATGAAACCGATGGGCAACCAGCCGGACTGGGCGAGCGACGGCAGGAGTAGGGTATAGACCCAGAGCGCGAATCCCAGGCTAAGGCCCAGGATGGCGCCGAGGCGGGTCGCGCCTTTCCAATACATGCCGCCAATCATGGCCGGCGCGAACTGCGCGACCGCGGCGAAAGAGATCAGGCCGATGGTGACCAAGGCCGCGGATTCGCCGATGAAACGGAAATAGGCGTATCCGAGCAGCAAGACCAGAACAATGCTGCCGCGCCGAATGGATAGCAAAAGGCCGCTTAGATCGCCCCGCTCGGCCAGGCCGCGCCAGTTGAGCCGCAGTAACACCGGCATGACCAAATCATTGCAGATCATGGTGCTGAGCGCGATGGCGGCAACGATGACCATGCCGGTCGCTGCCGAGAGGCCGCCGATAAAGGCGAAGAGCGCCAGACCTTCCATGCGGTGGGCCATGGGCACCGTCAAGACGAAGGTGTCCGCATCGACACCGCCGTCGGGAAATTGCAGCAAGCCGCCGATCGCGATCGGCAGCACGAAGATGTTGATGATCAGCAGGTAGAGCGGGAACAACCAGGCCGCCTTACGGATATGGTCCTCGTTTACGTTCTCGACGACCGTGACTTGGAACTGGCGCGGCAGGCATATGATCGCGGCCATGGACAGCAGGATTAAAGTTGGCCAGTGGCCGTAACTGTTCTCGCTCGACGTAAACAAATTGCCTATGCGGGGCGTTAGGGCGGCGGTGGCGAAAAGATCGCCAAAACCGTCGTACAGCCCGAAGGTGACGTAGATCCCGATGGCCAGGAAGGCGACCAGCTTCACGATCGATTCGAAGGCGATGGCCGCAACCATGCCTTCGTGGTGTTCGCTGGCATCGATGTGCCGGGTGCCGAACAAAATCGCAAAGGTCGCCATCAAGAGGGCGACCAGAAACGCCGTATCCCTAAGGACGGGGACCTGGCTCGAGATTGGCGGCATAACCACTTCGGGGTAGTTGACCAGGACGTTGAAGCTGATTGAGACCGCTTTAAGTTGCAGCGCGATATAAGGCGTGATCCCTAAGACTGCGATCATAGTGACCAGACCACCGAGCAGGGCGCTCTTGCCGTAGCGCGACGAGATGAAATCCGCGATCGAGGTGATCCTATGCGCCTTGCAGATGTGGATGATCTTGCGCAGCAAGAATCCCCACAGCACGAAGGTCAGGGTTGGGCCCAGATAGATCGGCAGGAAATCCATGCCGCCAGATGCGGCGCGCCCGACGCTGCCGTAAAAGGTCCAGGACGTGCAATAGACCGCAATCGATAGCGTGTAGATATATGGGTTGGCGATCAGGCTGCGTCCCGCGTCGGCGCGCTTGTCGCCGTAGTAAGCGATCGCGAACAGCAAGCACAGATAGGCCAGCGAGAACAGCAGTATGGACCATCCGGCGAGCATGCCTAGTCTGCCTTGTTACGCTTGGCGCGCCGGGCGGGCTCAAGGTCCGGCGGCTTCTCCGCGCCCAAATCGGCAATCCAGGCGATCATGGCGATGATCAAGCCCCAAGCGGCGAAGAGGTAGAGGTAGAGAAGCGGCAGGCCAAGGACAAAGGCCTCGGCCCCGAAGATCGCCAGGAGCGGTGGGCTGAAGGCCAGGAATCCGAATAGGAAGGTGGCGATCGACCGCTCTACGGTGCGATTTGGGCTGTTCATCGCGCTAGCCGTCCTCGGGGCCCAGCAGTTTCTGCACCCGCGCGATGATGTCGTGGGTGGAGAAGGGCTTAGTCACATAGTCGTCCGCGCCCAGTTGTAGGCCCTTGCGTCGGTCCAGGTCCCGTCCGCGCGCGGTTAGCATGATGATGCGGACCGATTTCCAATCCGGATTGGCGCGGATCTCGCGGCAGACTTCGAAGCCGTCGCGGCGCGGCAGCATGACGTCCAGCAATACCAGGTCGGCCGGCCGGCTTTGCATCATGCGGATCGCTGTGTCGCCGTCGCGCGCGATCAAGACCTCGAAGCCCGCCCGCTTCATGAGGAAGCTCAAGGAATCGACTATATTGGGCTCGTCCTCGACCACGAGGATCTTGCGCGACATGCGGATTACCTCCCAAGACGCCGGCCGTCATTGGACTGCGGCCAGGTTCGCCAGGGGATATTCTAGCCCGGAGTTCCGATGCCCGCCACCGTCCCGGGAGGAAGGTCCGGGGACGGGGCGATGGATATGGTTAATCCAGGAATGTGGGGAAAGCCCGATCGGTACAGTCGCGCCGCGTGCATTGCGGGCAATTGAGCCCGACCGGCGCGATCATGTTCTCGCTCGGCGCACCGAAGCTATCGGCATAGACGAGGTTGCGGGCGAAGGACGCGTCGCAGCCGATGGTGACCGCGTAATGGCGCCGCGGCGCGCGATGGCCGTAAACCTGACGGCTCTGCGCGCGCGCCAGGAAAATAAAGGTCCCGCCATCGGGGAAACGGGCCAGTTGGGTATCGATTTGACCGGGGTTCGTAAAGGCGCGATGCGCGTTCCAGCGCGGGCAGATACCGCCGAAACGCGGCACCCGCAATCCCGAAACGCCCAGCCGCTTGGCAATATTGCCGGCGATATCGACGCGCAGGAAATGAAAGGGAACGCCTTCGGCGCCGGGTCGCTGCAGGGTCGTGAGGCGATGGCAAGCCTGTTCGAAACTCACCGCGAAGCGGCGCCGCAATATGTCGATATCGTTGCGCAGGTCGCGCGCGGCGCTCTGGAATTCGCCGTAAGGCATGATGATGGCGGCGGCCAGGTATTTGCCGAGGGCCGTGCGCAATAGGTCTTCGGCGGCCGGCGATCCGAATTCCGCCCGTGCGGCCATCGCGTCGATTTCCGGGCTGGCGGCGGCCAGCGCGACCCGGTGCGCGATCGCGAAGGTTCGGCTGGATTGGGGCAGTATTTCGCTCAAGCGCAGGCATTTGGATGATTCGTCGAAGATGACCGTGGCCTTGCCTTCGCTGGCGTCCGCCCCCGATCCCGATTGTAGCGCTGGCCCGGCCCCGGACCCGGCCAATATCTCGATGGTGATTCCGTGATTCTTGGACAAGCGGTCGGCCAGACCCGAACCCAAACCGGCCCCTCCGAGATGCGAATCCCCCCAAGGCAGATCCCGCCGGACTGCCTGGGCTACGTCTTCCAATTCGGAGAAATAGTTACCGTTCGCTTCCAAGTACTCGTCAACCGCGACCATCGGCGACTCGCCGCGTTGTTGCCGGCCAATGGAGTCGGCGGAAAAGAACCCGAACAGCACGTTGACCAGATCGGTCATCTTTTCGCTCTCCGAGGCCACCGTGCCGATGTACTGACGGCGCCGGTCGGCGGACAAATCGGCGTTGTCGCGCAGGATTTCGGAGAATGATCGGATCGAGGTCAGAAGCGTCAGCAAGCGGTGGCTGGTCGCCTCCAAAAACGGGTTGTCGGCCAGGTGCTCGCTCAGGTTCATGGCATCGCTCCGCGCTTTGCGGTAGGCCTGATAGAGGCTCGAAATCGAGGCTGCCACTTCCGGCGCGGCGCCGACCAGGCGAGTCAGCGCGTCCGTGCCGAGCGTTTCGCCCTTGAATAAGGGATCGGCGAATATCTCGGTCAGATTGGAGAGCAGGCGGCCCTCCTCGCCGCCGGATAGGACATGGGGTTCGATCTGCAAGACCTGGCCCAGTTTTAAGAGCAAGGGCCGGGTCAGGGCGCGCTGATTGTGTTCGATAAGGTTCAGATAACTGGGCGAAACTTCGAGCTGCTTGGCCAGCGCGACCTGACTTAATTTGGCCTGCTTGCGCAGGCGGCGGATCTTGCTGCCGATCAGCAGGGATTGTTTCACGAACCGGTCCTCGTTTTTCCGCCTTCTTCGCCTCGGCGGCCGCTCAAAATCGCGTTTTTACAGTTTTACAGAACCGAGATGACGGTCAAGAGAAATTTACAACCGAAGTTCCAAACGGTTAATCCTTTATTGACCGAATGGGGTGGTGGGAATAATAGTCATGTGCGCAGTTCTGTAATTCCGGCGGTGCTGCGAAAAATTGCCTGGGCCGAATGGGGGCTACGTTAACCGGCCGGGGCCAGTAGCAAGAAATTCGCGGAATCGAACTACTTGGGAGGATTTAGCCTTGGCACCGAAAGTCATATGGCTGTTCGTCTTCGTGGCGCTCTACTGGGCGTATTGTATCTTCTGGGGCATCAAAAGCGCGCAAACGGCCAAAACGGCTAGCGACTATTTCCTCGCCGGCCGTCGTCTGTCCATGTGGGTCTTCATCCTGGCGGCAACCGCCACGTCGTTTTCCGGCTGGACGTTCATGGGCCATCCCGGCCTGGTGTATCGCGACGGCTTCCAATACGCCTACGCGTCGTTCTACACCATCACCATTCCCTTCACCGGCGTTCTGTTTCTTAAGCGCCAGTGGATGCTGGGCAAGCGCTTCGGCTATGTGACCCCGGGCGAGATGCTGTCCGACTATTTCCAGGGCGATGCGATCCGCATCCTGACGGTGCTGGTCGCGTTGCTGTTCTCGATCCCGTACCTGGGTGTGCAGCTTGGTGCGTCGGGCTTCCTGTTCAACGTCCTGACCGACGACCTGATTTCGCAGAACGTTGGTATGTGGGTCCTGTCGATGGTCGTGCTGATCTATGTCGCCTCGGGCGGCCTGCGGGCGGTGGCCTATGTGGACACCGTGCAGTGCATTCTGCTTGGGCTCGGCATTGTCATCACCGGCATTATCGCGCTCAACATGGCGGGCGGCTGGGGCGCTCTCAACGAGGGCTTCGCGCAGTTGGCGGCCTCCGATGTGGGTAAATGGGGCACGACTGAGGACGGGCATAACGCCTACTTCGCTATTCCGGGCGTGATCCAGTTCACCGCCGGCCTGGGCAAGGAAACGCCGGTCGGCGGCCTGTGGACGGGTATCATGGTCCTGACCTACATGTTCGCGCTCATGGGCATTCAATCCGCCCCGGCGTTCACCATGTGGGCCTTCGGCAACACCAGCCCGGAGCCCTTCGCACCGCAGCAGGTTTGGGCGTCTTCTTTCTGCATCGGCTTCATCCTGTTCTTCTTCACCGCTTTCCAAGGCATGGGCGCGCACCTTCTGGGCGCCAATCCCGCGGTGAACGAGGCCGGCCTGGCACTCATGACTAACTTGCCGGAGTCGATCGCGGCGAAACCGGATTCCATTGTGCCCTACTACTTCAACGAGATCGCGGACACCCTGCCGTGGTTGGTTGGCCTGTTGGCGGTTTGCGCCTTGGCGGCGATGCAGTCGACCGGTGCGGCCTACATGTCGACAGCCGGTGGCATGCTGACCCGAGATCTCTACAAGCGTTACCTCAACCCGACCGCGTCACATGCGACGCAGAAGCTGTTCGGGCGTCTGGGCGTTGCCTTCATCGTCTTGTCGGCCTTGCTGGTGGCGACCTTCTCGAGGGACGCTTTGGTGCTTCTGGGTGGTCTGGCGGTGGCCTTTGGGTTCCAGATGTGGCCGTCCCTGGCCGCGGTTTGCTGGTTCCCCTGGATCACCCGTCAGGGGGCGACTCTCGGCCTGGCGGCCGGTCTGATCGGTGTGATCTTCACCGAGACCATCGGCCAGCAGATCACCGGCGGCGAACTGCCGTGGGGTCGTTGGCCCTGGACCATCCATTCGGCCGGTTGGGGCATCCTGCTCAACGTCGGCGTCTGTGTCATCGTCTCGGCGATGACCCAGTCGGAAGGCGCGCGCACCCATCGCATGAAGTACCACAACTTCCTGCGTGAGCATGCCAGCCTCTCGGCCAGCAAGCAGGGCCTGAAGCCGATTGCTTGGATCGTCACCCTGGCGTGGCTGTTCTTCGGCATCGGTCCGGGCGCCGTCATCGGCAACACCATCTTCGGCGCACCGGCAGCGGGCGTTGAGGGCTGGACCTTCGGTATCCCGTCGATTTGGGCCTGGCAGATTCTGTTCTGGCTCCTGGGGACCGGGATGATGTGGTTCTTGGCCTACAAGATGGAGATGTCGACCTTGCCTTCGAAGGAGGTCGAGGCGTTGACCGAGGACATCGGCGATTTGCCGGCGGCCACGGCCCAGCGTTAACTAGGTCACGGCCGGGCGCGCCTCGCGGCAGCCCGGCCGCGGTATCGGAGGGGGAAGGCCAGTCCTTCCCCCTCTTTTCTTTGGCCCTGGGCTTGTCGCGCGCCGCGCGATTGCGGATAAATACCGCCCGGACCAACACATCGAGCACCAGCCCGCCATGGCGGAACTCTTCACCGAAAAATATGCCGTGCTATGGATCGTGGTGCTGTTCGCCGCGCTGTTCATCCCGGTGCACCGGCTCATCTGGACCATGAGCGTGCGCCGGGCCGAGCGCGACGGCACCCGAGACGAGGAACGGCGCAAGAAGCTCAAGCTCCGCGCCGGGGTGACCGCCGCCCTGTTATGCTTCGTCTTCGCCTATTTCTATGCCGGCGTTCTGCTTAAAGGTTGATCCGGGAAAACCCATGAATCCGGCCGTCCTCCAGCGCTTCATCAAGTACATGCTCATCGCGATCCTGGTTTCGGGCGCGTTCTATCTGGGCTACGAGCACTTCACCAGCGACGCGCCGGGGGACTACTACGTGCGCGAGGGCGACATCCGGCTCGGCGACGAAAAGTACGAGGAGGCCTTAGCCAGCTTCAACCGGGCGCTCGAGGAAATGCCGGATCATCGCGGCGCCTTGATGGGCCGGGCCCTGGTTTTCATTCAGATGGAGCGCTACGACGAGGCGATAGCTGAACTCGACTATCTGATTGCGTACCTGGAGCCCTCGCTACAGGAGGACGACACCACCGGGCTCGGCGTGCTGGCCGCCGCCTATTCCAACCGCGGTATCGTTTACGACCGGCTGGGCGACTACGAAAAGGCCCTGGCAAGCTATATATCCGCCCTCAACACCGACCGCGAGACCGTTGCCGGTCCGGGCGTGGTTCAAAAGATCCTCTACGGTGGGGAAGGGGTCTCGACCGTGCGCGACCGGGCGCAGTATCTCTACGAGCAACTGCGGCTTCCGGAGGGTGAGAGACTTCTGCGGGTCCCCGAACTCGACGCCAAGCAACGCATGTACAAGCCCTGAGCGGCCCCGAAGGATTAATCGGGGCGGGACGGACGTGACCTAGCTAAAGCTGACCAGTCCGAGCACGTCCTGAAACAGCACCATGAAGAAAAAAGCGGCGGCTATGCAGCCGAACAGCAAGCGCACAAGGTCGGTCTTGCCGTCCTCGTCGCGGTAGCCGATGCCGTGCCAGGCGATGAATCCGGTCACCGCGAGAAACACAATGTTGATCGGCATCTCCCAGGCGCCGGCAAACTCGAACATGGTTCTATTCGATCCGGATCTGCTCTAGGGGCCGCCGAGGGGAGCCCGCGCCGCATCTTGGGGTCATGAGCCCCGCAATTCGCCCAGCGCGGATTGCTCGCCGGTTTCGGGGGTTCCTGCCGGGCGCAATTCGTCCTCGTTGAAATAGGGCGGCAGGACCGAGGTCACAGCGGGTGGCGCCAGGTGCCCCACCAGAATGCCGCCGACCACCACGAAGGAAATGCAGGCCACAGCGATACCCAAGCGCCGCGCGCCCAGGGGCAGTGCCCGGAAATACTCACTGTCGTAGCGGTGATAACCGGGGCTGAGGTCTTGCAACTGGCCGCTCTCGTCCTTGGCGATGATTTGGCGCGCGTAGTGCCGCGCCCAGGGCGTTACTTGGCCTTCGATCATGTAGAGGTGGAAAATATTGTCGCTTTCCGCTTCGGTCATTTCCCGCCCGTGCCATTCGAAATAGGCGAGCTGCAACAACTGAAATTCGCCGATTTGCAGCAGGTTGGCGGCGCGCGCCACCTGGGCGCGTTCCGGCTCGTCTTCCCGGTCCGGCCGCAGGAGGGTTTGAAAAAAGCCTGTCATGGCATCCACTCTAATAGGACCCCGTCGAAAGGCAAGCCAGGGTCGTGCGAACGGACCGGCGCCTTGCCGGGCCATCCGGCCGCGCGCCGGATCACAATCACGTCATAACCGGGCAGGATTAAGGCAGTCTGAAGACGTGCCGCGTTCGGCGAACGACTGTTCGGTTCCGAAACGCTATGACGCGTCCAGGTCGCAACGCATGACCGGTCGGCGCGTCGCGCGGCGTTTCGCAACGGCGAATCCGTGGCGCGTGAAGGTCGAGGCCGCACCGGTGAAAATCGTGCTCGACGATTTTTTTTGCTGTGCGTCCCAGGGGTAGGCCTCCAGGATGGTCGCGCCTTGGCGGCGCGCATGGTCTTTGGCCGCTTCGATCAGCACGCCGGTCAAGCCCCGGCGGCGATGCTTGGGCCGGATATAAAAGCAGGACAGACTCCAGACCGGCGCCTCATCGAGCGGTTTGAGCAGGGGAGAGCGGGCGAGCACCGGCAGATCGGCACGCGGGCAAAGCTGGCACCAGCCGACCGGCCCGCCCTGGTCATAGGCGAGCAGCCCGGGCGGCGGACCGGCGCGGACGATTGCTTTATAGGCGCGGCGATTAACGTCGCCTTGGTTGGCCTCGAAATCCTTGCGGGTTTGGCGCCACCACATGCACCAGCAGCCGCCGCAGGCACCGTTCGGGCCGAACAAGGCCTCGAAATCCGCCCAGCGGGCGGGCGTCAGCAGTGCGACTCGGTAGTCTCCAGAATTCGGCACCTGGCGCAATTCCCGCGGCAAATGGTGGGCCCGGCAGGATTCGAACCTGCGACAACACCGTTATGAGCGGTGGGTTCTGACCGCTGAACTACGGGCCCGGGCCAGTTTTGCCCGCCGCGCCCGCGCCGATCAAGGGCGATCAGGGATTAGCCGGTTGTGGCGGTGCCAAGATGGCCCATGGCGATGTGTGCGGCGTCGTGGCGCAGCCGCCGGGTGCCGGCGTCGAAGGACATGAGGTCTTCGCCGATCATCACCGGGCCCGTGAAGTCGGCGGCGACCTCGGCCAGCAGGGCGACGCGGTCGCAGCCGGGCGGCACGAAATGGGTCAGCATGAGGGCACCGACCTCGGCCTCCGTCGCGATTTTACCAACTTCGCTGGACAGGGTGTGATAACCGGCCACATTGGCGACCGTCTCGGCGCTGCGCACCCCGGGCACGACCGGCATCTCCCGGTGGACGAAGACCTCGTGGACCAGCAAATCGGCGCCGCGCGCCGCGTCGATCAGGGCCGGACAGCGCCGGGTATCGCCGCTCAAGGCGATGCGCGGACCCTGGCCCGAGTTGTCCCGGAACACGAAGCCGAAGGCATGTTTGACCGGCTGGTGCTCGACCACGACAACTTGGACGGCCAAGGCGCCGATTGGCAGCGTTTCGCCGCCGGCGATCTCGGTCACCTCAACCTCCAGCGCTGCCGTCGAAGGCCGGGCCTCGTGAGCGATGCGCTGCGCCAGTTCGGGCTGCCACAGCGCCATCAGGCCCTCCACATAGCGCTTGGTGCCCGGCGGGCCGTAAACCCGCTGGGGTTGGTCGCGGCCTTGGTGCCAACTCGAGATGACCAGCTGGAACAGATCGACGATGTGATCGGAATGCAGGTGGGTCAGCAGCAGGGCGTCGATCTCGGCCCCCGGACAGCCCGCCGCAAGCAGGCGCTGGGTAACGCCCGAGCCGCAATCCGCCAGTACCGCGGTCGCGCCGTGGCGGATGAGTTGTGCCGGGCCGTAGCGTTCCAGGTGTACGCTGGGGCACCCGGTGCCGAGCAAGGTGATTTCCATGGCGGATCAAGATACCCGTGCCGGGCGGCAAAGAGAAAGGGCCGCGCGAGGCGGCCCTTTTTCATGTGATCGGCGGTTGGCTTATCAGGTATCCAAGAAGCTCCTGAGCTTGCGGCTGCGACTGGGGTGTTTCAGCTTGCGCAGGGCCTTGGCTTCGATCTGGCGGATACGCTCGCGGGTGACCGAGAACTGCTGGCCGACCTCTTCCAGTGTGTGGTCGGTGTTCATGCCGATGCCGAAGCGCATGCGGAGCACGCGCTCCTCGCGCGGGGTCAGGCTGGCCAGCACCCGGGTCGTGGTCTCGCGCAGGTTCGATTGGATCGCCGCGTCGATCGGAATGACTGCGTTCTTGTCCTCGATGAAATCGCCCAGGTGGCTGTCTTCCTCGTCGCCGATGGGCGTTTCGAGGCTGATCGGCTCCTTGGCGATCTTGAGCACCTTGCGGACCTTCTCCAAGGGCATGACCAGACGCACGGCCAATTCCTCGGGTGTCGGTTCGCGGCCGATCTCATGCAACATTTGGCGCGACGTCCGCACCAGCTTGTTGATGGTCTCGATCATGTGCACCGGAATACGGATGGTGCGCGCCTGATCGGCGATGGAGCGGGTGATCGCCTGGCGGATCCACCAGGTCGCGTAGGTCGAGAACTTGTAGCCCCGGCGGTACTCGAATTTGTCGACCGCCTTCATCAGGCCGATGTTGCCTTCCTGGATCAAGTCCAGGAACTGCAAGCCGCGATTGGTGTATTTCTTGGCGATGGAAATGACGAGACGCAGGTTGGCCTCGACCATCTCGGTCTTGGCCTTGCTCGCTTCCTTCTCGCCGGTCTGAACCGTTTTCACGACCCGGCGGAATTCGCTGATCGGCAGGGCCGCTTCGTCGGAGACCTCCGCGACTTCGGCGCGGATCGCTTTGACCTCTTCGACCCGGCGCTCGCCGAACTTGGCCCAGCCCTTACCCTTCAGGCGCTTAACCCGCGACAGCCAGCGCGGATCGAGCTCGCGTCCGTAGTAGTGTTCCAAAAATTCCCCACGATCGACGCCCTGCTTCATGGCCAAGCGCAAGAGCTTGCCTTCCAGGCCGACCAGACGCTTGTTCAACTCGTAGAGTTGCTCGACCAACTGCTCGATTCGGGCGTTGTTGAAGTGGACGCCCTCCATCAATTCGATCAGCCGGGCCTTGGTTTTTTCGTAGTGGCGCTCGCCCTGGGGCGTGGCCTTTTCGCCGCGCTGTAGAATGGTCAGGCGCTTGTCCTGGGCCTTGGAGAGCTTCTTGTAGGTCGCCGCGATCTCGTCGAAGGTCGCGAGCACGGTCGGCAGAAGTGCGATCTCCATGGCCGCCAAGGAAATATTCGCTTCCTCGTCGTCATCGTCATCGGCCTCTTCGCCGGCCGCTTTCGCTTGGTCGCCACCTTCGCCGGCCGCCTTGGCCGGGGCGGCGGAGTCATCGCCGGCCGTCTTGGCGGACTTGTCCTCGCCGTTGGCCTTGGAGTCGGGCCCGGCCTCAGCCTCGGCCTTGGCGCGGGCTTGCTCCGCCTCCGCCTTTTCGTCGGCCTTGCCGGATTCCTCGTCGTCGATATCGCTTTCGGTCGGGCCCGCGCCATAGGTCGTATCGAGAGCGATAATGTCGCGCAGCAGGATGCGTCCCTCGATTAGGGATTCGCGCCAAAACAGCAGGGCCTTGATGGTCAGCGGGCTTTCGCAAATGCCGCCAATCATTTTTTCGCGGCCGGCCTCGATCCGCTTGGCGATGGCGATTTCGCCCTCGCGCGACAGCAACTCCACCGTGCCCATCTCGCGCAGGTACATGCGGACCGGATCGTCGGTGCGGCCGATATCGTCGTCGTTCAGGTTGCCCGCGGCCGAGCTTTTCCCGTCCTCTTCCGCAGCCTCTTCCGGCTCGTCGCCCTCGATCACGGTGATACCGATCTCCGAGAGCATGGACATGGTGTCCTCGATCTGCTCGGACGACATCTGATCCGGCGGCAGCACTTGGTTCAGCTCGTCGTAGGTGACGAAGCCGCGTTCCTTGGCCTTGGCCAGCATCTTCTTGACCGCCGCGCTCATGCTATCCATGAGCGGGCTATCGGGTGTTTCCTGCGCGTCCGTAGTTTCGGCCGCGGCTTCGTTTGCCTTAACTGCCATCTAGCTCCTCAGCCCCCAACACCAATACGGGACCGCCGCCGCCCGCCCCCGCGCGGCCGCCGCCCCTGCCAAAATTTGTCCGTCCAAGCCTCAGATCCAATTTTCAGATCTCCGCCTCGCCGGGGCGGTCTAGCTCAAACCAACGCTCGTCGCTTTCCTTGAATTGCCTCTGCTTGGCCTCCAACACGGCCAGGGCATCTTCCGATTCCGCGCCTTCCGTCATGGCCGCCGCCAGAGCCTGACCGGCCATGTCGGTTTCCGATTCGGCCTGCTGCCGGCGGTTTCCCTCCAGGATGTGCAAGATTCCTGTACGCGCCTCGTCTGGGGTTCCGTCAGGCCGGGCGAACCGCCCATGAACATAAACCCTTGCGTGCAGTATCTCGCCCAAAATTGCCGCAAAGCCCTGTTCTGTCAGGTGGCATTTCATGGCCTCACTGTCAAGATCCGGTTCGCGCGCGCCGATCTCCAGGGCAGCCTGAAACAGCCCGCCCAGGGCGTCGGAGGAGAATGTCAGCTCGGCCAGAGGCTCAGCATACTCGACAATAAGTTCCGGATGGTTAACGAGGGCGGCCAAAAGCACCTGCTCCTGGCGCTGAACCAAGAAATCCGGCGATTGATGGGCAGCCGGATCGATCGGGCCGGGCCAACGCGCCTGGGCCGCGCCGTCGCGCCCAAACCCCCGCTTGCCCGGTCTGCCGGCCCGGCCCGCGAAGCCGAGGGGGCGCCGGGCCATGCGGCCGCTGCCGCGCCCCCGGGCCGCTGCCGTTTGGGCCGGGCGGCCCCAGGCGCCATAGCCGAAGATCTCGAAAAACCGCCGATTCATAGCCTCGCGATAGGCTTTCTGGACATCCGGATCGCCGATCTCGCGCAAACGCTGGTCGAGCCCATGGATCAGGCCGGCCTGGCGCTCGGGCGTGTCGGTGCGCCCGGCCGAGGTTTCCATGGTCCAGACCAGCTCGACCAGGGGACGGGCCGATTTAAGGACCCGGCGCATGGCTGCGGGCCCGGCGCCGCGGACCAGGCTGTCCGGGTCCTCGCCCTTGGGCAGAATCGCGAAGCGCAGACTGCGGCCGGGCTTGAGCAGTGGCAGGGCCCGTTCCGCGACCCGCATGCCGGCCCGCCGGCCGGCGGTGTCGCCGTCCAGGCAAATGATCGGCTCGTCGGCCAAGCGCCAAAGCTCGCCAATCTGCTCGGCCGTGACCGCGGTGCCGAGCGGCGCTACCGCCGCGGGGAACCCGCCCGCCGCCAGGGCAATCACGTCCATGTAGCCTTCGACCACGATCAACTCGCCGGTGTCGCGGGCCGCCTGGCGGGCGGTGGCCAGGTTGTAGAGCGTGTGCCCCTTGTGAAACAGGGCGGTTTCCGGCGAATTCAGGTACTTGGCCTTGGCGTCGCCCAAGGCCCGCCCGCCAAAGGCGATGACCCGGCCGCGCCGGTCGGCGATGGGAAACACGATCCGGTCGAAGAAATAGTCGCGCGGGTCGCCGCCGCCGTCCGGGATCTTGATCAGACCGGTCTCGGCCAGGCGCCGGTCGTCGATGCCGCGCGCATTCAAGGCCGCGCGCAGGGCGCCGCGCCGGTCCGGGGCAAAGCCCAGGCGAAAGGCCGATACCGCGTCCTTACCGACACCCCGACCCTCCAGATAGGCCCGGGCTTGGGCGGCGCTCGGACTATTCAGTTGTTGCGCGAACCAGTCCGCCGCTGCCTCTAAGGCGTCCAGCAGGCTGGCCTGTCGCTGGGCTGCCTGGCGGGCCTCGGGCGTCGGGCGCGGTACCTCCAGGCCGGCTTCTCCGGCTAGGCGCTCAACCGCCTCGGGAAAAGCCAGGCCCTCGGTCTGCATGACGAAGCCGATGACGTCGCCGTGGGCCCCGCACCCGAAGCAGTGATAGAAACCCTTGTCCTCGTTGAGCGTGAATGAGGGGGTTTTCTCGTTATGGAACGGGCACAGGCCGGAATGTTCGCGGCCCCGCCGGGTCAGCTTGACCCGCCGGCCGACAATGCCGGCGAGCGGCACCCGGGCGCGAATGTCGTCCAGGAAACCGGGAGGAAAGCTCATCGCGGTGCTTGACCTTCAGCCCAAAGGATCGCGTGCCCATGCGGGGCGCGATGGGGTGTTGCGAAGATACACCCTGCCCGCCGGTGCCACAGGAAATTCTGGTCGCGCGGCCTGTGGAGATTCCGGCATGACGGGGATAAGTACCGCGCGCGACCGCCGGCGCGCCAGCGTCGGCAATCCTAAGTGAGCCGGTCCTTCGCCATGGTGCTGGCCCGACCGAAATCCATGCGCCCGGCGTAGCGCTGTTTTAGGGCGCTCATGACCCGGCCCATGTCTTTGATGGAACTAGCGTCGAGCTCGCCGATCACCTCGCTGACCGCGCTCAGGATCTCTTCATCGCCGAGCTGCTTGGGCAGGAAGCGTTCGATGATCTCGATCTCGGCCGCTTCCTTTTCGACCAGGTCGGGACGCTCGCCCTTTTGGTACATCTCGATCGAATCGTGGCGCTGACGCACCATTTTCTGAAGCATTTCAAGGATTTCGTCTTCGGCTATGCCGTCGGATGCACCCTTGGAGCGGGCCGCGATGTCGCGGTCCTTGAGAGCCGCCAGGATCAGGCGCAAGGTCGAGACCGTGGCCTGCTCCCGAGCCTTCATCGCCTCCTTCAGCGATTCGTTCAGACGCGTGCGAAACATATTGCGACTCTGACTTGCCTTCGAAGGGCGCCGAGACTAGCGGAATTCGGGTCAAATGGCAAAGCTTAGCGGTTGCGGTAAGATATTGATATTGCGGCATTAATAATACCGGCTTTGGCTTGACCACTTGGCCCGTTTCCCGTAAAGAGAGGCCGCCGCCGGCCGGCGAGTCGTTGCCGGGCCTTTATTTCCGCCCGCCGCTCCCGCGCCAAATGGCCGTTCCCGCCGCTCCCGGCCGTCTTGCTTGAGGACCGCGCCTACATGACCCTCGCAGGTCCAGCCACCGCCCCGCCGGTACCGATGGGGCCGGGCATTGCCGAACGCCCGAAAGCGGCGAGCGGGGCCTTGATCCTGGCCGACGGCACGGTTTTCTGGGGCCAGGGTTTGGGCGCCTCCGGCACGGCGGTTGGCGAGGTCTGCTTTAACACCTCCATGACCGGCTATCAGGAGATTCTGACCGATCCCTCCTACGCCGGGCAGATGATCGCCTTCACCTTTCCCCATATCGGCAATGTCGGCACCAATCCGGAGGACATCGAGACAGAGACCCCCGCCGCGCGGGGCGTGATCCTGCGCGCCGGCATCACCGAAGCATCCAATTGGCGGTCGGCCCAGCACCTGGGCGCCTGGCTCAAGGCCCGCAACCTGGTCGGGATCGCCGGCATCGATACCCGCGCGTTGACCCGCCGGATTCGCGACCTGGGTGCGCCCAAGGGCTGCCTCGCGCACGCGCCCGACGGCGCCCTCGATATTCCGGCCCTGCGAACCCAAGCCGACGCCTGGCCGGGTCTCGAGGGCATGGACTTGGCCAAGGACGTGACGTGCCGGCAGACCTATGGCTGGAGCGAAACGCGCTGGACCCTGGGCCGAGGTTACGGCGCCCTCGAGGCGCCCCGGCGCCATGTGGTCGCGGTCGATTTCGGCGCCAAGCGCAATATCCTGCGTTGTCTTGCAGCCCTCGGCTGCCGGGTGACCGTGGTGCCGGCCGACACCGCGGCCCTGGACATCTTGCGTCACAAGCCCGACGGCGTGTTCCTGTCGAACGGGCCGGGCGATCCGGCGGCGACCGGGCGATACGCCGTGCCTGCCGTGCGCGAGTTGATCGGTAGCGGCGTGCCGATTTTCGGCATTTGCCTGGGCCATCAGATCCTCGCCCTGGCCTTGGGCGCCACCACCAAGAAGATGCACCTGGGCCATCGCGGCGCGAACCATCCGGTCAAGGACCTGGCCAGCGGCCGGGTCGAGATCACCTCCCAGAACCACGGTTTCGAGGTGGTGCCGGACTCACTGCCCGCCGGCGTCGAGGTCAGCCACGTCTCGTTGTTCGACGGCTCCAACGAGGGCCTTCGGGTCGCGGACCGGCCGATCTTCTCGGTCCAATACCATCCCGAGGCCTCCCCGGGCCCGCGCGATAGCCACTATCTCTTCGAGCGCTTCGTGGCAGCCATAGACGCGCACAAGAAGGCCAAGTAGCCGCCCATGCCCAAGCGCACCGACATTGAGTCGATCCTAATCATCGGCGCCGGGCCGATCGTGATCGGCCAGGCGTGCGAATTCGACTATTCGGGCACCCAGGCCTGCAAGGCGCTGCGCGAGGAGGGGTACCGGGTCATCCTAGTCAATTCGAACCCGGCGACCATCATGACCGATCCGGATCAGGCGGACGCGACCTACGTGGAGCCCATCACGCCCGATGTCGTGGCCAAGGTGATCGCGCGCGAGCGACCCGATGCCTTGTTGCCCACCATGGGTGGGCAGACCGCGCTGAATACCGGTCTGGCCCTGGAACGCATAGGTGTCCTGGCCGAATACGGTGTGGAGATGATCGGCGCCAAGGCGGAGTCCATTCGAATGGCCGAAGCGCGCGAGGAATTTCGCGAGGCCATGAACCGCATCGGCCTGACCACGCCGCGCGCACGCACGGTCAAGACCCTTGAAGAAGCTCTAGAGGCCGTGGATGAGATCGGCCTGCCGGCGATCATCCGCCCGTCCTACACCCTGGGCGGCACCGGCGGCGGCATAGCCTATAACGACGAAGAGTACGAAGATATCGTGCTCGGCGGTTTGCGCGCCTCGCCGACCACCGAGGTGCTGATCGAGCAGTCGGTTCTGGGCTGGAAAGAATACGAGATGGAGGTCGTGCGCGACCGCGCCGACAACTGCATCATCATATGCTCGATCGAGAACGTCGATCCCATGGGCATTCACACCGGCGATTCGGTCACGGTGGCGCCGGCGCTGACCCTGACCGACAAGGAATTTCAGATCATGCGCGACGCCTCGATCGCGGTGTTGCGCGAAATCGGCGTCGATACCGGCGGATCGAATGTGCAGTTTGCGGTCAATCCCGAGGACGGCCGGATGGTCGTGATCGAAATGAATCCGCGTGTCTCGCGGTCCTCGGCCCTGGCCTCCAAGGCGACCGGCTTTCCGATTGCCAAGATCGCGGCCAAGCTGGCGGTCGGCTATACCTTGGACGAGTTGGACAACGACATCACCAAGGTCACCCCGGCGTCGTTCGAGCCGACCATCGATTACGTCGTGACCAAGATTCCGCGCTTCACGTTCGAGAAGTTCCCCGGTACCCCGCCCTTGCTGAGTACCTCCATGAAGTCGGTTGGCGAAGCCATGGCCATGGGGCGCTGCTTCGCCGAATCCATGCAAAAGGCCTTGCGGTCCATGGAGACCGGGTTGACCGGCCTCGACGAGGTCGAGATCCCCGAGGCGCTGGACGCCGACGGCCGGGTCGATTTTGATGCCGTGCGGAACGAACTGGCCAAGCCCCGGCCGGATCGGATTCTCATCATTGCCCAGGCCATGCGTTACGGGCTCGACCTGGACTCGATCCAGATGGCGACCAAATACGATCCTTGGTACCTGCGTCAGATCGCGGACTTGGTGGCGCAAGAGGAAGACTTGCGGCGCGACGGGCTGCCCCAGGACCGCGGCGACTGGCTGCGCCTGAAGCAGGCGGGCTTTTCCGACGCCCGCATCGCCAAGCTGACCGGGCAAAGCGAGGACGAGGTCGCGGAACGCCGTCGCGCCCTGGGCGTGACCCCGGTGTTCAAGCGGGTCGATACCTGTGCCGGCGAATTCCCATCCGACACGCCCTACATGTACTCCGCCTACGAAGGCAATGAGACCCAGCCGGGGGAATGCGAGGCGGCGCCCAGCGCGCGCGACAAGGTGATGATCCTGGGCGGCGGCCCGAACCGGATCGGGCAGGGCATCGAGTTTGACTACTGTTGCGTCCACGCCGCCTACGCGCTTAAGGAGGCGGGGATCGAGACCATTATGGTCAATTGCAATCCCGAAACCGTCTCGACCGATTACGATACCTCCGACCGCTTGTATTTCGAGCCCTTGACCGCCGAGGACGTCGTCGAGATCGCCCGGGTCGAACAGCGCAACGGCAATCTCTTGGGTGTGATCGTGCAGTTCGGCGGGCAGACGCCGCTCAAGCTGGCCCTGGCGCTGGAGCGCGCCCAGATCCCGATCCTTGGCACCTCCCCCGACGCCATCGACCTGGCGGAGGATCGCGGCCGCTTTCAGAACCTGTTGACGGACTTGGGTCTAAAGCAGCCGGACAGCGAGATCGCCACCTCGGTGGCGGAAGCCCGCGGGGCGGCGGAACGGATCGGATTGCCGATTCTGATCCGCCCATCCTATGTCCTGGGCGGGCGGGCCATGGAAATTATTCACGAGATGGCCGATCTGGAACGCTACATGCGCGATGCCGTGCGCGTCTCGGGCGACAATCCCGTTCTGATCGACCGTTATCTGAAAGAAGCGATCGAGGTCGATGCCGACGCGGTTTCGGACGGCGATTCCGTCTTTGTCGCGGGCATTATGGAACACATCGAGGAAGCCGGGATTCACTCCGGCGATTCGGCCTGTTCCCTGCCGCCTCATTCCCTGCCCGCCGAAATCACGGCGCGGATCGCGGAACAAACCGTACAACTGGCCAAGGCGCTTCAAGTGGTTGGTCTGATGAACGTCCAGTTCGCGGTGCGCGACGGCGAGATCTATGTCCTGGAGGTCAATCCCCGAGCCAGCCGGACCGTGCCTTTCGTGGCCAAGGCGACCGGCGTTCCCATCGCCAAGATCGCGGCCCGTGCCATGGCCGGACAAAAGCTCGCCGACTTGGATTTGCAGGCCAAGGGCGGCGGCCATATCGCGGTTAAGGAATCGGTCTTTCCCTTCGCACGCTTTTCTGGAGTCGACATCATGCTCGGCCCGGAAATGCGCTCGACCGGCGAAGTCATGGGACTCGACACGAATTTCGCACGGGCGTTTTTGAAATCGCAACTGGGCGCCGGGGTTACCCTGCCCCTGAAGGGCACGGTCTTTATTTCGGTTCGCGAGCCCGACCGGCCGCTCATACCGCAACTGAGCCAGGACCTGGTGAAGATGGGATTTGCCCTGATCGCCACCCGTGGCACCGCGGCCTTCCTGCGCGGCCACAAACTGCCGGTCGAGGTCATCAACAAGGTGCGCGAGGGCCGGCCGCACATCGTTGACGCCATGAAATCGGGCCGGGTCGATCTGGTTATCAACACGACCGAGGGCGCCAAGGCCGTGGCCGACAGCTACCAGCTTCGCCGCACAGCCTTGATTGGCGGAATTCCTTACTGTACCACCACCGCCGGGGCGGGTGCGGCGGTTCAGGCGATTGCCGCTCTAAGGGCGGGACAGCTTGAAGTCGCCCCCCTACAGGACTATTTTAAGGGATCATTTTGAGATCCTGGGCTTGCCCGGGTGCACGGGTGGCCCTTCCCAAGTCACAATTGAGAAACAGCGGCGGATAAGCACGCATGACCGAAAAGATTCCCATGACGGCCGAAGGCCTGGCACGGCTCGAAGAAGAGCTGCGGCATCTCAGAAACACGGCACGGCCGGAGGTAATTCGCGCGATCGCGGAAGCGCGGGAGCACGGCGATTTGTCCGAGAATGCGGAGTATCATGCCGCGCGGGACCGCCAGAGCTTTATCGAAGGCCGGGTTGGGGAGCTGGAGGACAAAGTCTCTCGCGCCGAAGTCATCGACGTCTCCAAACTGTCCGGAAAGACCGTCATGTTCGGGGCGACCGTGACCCTGATCGACGAGGATTCCGAGGAAAAGCTGACCTATCAGATCGTCGGCGAGGACGAGGCCGACGTAAAGCAAGGCCGCCTGGCCGTGACCGCGCCCCTATCGCGGGCGATTATCGGCAAGAAAATGGGCGACGTGGTCGAGGTCAACACCCCTAAGGGCGAAAAGGCCTACGAAATCGCGCGGGTGAAATTCGCTTAAGCCGGCTTTTTTCCCCAGCCTCCTTTTTCTGCCGGCTGGCGGGTAAGCCTCAAGCGGGCCTTCCCGCGCGGGGCCGCCGGTAACGAGACGCGTCAAGCATTATGAATGAGTCTTCGAAAGGCGAACGCATCGCCAAGGTTATCGCGCGCGCCGGCATCTGTTCGCGCCGCGACGCCGAACGCTTGATCGCTGAGAGGCGGGTGCGCCTCGATGGTGCGGTCTTGGACAGCCCGGCGGTCACGGTCACCGCGGAATCGTCGATCGTGGTCGACGGCAAGCCCCTTCCGGCGGCTGAGCCCGCCCGCCTGTGGCGTTACCACAAGCCGAAGGGCGAGGTGACCAGCGCTCGCGACCCGCGTGGCCGCCCGACCGTCTTCGACAGCCTGCCCAAGGATCTGCCGCGGGTGGTCAGCGTCGGCCGCCTGGATATCGCCTCGGAAGGCCTGCTGCTCTTGACCAATGACGGCGCGCTCAAGCGCAAGCTCGAATTGCCGGCGACCGGCTGGACCCGGCGCTACCGGGTGCGGGTTCACGGCAAGGTCGATGCCGCTGCCCTGGCCGGTCTTGCACCGGGCGTGCGTATCGGCGAGTTCGCCTACGGCCCGATCCAGGCCGAACTGGAGCGCCAAACCGGCGCCAACGCCTGGATCAAGGTGGCCCTCAAGGAAGGTAAGAACCGCGAGGTGCGCCGGGTCATGGAGCACCTGGGATTGGTTGTGAACCGGCTGATCCGGGTCGCCTACGGTCCGTTTCAGCTGGGCGGTCTGGGCGCCGGGAAGATCGAGGAGGTTCCAGGCAAGGTTCTGCGCGAGCAATTGGGCGAGGCCCAAGCGCCGGTACGCAAGATTGGCACGGCGCGGGCCAAGCCGCGCCCGACGCGGCCGGGCAAGAGCCGGCGTCCGGGACCCGCGGGGAAACGAGATGCGAATCGTCGCCGGCCGACATAGAGGGCGACGCCTCGAGGCTCCGGAGAATACGGCCGTACGGCCGACCGGCGACCGTGCGCGCGAATCCATCTTCAACATCTTGACCCAGGGCAAGCTGGATTGGCGCCGGGCGGAAGGCGGAGCGGGATCGCCGCTGCATGGCGCGCGGGTGCTGGACGCCTTTGCCGGAACCGGTGCTTTGGGCCTGGAGGCCTTGTCGCAAGGCGCCGCGCAGGTCGTCTTCATGGAAGACCAAGCAGCGGCGCTCTCCATGTGCCGCCGCAATATCGACTCCCTCGACGAATCGGCGCGATGCCAGGTTTTGCAATGCGACGTCTTACGTCCGCCGCGCCCGGCGACGCCCTGCGATCTGGTCCTTATGGACCCGCCGTACAATCAGGGCCTGGGGCCGCCCGCCTTGAGCGCCTTACGCCTGGCTGGTTGGTTGGTGCCCGGCGCCGTGGCGGTGATCGAACTCATGGCCAAGGAACCCTTCGCGCCGCCGGAGGGATTCGACATTTTGGACGAGCGCAAATACGGCAAAGCCCGGGTCGTGTTCCTGCGCGCGCCGCTTGACGTTGAACCAGCACGCGACGGCAGACCCGACAGTACTAGCTAGATTATTTCCCAATTGGCCAAGGTCCAGGCCGAATTGGCCGCGCTTGAGGCGGTAAACTGAGGTTCGCCTACAGGTGTGACGTCCGCTTCGCGGTGCGCGAGAATGCCGTTAGCGAGACGGAGCCAGGGCAGCGAGGGCCTCGGGCCGTCCTTCGCCGCTGCTGTCGCCGCGCGCGTCGCAGATGACCAGGTGATAGCGCGGCTCGCGGCTGGCATTGATCGCGGTGTGGGTCAGGCGCGCGTCCATCTCGTAGAGGTATCCGTCCGCCGGAACCTGCCGAAAGTGACCGATGTCCCCTTCCATGAAGACCAGATAGCAGGCCGGGTTGGTGACGATCGCGTAGTGATAGCGCGGCGAGGCATCCCAGTGGATCGACAAGCAAGACTTCTTCGGCATGCGCATCAGGCGCGCGCGTCCAAAGTCGAACGGCAACTTGCCGAGCAGATCTTCGATCGCGGTGCCGCGAAACTCCGGGTTGATGACCCGGAAATCACGCTCCTTGACCCCGTCCGGCAGCCAGCCGGCGCAATCCTTGAGCGGCTGATCGGCGCCCCGGCGGGACGTGACCGAGATGACGTTGTCGTGGTCGAACAAAGGCATGACGCTTTGAAAGGCCTCGCGAACCGGGGCCAGGTCCTGATAAACCTCGGTGCGCCGAAGCATGGTTGTGCGGTCCAAGTCCGTCATCTTCGTCTCCGTCTCAGTCATTTCGCGCGCCGGAACACGCGTACCGAACGCACCGCGCGGTGGTCGTCCACGCCGTAATCCAGATCGCAACTCGCCAGGGCCTGGTAACGCCCGTCGATTAAGGGCGCCATATTGGCCCAATGGGGCGCGACCATCTCCAGGATAATGGTGGCATCGTCGGCGAGCCAGGGTTCCGCGCGGTCCAGGATATCCAGCCAATCCTCGAAGCGGCCCTTGCGGCCATCGCGGGTCCAGGTGCGGCCGATGCCGGCCCACACCAAACAGTCCAGATCCCGCAACGGACAGTCCCATTCGCGGAAGGTCGCGGCGTGGAAGCTTGCGTTCGGCCAGGCGGCATGACGTCGCGCGGCCTCGCCGATCGCAGTCTCGGAAATATCGATCCCCACATACGCGATATCGCGGTCCAATTGCCCCAGCAGCAAGCCCGTTCCGCAGCCGACATCCAAGACCCGCTTGAGACCGAGGTGGCGGATATAGCCGGCCAGGACGCCCATGCGCGGGGCCATGTCCAAACCTTCGACGAAGTCGTAGGCGCCGCTGCGATAGGCCAGGTCCTGGGTCTCGGCCGAGTAGCGTAAGGCCTGACCCTCGTCGATCGCGCGTTCGCTTCCGGAGTTCGCCATTTCATCCTTCCTTCAGGCGCCCCAAATTACGCCAGGCGCCGGCCTTGGCAAGCCCCACTTTAGCCCCTGCACGGATGCGTCTGCGCGATCAGCAATTTCGGCTCAAGCCTTGCATCGCGTCGAAGACCTGTCCGACGGCTTCCGTCGCCGGCGCGATGCGCCGCAGGGCCCAGCGGATCGCGAAGGCATCGTCGGCCAGGCGGCCCGCCTCGGCCTCGGCCTGGGGGTTGAATCCGCTGTTACGGATCAGGCAGGCTTGGTGGTCCAGGCGAGTGGCCAAGAGGCGCAGGCGGGCCAGGGCGCGGCGTGCCTCCCGGTGGGCGGTGGTACCGTCGTTGGCATCGGCATTGCTGTCGGATGGCTGGGGCATGGGACGGCCTTCCGGTAATTCATAGATCCATGCGTATTGCGCATAATTCGAGAAAGACCGTCAAGCAGTGCCTTGTGGAGATCGCTCGGAAAAATCGCGCCAGGCACGTCGTCGTCCTTCGACAGGCTCAGGATGAGGTCGGTGCGGCCAAGACTCGTCCTCATCCTGAGCCTGTCGAAGGATGGGACAAGTCCGCCTCAGCAGGGGCGGATCGACAGCACCGGCGCGGCCCAGTCGAGGCGGATATCCTCGAGCGGCGGCGCGCTCCAACTCGACAGAATGAAGAGGTTGCGGCTGTAGCCGCGGCGCAGCTCCTTAACCAGGATCGGTCCGTCGTCGGCCACCTTCACGATGCACAGGCGACCCAGGCAATCGTCGGAGACGCCATGATCCTCGCGCCGGTAGAACAATAGCCAGCCGGTCCGCATGGGATGCATCGAATCGCCGCGCACCCGTACCGCCACGACCGGCGCTTCGCCGGCGCCCTCCGGCGCTTCGACCTCTTCGAGGCCGCCGCCGAGCGCGTGGTCGTCATGAGGGAAAACCTCTTGTCCCGCACCGACATAACCGACGACGGGCACCTTTGGGGCCGGCCGCGCCACCGGCGACCCGGGATCGAGCGCCGCGTCGCCATACCGGAACTGAGCCGGGCGTCGCTCCGCCAGGGCGGCCATGTGGCGGATATGGGTGTCGTCCGGTATCGCCCCGTTTTCCCAGCGCGAGACATTCGACTGATCGACCCCGATCCGTTCGGCGAAGGCGGCCTGGGACAAGCCTTGGGCGCGGCGCAGGGCGCGGATACGGGCCGCCAGGTCCAGATCTCGCCGGGCCGTCCGGGCCATCTAGGCGGCCGCGCCCGAAAAACCCCGGACCGCTGCGGTTTTCCACAAAGGATTATGTATATCACGCATAGGTATCTTGACGATCAATGTGTGATGCGCATTATGCATTGCATGTTCAAAACGTCGCGTCAAGCCTCAGCGATCGCTCGGGAGACTCTCAGATGACGCCAGCACGCCCGACGCCCTCAAGTCCCGCACCGCCCGGCATGCCCGCACGGGTTCTCGTGCCGGGTCGGCGATCGGCCCCGACGTGGGCCCGGGCCCCCTTGAGTACGCAGGTCGAGGTCATGCGGCGCGGCGGCATGTCGGTGACCGCCATCCGGCGGGCTTTGGGCCTGAGCATGACCGACGCCATGGCGGCGGGAATCGTCGTGCCGGCGCCCAGCGCAATTTCCGGCGCGGCCCAAGCAACCGGCAAATCCGCCCTCAGAAAGCCGCTGGCCGCCACGGTGCCGGTCTGCGCCGCGCGCTCCTCCCAGGTGGGTCCGGCCATGGCCAGCGTTCTAGCCGTCGTGGCGCGGATCGCCGGCGTCGCGCCGGCGCGTCTGCTCGGGCCCGGACAAAGCCGAAGCCTGGCGCGGCCACGGCACCTGACCATGTACCTGTTGCGCGCCTTATGTGGCGGTGCTTCCCTGCCGGCGATCGGCCATTTTCTGCGGCGCGATCACACGACGGTTCTTTACGGCTGTCGCCGGGCGGCTGCGCTTTTGGATTGCGACCCGGGCTTTCGCGATTGGCACGACAAAGCTTGCGCCGCCCTTGGCGAAAACCCCTCCGGCCATGGCCAAGGCTAGATCCCGGCCCCGGCTGCCGGCCTCCGAGTTGCGGCCCAGCGCGCCTGGACGCGCGGGCGAGGATCCCGGGCCGCCGGAACGTTATCGCCACGGCGATATTATTCGCGCCGAGCCGGGCGATCGGGCCGGCGTGCACTATCGCCGGGTCATGACCCAGAGTGCCCTGGACCGCTACCTGGCGCGCGAACAGATCAGCCAGCGCCAATTCGATGCCGGTCTAAAGCTTTATCGCCTCTGGCGCGCCTCGGGCGCGGGCCAGCGGGTGATCGCCGCCTATGGCCCCAGGATCGGCAACCGACATCGCGGTGCGAGCGAGATGACCGATCGCCAGGCGGTGCTGCGCCAAGGCGTAACCGAGGTTTTGCGCCGCATGGGCCCGCTTGCGGGCATGCTCATTCACGTCTGCCTGTGCGACGAGGCGGCGCGCGATTGGGCCACGGCGCGCGGCGACGCGCCCCAGGCCGGTGTCGTGGTGCTGCGCCTGGCACTCGACGCCCTAGCCGATCACTGGCGGCTCTAAAGCCTTGGCACATGGCCTTTGCGCCCGATTCCGTCTATGTGTTCCACCCTATGAAGATGACCACATCGAACAGTCCGTTTTGGTCGAGGTTCCCCAGCCATGGCTGAGAGCCTGGGCCATATCTATGTGGACGCCGATGCCTGCCCGGTAAAAAGCGAGGTTTACAAGGTCGCGGCGCGTCACGGGCTGAGCGTGCATGTGGTCTCTAACGGCGGTGTCGCGGTGCCGCGCGACCCAAAAATCAATCTGGTCATCGTCGGCGCCGCCTTCGATGCGGCCGACGACTGGATCGCGGCGCGCGCCGGGCCCGGCGATATCGTGGTGACCAACGACATTCCGCTGGCCGGCCGCTGCGTGACGGCGGGTGCCAGCGTGATCGGCCCGAACGGGCGCAAGTTCACCGAAGAGTCGATCGGGATGACGCTAGCGACCCGCAACCTCATGACCGACCTGCGCGCCGCCGGCGAAGTGACCGGTGGGCCCCGACCGTTTTCACCGCGCGACCGCTCCGCCTTCCTCTCGGCCCTGCACGAGGCCGTGGTTCGGCTCAAACAGCAACGGTGACGCGCCGCCGCGTGATTCCCCCGTGTAGTGGCCCGATCGAAGCTGGGCAATTCTGCGGGCAAAATGCTAAACTGCCGCACCATCCAGAAATACCCGCCCGTTCGGCCTTCGCACCTGGGCACGCTGACCTAAGTCAATGCCGCTCGCCGATGGATATCGCATTGTCCCTTGTTACGAGGGGCTTTAGGCATGCCCCATGGACCTGTTCGTTGACCGCGCATGAACGCTGAACGTTCCCTGCTCAATTTGACCGGCAAGCTTCGGCTGCTGATACGTCAGCGCCTGTGGCTCCAGGTCCTGATCGGAATGCTCGCAGGAATCGGCGCTGGCGTCCTGATCGGGCCGACCGCCGACTTGGTCGAGCCAGGTTTGGCGGTGCTTATCGGTAACTGGCTAGCTCTGCCCGGGAAGCTCTTTCTCTTGGCAATCCAGTTCGTGGTGGTGCCGTTGGTCGTGGCCTCCGTCATCCGTGGCATTGCAGGTGGCGTTACCGACGTGAGCCTTCGACGGCTCGGCAGTTGGACGGTTGTCTTCTTTCTGATAACCACCTTGATTGCGGTCGGCATCGGACTGTTGGTGGCCACCGTGGTGGCGCCCGGCACCTACATCGAGGGCCGCATTCTCGAAGCTGCAATGGCGGGGTCGGAGATTCGCGATGCTGCCGCCCCTCCTGTTGCTCAGATCCCGAAGCCGGAAGATATCCCAGAGTTCATCACCAGCCTGTTTCCGCGGGACCCTCTAACCACGTTCGTCAGCGGCAACATGCTGCAGATCGTCATGACCGCGGTCATTATCGGAGTGGCCTTGGTGATGACTCCGTCGGAGCAACGCAAGCCGTTGCTCGATCTTTTGTCCTCGGTCCAGGCGGCTTGCATGGTGATCGTGGGCTGGGTGCTGCGCTTCGCGCCTATCGCTGTCTTCGGTCTTCTGGCTCACATTACGGCGCGTATCGGTATTTCCGCCCTCTTGGGCACGGGGGCCTATGTGGTCACGGTTCTACTCGGGCTCGCGCTCCTGTTTGTCGTGTACCTGGCAATCGCCATGTTCGCCGGCCGCCGCGACGGTAGAAGATTCCTTGGCGATATTCGAGAGGTCGTGCTTCTGGCTTTCTCCACGTCAAGCTCGGCGGCGGTGATGCCGCTCAGTCTCAGCACCGCAGAGCAGAAGTTGAGAGTCAGCGCCTCGGTCGCCCGCTTCGTGGTGCCCCTTGGGACCACGATCAACATGGGCGGCACGGCTCTCTACCAAGGTGTCGCCACCCTATTTTTGGCTCAGGTCTTTCAAGTCGACATTGGTTTCTTCGGGATGCTCTTGATCGTCGTGATGGCGACCGGCGCGGCGATCGGCTCTCCGGGGACTCCCGGGGTCGGAATCGTAATCCTCGCCACCATCCTCAATAGCGTTGGCATACCGCCGGCGGGCATCGCTATCATTCTGGGTGTGGACCGGCTGCTCGATATGTGCCGTACTGCTGTCAACGTAACTGGGGATCTGGTCGCTTGCGTGACGATCGATCGTCTCTTCAAGAGGGCTGCCGGCTTGGCCGAAGTACACCTGGGTAAAGTACCGGTGCCCGCGATGCCGACGGCAGGGTCCCGGGAGCATTCGGAATCTCCGCCGTCGGGTTCGTGATCGGATTCGAATCTGTCTCAATCAAGATTTCTGCGCCATGCCCAAGACCACGGTCCTCGGCGATATCTATGTCGACGCCAACGCCTGCCCAGGAAGGGCGCAATCTATAAGGTCGCGGCGTGACCCGTAGATCAAGCTGATCATCGTCGGCGCGGCTTTCGATGCGGCCGAAGATTAGATCGCCGCGCGACCGCTCGGCCTTCCTCTCGGCCCTGCACGAGGCCGTGGTTCGGCTAAAACAGCGGCGGTGACGCGCCGCGCCTCTCGCTTCATACTCAGATCGTCATACCAGGCAAACGAGGACCACTATGTCGGACCCAGATATCTACGAGGTTTTCGCCCTGCGCTATGCGGAACGGACCGAGCGCACTCGCCGCGAATCCTTTATCTTCGCCGATGACCACGACGCGCCGCAGCCCATGGACTATTTCATCTGGGTCGCGCGCAGCACGTCGCGCACCCTGGTGATCGACACTGGCTTTGATCGCGACGAGGGCACACGGCGCGGCCGAACCCCCCTGCGCGCGCCGGCCGAGGCGCTGACATGTCTGGACGTGGACGCCCAAGAGGTCAGCGACGTGGTGGTCACCCACATGCACTACGACCACGCCGGCACACTGGGCGACTTTCCGGCGGCGCGCTTTCATCTGCAGGCGGCGGAAATGGCTTATGCCACCGGCCCTTGTATGTGCTACGACGAATTGCGCTATCCCTTCACCGCCGGGCACGTCTGCGAAATGGTGCGCAATGTCTATTCCGGCCGGGTCGCGTTCGCCGATGGCGACGCGGAGATCGCGCCCAACTTGAGCGTCCACAAAATCGGCGGCCATACCGGCGGCCTGCAATGCGTGCGCGTGCTGACCCGGCGCGGCTGGGTCGTCTTGGCCTCCGACGCCGCGCACTATTACGAGAACTTCCAGAAGCAAAAGCTGTTTCCCATTGTGCTCGACGCTCAGGCTATGATGCGCGGATTCGCGCGCATCCAGGAACTGGCCGAAACCCCCGATCACGTGGTGCCCGGCCACGATCCACTGGTGCGTGCCCTCTATCCGGCCGAGAGCGAACGGCTTACGGGAATCGTGCATCGCCTGGACGTGGCGCCTAAGGCCATGTCGGCGCGAGTTCGGTGACGGACGCGACCATCGGCTTGGTCGGTGTCGGCAACATGGGCGCGCCCATGGCCCGGTGTTTGATGCGGGCCGGTCACACCTTGGTGCTCTTCGATTCGAATCGCGCGGCGGCCGAGGCGCTGGCCGGCGAGAGGACCATGGTTGCCGAGTCCTTGGGCGACCTGGGCGCGCGTTGCGAAACCGTCATCACCATGCTGCCGAACGCGGCGGTCGTGCGCGCCGTAGTCCTCGGCGATACAAGCGCGGCCGACGCCGACGCCTTGGTCCGGGGCCTGGCGCGCGGCGGCACGGTGATCGACATGAGCTCCTCCGCGCCGACCGCCACCCAAGACCTCGGGCAGGTGCTTGGCGCGCGCGGCATCGATCTGGTCGACGCCCCGGTTTCGGGTGGCGTGCCCAAGGCCAGGGACGGGACCTTGACTATCATGGCCGGCGGTGCGCCGCCGGCCGTGGCCCGCGTCGAACCGATCCTCGCCGCCCTGGGTACGGTCCACCGCACCGGCGCGCTCGGCTCCGGCCATGCCATGAAGGCGCTCAACAATTACGTCTCTGCGGCCGGCCTGCTGGCGGTCTGCGAGGCCCTGATTGTGGCTCAGCGTTTCGGCCTCGACCCACAAGTCCTGAATGCCGTGCTCAATGTCTCGACCGGGCGCAACAACACCACCGACAAGAAGGTCGAACAATTCATCCTGAACCGCGCCTTCGATTCAGGCTTCGCCCTCGACCTCATGGGCAAGGATGTTGCTACCGCCCATGATTTGGCGGCCGGGCTCGATCTGGACGCGCCTTGGCTCAGCCAGTGCGCGGCGCTGCTGAACGAGGCGTCCCAGGCGCTCGGCCCAGGAGCCGACCACACCGCGGCCTTCGCCTATTTGGAAGAACGCTTAAGCGGCGCGCGCGGCGGTCCATAGGCTGAGGGCGGCGGCGAGGATCAGCGCGCCGGCGGCGGTCAGGGATGCGCCCAGAAAGCTGCCAGTCGCATCGTGCAGCATGCCGGCGAAAACCGGGCCGATGATCTGGCCCAGGCCGAAGGCGGCGGTCATGAGCGCCAGCACCCGGCGCGGATCGCCGCCCGCCATTTGCCGCGCGCCGACCAGGCCGAGCGCGGTCATCCCCATGAAGGTGCCGCCGAGAAGAATCCCGGCCAACAAAACACCGGCCGGCGAGACCCAGAGTACGCTGGCGGCGACCCCCAGTGCCTGCACCGCGCAGGCTAGGGCATAGGCCCGCAAGACGCCAAGGCGCGCGCCGGCCCAGCCCCAAAGCGCGACCGAGGGCATGGCGCAGAGGCCGACCAGCAGCCAGATCATGGGCTCGAGCGGCGCGATGGATGGCGAGTCGCGTACGATCGCGACCAGGAAGGTGGCTGTGATGACGTAGCCGAAGCCGAAAAGGCCATAGGCGGCGATCAAAGGTGTCAGACCACGGCCGCTTGCCCCGGATCGCGTCGCGGGCGCGGGTTCGGCCCGGTTCGGGATCAAGGCGGCGGCCACCGCAACTGCGGCCAGCGAGGCCAGACCGCTGGCGATCCACTGCCCGCGCCAATCGATGTCCGACGCGGCCAGACCCGAGACCAGCAGGGCCGAGATCGCCATGCCGCCGCCGACGCCGCCGAAATGCAAGGCCGAAAGGCCGCCGCGCCCGGCGGCATGCAAACGCTCCAACACCAGGGTCGAGGCATAGACCAGCACGAAGGCACTGGCTAATCCGCCCAGGAAGCGCAAAGCCAGAAAGGCGGGCAGGCTCGAAACCACGCCCGTGGCCGCCGTGGTCGCCGCACTTGCCACCAGGGCGCCGAGCAGCCAGGCCCGGCGCGAACCGGGCAGGAAAGGCGTGGCGGCGAGCAGGGCGCCCGCCAAATAGCCGGCAAAATTGGCCGAGGCGATCAGCCCGGCCTCGCTTTCGCTCAAGCCCAGGGCCTCGACCATAAAGGGCAGAATCGGCGTATAGACGAAACGCCCCACGCCCATGGCCGCGGCCATGGCGACAAAACCGCCGAATGCGAGGGAGAGGGGTTTAGGCGGCGCGCTCATACGCCAAGATAAGGGCGCGGGTGTCGCGCCGGCAATGGACGTGGTGCGCTCGTGCGGCCTTCGACAGGTGCAGGCTGAGGAAGATCGCGTAGGGCACAAGGTTGGGAGATTGTGCGGGGCACAACGAAAGATCCTCATGCTGAGCTTGTCGAAGCACGCACCATGTCAATCCAGGACGACCCATGGCTGCGTCGATGCTGGTTATTGTGTGTTCGGTCTTGGCGGAAGTGCCGTGAAACCTAGGCGCGGAGGCGTGGACGTTGCCTAGCCCGCCGCTTCCGCTACTTCGAATCTGCCGAACTCGAAATCGCGGCCGGGGGCGGCGTCGAACAGGGCTTGGGTGTATTCGTGTTGGGGTGCGCGGAAGACTTCGGCGGCGACGCCGTGCTCGACGATCTCGCCCTTGTACATGACCGCGATGCGATCGCAAACCTGGGCCGCCACGCGCAGGTCGTGGGTGATGAAGAGGATTGCCAGGTTAAAGCGCTTGCGCACATCGTCGAGCAGGTCCAAGACCTGAGCTTGTACCGAAACGTCGAGGGCCGAGACCGCCTCGTCGGCGATCAGCACCTCCGGCTCCATGGCCAGGGCCCGGGCGATGCAGATGCGCTGGCGCTGGCCGCCAGAGAACTGGTGGGGAAAACGATCGAGCGCGTCGGGGTCGAGGCCGACCAGCTTCATCAGATCCTGCGCCCGGGTCAGGGCCTCCGCCTTGCCGACGTTGAAATTCATCGGTCCCTCGACGATCGAGGCGCCGACTGTGCGGCGCGGGTTGAGCGAGCGATAGGGGTCCTGAAACACGATCTGCACCAGGCGCCGGTTCTCGCGCAGGCGGCGGGCGGACAGGTGGGCGATGTCGTGCCCGTCGATCAGAATCTGGCCGCTGGTCGGGCTGATCAGGCGCACGATGCAGCGTGCCAAAGTGGATTTGCCTGAGCCGGATTCGCCGACGACGCCCAGGATCTCGCCCCGGCGCACGTTGAGTTCGACGTTGTGCGCCGCGCGGGTTTCGCGCGCCATGCGGAACAGCGACTTGTCCCGGTAGGTCTTGCACAGATCCCGGGTTTCCAGGACCACCGGCGCGTCCGTCCTTGGCGGACGGGCGGGCGGCGTCATGCTGGGGACCGAAGAGATCAACATTTGGGTGTAGGGATGTTGCGGGTTGGTGAGCACGCCCTTGGCCTCGCCCTGCTCGACGACCTTGCCGTGCTGCATCACCACCACCCGATCGGCGATCTCCGCGACCACGCCGAAATCGTGGGTGATGAACAGCACCGCCATACCGTGGGTGCGTTGGATTTCCTTGACCAGCTTTAGGATCTGCGCCTGGGTTGTCACATCCAGGGCGGTGGTCGGTTCGTCGGCGATTAACAAAGCGGGCTCGAGCGCCAGCGCGCCGGCGATCATCACCCGCTGGCGCTGACCGCCCGACAGCTGATGGGGATAGGAATGGATCAGGCGTTCCGGCTCCGGCAGGCTGACCGCCGTCATGACCTCGATCACCCGGGCCATGCGCTCGCTCCCGCTCATCTCGGTGTGGATCTGCAGGATTTCCTCGATCTGGTCGCCGATCGAGATGAGCGGGTTGAGCGCGGTCATGGGCTCTTGGAAGATCATCGACATGCGCGCGCCGCGAAGCCGGCGCATCTCGGCCGATGATTTCTTAAGCAAATCGTCGCCTTGCAGCAGCACCTCGCCAGCCGTCGCGGTCAACTGCTTGGGCGGCAGCAGGCCCATGACGGTGTGGGCGGTGACCGATTTGCCGGACCCGGATTCGCCGACCACGCAGAGGATTTCGCGCGGCAGAACCGAGAAGGAAACCTCCTCCACCGCGTTCTCGCGGTCGGCGCGCGCCGGCAGGCGCACGGTCAGGCCACGGATATCGAGAACCGCTTGGGTTGCCTGATCCATGGGGCTCACATCTTCTTGGCGATGCGCGGGTCGAGGGTGTCGCGCAGGCCGTCGCCCAGTACGTTGACAGCCAGCACGGTGAGCGCCAGAAGGGCGCCGGGAAAGAAGATGATCCAGGGCGCGATTTGGAAGTAGGTTCGCCCCTCGGCCATGATATTGCCCCAGCTGGGGATCTCCGGCGGCGTACCGACGCCCAGGAAACCCAGGATCGACTCGGTCAACATGGCGGAGGCGCAGACATAGGTCGCCTGGACAATGAGCGGCGGGATCGTGTTCGGCAGGATATGGCGAATTAGAATCAGCGGCAGGCGGGTGCCCGCGGCCACGGCGGCCTCGACATAGGGCTCCTCGCGCACCGACAGCACGATGGCGCGCACCAGGCGCACGACACGCGGAATTTCCGGGATCGTGATGGCTATCGTGACGGTGATTAGGCTCGCGCCCGACAGCGAGACCAAGGCGATGGCCAGCAAGATGCCGGGAATGGCCATCAGGCCGTCCATGATCCGCATCAGAATCGCATCGAGCAGCCGGATATAGCCGGCCGTCATGCCGATAACCAGGCCAATAGTGATGCTGAGCACGGCGGCGGCCAAGCCGACTACCAGGGAAATGCGGGTACCGTAGATCGTGCGGCTGTAGATATCCCGACCGAACATGTCGGTGCCGAACCAATGGTCGCCGCTGGGCACTCGTAGGCGCTGGATCGGACTCAAGGCGATGGGATCGACTGTGAAAAGGAACGGCGCCAGGATCGCGCTCAAGATCATGAGAATCAACAACCCACCGCCGATCGCCATGGTCGGGTGCCGGCGCAGCACATTGCGCCGGAACTCCGCGAGGTAGCCGCGGATGCCGCCGGGGCCAAGGTCTCTGTCGGTGATCGCGCTCAATATCGGATCCTCGGATCGATGACGGTGTAGAAGATATCGATCATCAGATTGACCAGGATGTAGACAAAACTGAACATCAGAATCAGACCCTGGATGATCGGGTAGTCGCGCTTCAGGATCGCGTCGAACACCAGGCGGCCGAGGCCGGGAATATTGAAGACGCTTTCGGTGACCACCACGCCGCCGATCAAGAGGGCGATGCCCAGGCCGATGACCGTGACGATAGGCACGGCGGCGTTGCGCAGGGCGTGGCCCAACAGCACCTTGCGTTCGGTCTGGCCCTTGGCGCGGGCGGTGCGGATATAGTCTTCCTCCAGCACCTCCAGCACGCTGGCGCGGGTGATGCGCGCGAACAACGCGATAAAGATCACGCTCAAGGTCACCGTGGGCAGGATGATGTGGTGCAAGAAGGGGAATATGCCCTCGAAGGGACTCTTATAGCCTTGGACCGGCAACCAGCGTAGGGCCAAGGAAAACTCGTAGATAAGCACGTAGCCGAGCACGAATACGGGCAGCGAAAAGCCCACGACTGCGAAGATCATCACCGCCCGGTCGATCCAGGTGCCGGCCTTCCAGGCCGCGAGCACGCCAAGCGGTACCGCGACGAGGATGGAAAAAGAAAGAGTGGTCAGCGACAGCATCACGGTTGGCTCGAGCCGCTGAGCGATCAAGGTGGTGACGGGCAGGTTGGAAAAGATCGATATGCCCAGATCGGCGCGCATCAGCTGCCAAATCCAATTACCGAACTGGATGATGATCGGTTCGCTTAGGCCCAGCTGGGCGCGAATGCGCTCAATGTCCTCGGCGGTCGCGTAGTCGCCGGCGATGACCGAGGCCGGATCGCCCGGGCTCAGGCGCAGCATCAAAAACACGAACAGCGCCACCACCCCCATGACGGGGATGGTGGCGACCACTCGCTTGGCGATGAAGGAAAACACCTTCCAGGCTTAGCTAGTTTTTCACCTCAGCCAATCTTACCGCTCGACGTCAATGTTCCAGAAGAACTGGACCGGTGATTTGATCAGGCCCTTGACGTTGTTGCGATAGGCGACGGGCACGAAGAAAGCGCCCAGGTTGCCATGACTGCCGATTTTATAGAGGCGCTCCTGCACCTTGGTGGCGAGGGCCTTTTGCTCGGCCGTGTCCTTCGCCAAGGGGTACGCGGTCCGTGCCGTCTCCAACTCCGCGTCGTCGGGCCAGCCGAACCAGCCCTTGGCCGGATTGCCGGAATAGGCGATCGCCATGGGATCCAGCACATCGGCGCCGATCCACCAGGTGTGGAAGATATTCCAACCGCCATCCTTGACCGGGTCGCGCTTGGCCCGGCGTGAGGTCAGGGTCGACCAGTCCATGGCCTGCATATCGACTTTCATGCCGATCTTGCGCAGCTTTTCCGCGGTCACCAGGCTGAAGGCCGAAAGTGCCGGAATATCGGTCGGCTGCATGATGACGACCGGTGTGCCGTCATAACCGGAGTCGGCCAGCAGCTTCTTGCCTTGCTCGATGCTGGCATTTTCGACGATCCCAGATTCGACAGAGGTTTCCAGCGGCGTGCCACAAGGGAACACGCTGTAGCAGGTGCTGAAATATTCCGGCAGGCCGACCGCGGCCAGCAAGTAATCATCCTGCTTCATGGCCGCCATGGCCGCGCGGCGGACCTTGACGTTGTCGAACGGCGGCAGCAGGTGGTTGAAACGGGCGAAGCCCATGTTGCCTACCGGGTCGTTGACCTCAACCGTGATGCCTTCGGAATTCGCCAGGATCGGCGCCAAGTCGTTGGCCGGCTGCTCGAAGTAATCGACCTCGCCGTTGATCAGGGCGTTCATGGCCGTGTTTTGGTCCGGGAAGTAGACCCACTCGACCCGATCGACCTTGACCACCTTACCGCCGGCGGCAAAGGACGGCGGCTCGTTACGCGGCACGTAGTCGGTGTTCTTGACGTAGACCACCTTGCTGCCGGGCACCCATTCTTCTTTTGAGAACTTGAAGGGGCCGGAGCCGATCATATCCGTGACCTGCGTGAAGGGATCGGTTTCCGCGAAGCGCTTCGGCATCATGAAGGGAACGTTGGAGCTGATCTTGCCGATCGATTGCAGAACCAGGCCATAGGGCTGCTTCAGCTTTAGAACGATGGTCTTGGCGTCTGGGGCCGTCAGGCTCTCCGTGACATCGGGGTTCATGAGCGCTTGGCCCATGCCGTCGCGCTTGCCCCAGCGTTGGAGGGAGGCAACGCAGTCTTCGGCGGTGACGGGCGCGCCGTCGTGCCATTTCAGGCCGTCGCGCAGCTTGAAGGTCCAGGTCAACTGGTCGTCGCTGATGCTATAGGTATCGACCATCTGTGGCTGCGGCGTCAGGTTCTTGTCCATGGCGAACAGCGTGTCGTAGACCATGTAACCGTGGTTGCGCGTGATGTACGCGGTGGTCCAGATCGGGTCGATGTTCTTCAGGTCCGCGTGGGGAATGACGCGCAAGACCTTTTCCGCGGCCGCGGGTTGCGGGGCCACGAGGACCATTGCCGGAACGGCCAGCGCGGCCGCGAAAAGCAACGCCCTTCTTGTCGTTTGAAACATTCAATTGCCTCCTGTTCGTGGTGGGAGTCTCGTGCGGAGATGCCCTGGTCGTGGCGCTGTTCTGTTTTTCGCGCGCACACAAACGCCGCCCACTTGGCGGGCGCTTCTCCCATTAGAGCGCGGAAAATCGTTCCCGGTCAATCGACTCGATGGATTGGCGCGGCGCTTTGGGTCCGAGACGCCTTTCCGGCTTGACCGCCGGGCCGGGGCCGCGCCACGCTTGACGTCGAGGGCCGCGTCGCGGTTCAGGGACCACTTTGGAGACGTGATGGGATGCGCCTGCTGCTCGCCATGATGAAACACGAGACCAATACCTTCTCGCCGATTCCCACGGATCTGGCGCGATTTCGCGATTGGGCGCTGGTCGAAGGCGAGGTGGTGGCGGAGACCTTCACGGGCACCAACCATCCCCTGGCCGCCTACCTGGACCTGGCGCGCGAGGCCGGCGCCGAGATGGTCACACCCATCGCCGCCGAGGCCATGCCGAGCGGCCCGGTGCAAGCCGAGACCTACGAAACTCTGTGCGGGCGGATCCTCGACGCCCTCGGCACCGGCCGATTCGACGGCGCCATGCTGGACCTGCACGGCGCTATGGTGGCCGAAGGCGAGCCGGACGGCGAGGGCGGCCTGCTGGCGCGTATGCGCCAGATTGCGCCGGACCTGCCGATCGCGGTCACCCTCGATCTGCATACCAATCTGACCGAGCGCATGGTCGCCAACTGCACCGCCATGATTGGCTACAAGACCTATCCCCACGTCGATATGTACCAGGTCGGCGAGCAAATCGGCCGAATTCTGCTACGCACCCTGGCGGGGGAGGTCGCCCCGGTTATGGCCTGGGGCCAGGTGCCCCTGCTGGCCCAGACCCTGCGCATGGGCACGGCGGACGCACCCATGGGCCCGCTTCAGGACCTAACCCGGGAAGAGGAGCGGTCCGGCGCCCTGGCGGCGACGGTATTCGGCGGCTTTCCCTTGAGCGATATCGAGGACGCCGGGCTCTCCGCGGTGGTGGTGTGCGACGGCGATGCCGCGGCCGCCGCGGCCGCGCGAGACCGCTTGCTCACGGCCGCCTGGGCCGAGCGGGAGAGCTTCGTCTACCAGGGCGCGCCCCTGGATCAAGCCGTGGCACAGGCCAAGGCGCTGGGTCAAGAGGAGGCCGATCGGCCGGTCATCTTGCTCGACCACGCCGACAATACCGGCTCCGGCGGGACCCAGGACACCATGGCCGTGATCGCCGAGGTTCTGCGCCAGGGCCTGAAGGACGTGGCGGTGGCTGCGGTCTGGGACCCGGGCGCGGTCGCGGTTATGGCCGAGGCCGGGGTCGGCGCCGAGGTCACTCTGGACCTGGGCGGCAAGACCGATATGCCCTCGATCGGCACGCCGGGGCACCCCTTGCGCCTGACCGGCCGGGTGCGCACCCTAAGCGACGGGCGCTGGATCGTGCGTGGCCCCATGTACACCGGGGTCGAGGCCTCGACCGGCCCGACTGCGGTGCTCGAGGTCGAGGGTCTGCGCATCGTCGTGGTCTCCAAGCATCACGAGCCCTGGGATTTGGGCATCTTCACCAGCGTCGGCATCGAACCGCAGCATTGCCGATATTTGCTGCTGAAATCGCGTATCCACTACCGCGCCGGTTTCGCGCCGCTGGCCCGCGCCACCGTCACATGCGACGGCGAAGGCGTGACCACCTCGGACAATTCTCAGCTCAAGTTCGAGCATATCCGCCGCCCGATGTTCCCGCTCGATTGGAACATGCGGCCCTGAATTCCGGGACTAGGAGATATCCCATGTCCGATAAACCCGTTGTCGTCGTTGGCCGTAAGCTTCCCGAGGCGGTCGAGGGACGCCTGGCGCGGGACTACCGGCCCAAATTCAATCCTGAAGACCGGGTCCGCGAGGCGGCGGAATTGATTGACCTGTGCACCGGCGCGGACGCGATCATGCCCTGCCACTCGGAACACCTGCCGGCCGAGGTCATCGCCAAGCTGCCCGAGTCCCTCAAGATCATCGCCAACTACTCCGTCGGGGTCGACCACGTCGACCTGGCGGCCGCCAAGGACCGTGGCATCGTGGTCACCAACACGCCCGATGTCTTGTCCGACGCGACCGCCGAAATCGCCATCCTGTGCATGCTGGGCGCGGCGCGCCGGGCCAGTGAGGGCAACCGCCTGGTGCGCGCCGGCCAGTGGAAAAGCTGGAGCCCGGCCTTCATGGTCGGGACCCAAGTGACCGGCAAGCGCTTCGGCGTTATCGGCATGGGCCGGGTCGGCCAGGTAACGGCCCAGCGGGCCCGTGGCTTCGACATGGAAATCCACTACACCAAGCGGCGCCGCCTGGATTCGGCGCAAGAAGCCGGCGCGATCTATCACCAGACCGTCGAGGACCTGCTGCCGCACTGCGATGTCTTGTCGCTGCATTGCCCCGCGACGCCGGAGACCCTGGACCTGATGAACGCCGAACGCCTGGCCTTGCTGCCGGACGGGGCGATCCTGGTCAACACCGCGCGCGGCGCGATCGTCGACCAGGCGGCGCTGATGGCGGCGCTGCGCACAGGCAAGCTGGCGGCTGCTGGGCTCGATGTCTACAAAGACGAGCCGCATATCGATCCGGCCTTCTTCGAAATCGAAAACGCCTTTCTGCTGCCACATATTGGCAGCGCGACGTCGGAAACTCGCGACGCCATGGGATTTCGCGCCCTCGATAACCTGGATGCTTTCTTCGCCGGGGGTGAGCCCCGGGACCGTGTGGCCTGATCGGGCGGCGGAAGTCGTCGCCATCTTGTGCCTCACGACTTATTGACCGTTTCCGGCGTGTAAGTCCAAGGCGCTGGACTTCTTGAGAAATTTCTGAGTTTTGGTATCTTTTGCGGTCCAATTACCTCATACGGCCTTGAGGAATCAGAGTATTGGATTTGTCGCGTGTCTTGAAAAGACGTCGCAAACCCTACATCGTCTGCGGTTTTACGCGCGCTTGACCTGATTTCGCGAATTTGCGGCCTACCAAATCCCGGAATTGCCTTGTATATTCCCCGCACGCCACGTGAACCGGCTCATGAGAATGAATACGGTGCGGAACGACCTGCGAGGTAGAATGCACAAAAGTGCGCGCAAGGCCGACCGGAATACGGCGATCGGTTCAAGGAGCATAATCCAATAGGGAGGAGATACTCGATGACGGACAAGAACGACGTGAAGGTAACCGGGTCGGGCCAGGCCACGCGCCGCAGATTTCTAACCGGTGCGGCCGGTGTCGCCGCCGCCGGCGCTACCGCGGTCGCCATGCCAAATATCGCCACGGCCGCACCGACGGTCCTGAAGGTTCAAGCCGCCTGGGGCGGCGGCATTTTCCTTGAAAATGCCAAAAGCTATGTCGACCGTGTGCACGCCATGGCCGGCAAGGACCTCAAGATCGATCTGCTGTCGGTAAACTCGGTGGTCAAGACCAGCCAGATGCAGGACGCCGTGCACCGCGGCGTGCTGGACGGCGCCCATTACGTCCCGGCTTACTGGTATTCCAAGTCCAAAGCGGCTTCCCTGTTCGGCACCGGTCCCTGTTTCGGCTGGTCGGCGCAGGAGTTGCTCGGCTGGATCCATTATGGTGGCGGCGATGCCTTGTTCGAGGAGTTGATGGGCGACTTGCGCCTTGAAGTGATCAGCTTCTTCAACAGTGCGATGCCGGCGCAGCCGCTGGGTTGGTTCAAGGAGCAGATCAAGGACGCCTCCCAGTTGAAGGGCCTGAAGTACCGCACCGTTGGCCTGGCAGCCGACGTTCTGCTGGAAATGGGTATGTCCGTGGTGCAGCTTCCTGGCGGCGAAATTCAGCCCGCCATGAAGGCCGGCCTGATCGACGCCGCCGAGTTCAATAATCCGACCTCGGATAAGGACTTCGGCATGCAGGACGTTTCCAAGCATTACCACCTGGCCAGCTTCCATCAGTCCCAGGAATGCTTCGAAATCACTTTCAACAAGAAGAAGTTCAATTCCCTCTCGAAGGAACATCAGAACATTCTGCGCTACGCCTCCGAGGCAGAGAACTCGAACTTCTACTGGCACAACACCCTTCGTTACGCCGACGATTTGATCAAATTGAAGGACGACCACGGCGTCAACGTGTATCGCACCCCCGATTCGGTTATGTCCGAGCAGTTGAAGGCCTGGGACATTGTTGTCGACCGGATCTCCAGCGAAGATCCTTTCTTTGCCAAGGTGGTCAAATCCCAAAAGGCCTATGCCAAGAAGGTGATGAACTACCTGCTTCTGAACCAGCCGGATTACGGCTTGGCTTATAAGCATCACTTCGGTTGAGCCGGTCCGTAGCTAACGGCGGCGCCGAAAGGTAAGATCCGATACATGAGTGAGGGACAGTCAATTTTTTGGCTGTCCCTCTCCTATCTGCCCTATCTGCACGCACCGCCACAGACCTTAACAGGGCTGGAGACAAGTCCGTGACGTCCATTATTCATTCTATCGAAAGCTTGAACATCTGGATCGGGCGTGCATTTGGCTGGTGCATACTGATTTTGACTCTGTCCGTGTCTTATGAGGTTTTCGTTCGTTATGTCCTGAATGCTCCGACTGTGTGGGCCTTCGACATGATGGTTCAGATGTACGGCGCGCTGTTTCTCATGGCGGGGCCTTACGCCCTTGCCCAGGACGCCCACGTGCGCGCGGACGTGATTCACCGGCTGTTGTCCGTGCGCTGGCAGGCCCGGATCGATTTCGTTTTGTACGTTTTCTTCTTTTTCCCGGGCATGTTGGCGTTGTTCTGGTTTGGCATGGAGATAGCGTCCGACTCCTGGCGTTATCAGGAAGTCAGTTGGAACAGCCCGGCGCGCATTCAAATTTATTTCTTCAAGACCCTGATCCCGCTGGCCGGAGCGTTGCTCATCCTTCAAGGCGTTTCGGAATGCATGCGATGCTTTCTGGCCATGAAGAGCGGTTCGTGGTTGCCGCGCATGGAAGACGCACGGGAAACCGAAGATTTGTTGAGGGCTCAGGTCGCGGAGTCGGCGCCGAAGTAGCCCTTATCCTCCCATTTTGAGATTTGATGCGGAAGCCCCGGTAAGATGACGAACCCCGAAGTCGCCCTCTTTATGTTGTCCCTGTTCATCTTGTTGGTGCTGCTGGGGTTTCCCGTGGCCTTCACGCTGCTCGCCATGGGTGTCGGCTTTGGTTACTACGCCTATTTCGAGGCGGGCAGTATCGAGACGATCGCCGATGTGTTCAGCAACAAGATCTTCTACCTGCTGAACCAAAATACCTACTCGGTGATGGAGAACGATACGTTGGTCGCCATCCCGCTGTTTCTGTTCATGGGCTATGTGGTTGAGCGCGCGAGAATTGTGAACAAGCTGTTTTACGCGCTGCAAATGGCGGCCCGTAATCTGCCCGGATCCATGGCCATCGCGGCCCTGATCACTTGCACCGTGTTTTCGACCGCCAGCGGCATCGTCGGCGCGGTGGTGACCCTAATGGGTCTCTTGGCATTCCCGGCCATGGCCAAAGCCCGTTATGAAAAGAGTTTCGCTTCGGGCGTCATTTGCGCCGGCGGCACGCTCGGGATCCTGATCCCGCCCTCGATCATGCTGATCGTCTATGCGGCGATCGCCGAGTTGTCGCCCTTGCGACTCTATGCCGCCGCCGTGTTCCCGGGGTTTATCCTGGCGGGCTCGTACATCGCCTATGTCATCGTTCGGGTCTTGCTGAATCCCTCCATCGCGCCCAAGCCGCGCGATGAGGATGTCCCGCCGAAGCGCGTCATATATCTTCAGCTGCTGACGTCGTTCGTGCCCTTGACCGTACTCATTATGCTGGTGCTAGGGTCGATTTTGGGCGGCTTGGCGACGCCGGCGGAAGCGGCGGCCATGGGCGCCCTCGGCGGGCTCGTCTTGGCGGCCGTATATCGTTCGCTGAATTGGGAAATGCTGAAGCAATCGGTCTATCTGACCGCCAAGGCGACCGCCATGGTGTGCTGGCTGTTTGTCGGGTCATGGACCTTTGCATCGGTTTTTTCGTACCTGGGCGGGCATGAGATAATCGAGCATTTCTTCCTGGGCCTGGATCTTGCCCCATGGCAATTCCTGATCCTGGTCCAGCTCATTATTTTCATTCTGGGCTGGCCGCTGGAATGGTCCGAAATCCTGATTATCTTCGTGCCGATTTTTCTGCCCATGCTGCCAGCTTTCGATGTGAACCCTTATTTCTTCGCCATGCTGGTGGCGCTGAACCTGCAAACGTCGTTCCTCACGCCGCCCATGGCCATGTCGGCCTATTACCTGAAGGGGGTGTTGGGAAAGGCGATCGAACTGATGCAGATCTTCAAGGGCCTGATGCCGTATCTCGGTATCGTCATTGCGGTCATGTGCCTGATGTACCAGTTCCCGGGCATTGCCTTGTGGCTGCCCGACGCGCTGTTCGGCACCTACATCCCATGATCGCTTGGGCGGTCGAATTTTTGGAACCGATTTGGCAAAGGCGGCCATTGGCGGTTAGAGCCTCTCCAAGGCGCGACCGGGTCGTACGAACGGCGGGAAACTGTAAGGTCCAGTGAGATGATCGACAAAATTTCCGGGTTTTTAAGCGTGGTGTTGGTCGGCACATTCGTTCTCGGCTTGGCGGCAAGCATCTCGTCCGGCTTTGCCGGTTTCTGGGGCGGCTTGCCCTTTTGGGTGATCTGCTTGGTCGTTCTGCCGCTGATCGCTTATGACTACTGGGACACGTGCCTCCGCCGAAAATAGCCGCGTCCGCAGCCTGCCCAGAGGCGGCTTCCGGCTCCCATTCAATGGACAAGAGTTATGTCGAAGGACGCCACAGCGGCCGGTCTGACCGCTTCCGAAGCCGCCCGAAAAATTCGTGATGGCGAATTAACGTCGGAAGAGTTGGTACGAAGTTGCCTCGATCGCATAGAGGAGGTCGAGGATACTGTTCGGGCCTGGAGCTATCTGGACCCGGAACACGCCTTGGCTCAAGCGCGCCGCACGGACGAGGCCCATCGGGCCGGTCTGGAGTTAGGGCCCCTGCACGGCGTCCCCATCGGCGTGAAGGATATCTACGACACCGCCGACATGCCGACCGAGAACGGCACCGTCCTGCAAGCCGGACGGCGCCCGGACAAGGATTCAGTGGCGGTCGCCTTGTTGCGCCAGGCCGGCGCGGTGGTCATGGGCAAGACGGTCACCGCCGAATTGGCCTATTTCGGGCCCGGCAAGACCCGCAATCCGCACAATCCCGAACACACCCCCGGCGGGTCGTCCAGCGGCTCCGCCGCCGCCGTCGCCGCGGGCATGGTGCCGGGGGCCCTGGGCAGCCAAACCAACGGTTCGATCGTCCGCCCGGCGGCCTTTTGCGGCGTGGTTGGTTACAAACCCAGCCACGGCTTGATTTCGCGCCGCGGCGTGCTGCAGCAGTCGCGGTTTCTGGATACCCTGGGCCCCTTTGGGCGCAGCCTCGAGGATGTCGCCCTGCTGGCCGAAAGTCTGATGTTTTTCGATGACGGCGATCCCGATATGCGCCCCTCCGGCCGGCCATTGCTATCCGAGACCTTGGCCCAGCGGCCGCCGGCCACGCCGGACCTGGCCTTCGTCAAAGGCCCGGCCTGGGACCAAGCCGAGGCCGATACCCCGGCCGCCTTCGCCGAACTGACCGATGCCCTGGGCGACGCCTGCGAGGAAATCGAGTTGCCGGCGGTCTTCGAGCGCGGCCTGGCCGCGCACCGGACCGTTAATACGGTCGAGATGGCGGTCTGTTTCGCCGCTTATTACGAGCGTGGCCGGGATCAGCTCAGCGAAACCTTGGTCCAAGCGGTCGAGGAGGGGCAGCGCGCCCTGGCCGTCGACTACAAGCGTGCCCTGGAGTGGCGCGAGGTCCTCAATGCCGGTTTGGCCGAGATTTTCGATCGCTTCGATGCCATCGTGACCCCCGCCGCGGCGGGCCCGGCCCCCCATAGTCTGGAGACGACCGGAAATCCGGCCTTTTGCACCCTTTGGACCCTCAGCGGTACGCCGGCGATTAGCCTGCCCTTGCTCCGGGCGTCGAACGGTCTGCCCTTGGGGGTTCAGGTGGTCGGGCGCCGGGGCGACGATGCCCGGCTTCTACGCACCGCCAGATGGCTCAGCGAGACCCTAAGCGCCGCCTGAGCGAAAAACGCCCTAGATCGTTAGATCGCGAAGCTGAAGAGGGTCGGCTGTTCGGTATAGACCGGCGGCGTTGCGCCGGCCCGGCGATAGGCCTCGCTGACCAGGTCGGCGGCGTCGCGGTGTTCCGGAACGAAGGCTTGGGTTTGCCCCAGGTCCTGACCGAAAACTTGGACCAAAAAAGCGGCCGAGGCCGGCGCGCTCTCGGGCCTGACGTTGTCTTCGCCCAGCGCGGGCAGGCGGTCCTTGGAAATGTGGTCGCGGCGCGGCCCGACGGCGGTGACCGCGGATCCGCGCGGCCTTTGGCTCCGGTCCTCCGGCCGCGGCGTTTCGGGCCGCTGATATCGGCCCCCGCCGGTCCGGTCCCGGAGCGAATCGCGCAGGCCCTGGACGCGCTCGAGCGGGCGCACCGCCGGGTCTCGATCCCGTCCGGTGCTTGGCCCGGCGATATCCGCCGATAGATGTGAAAGCGACGCCGATGTCGACGTCAGAGGCGATAGCAGGGTCATGCCTTCGTTCGCCAAAGATGACAGCCAGTGGACTATGCATAAAATTTTATTGAACTTCGATTAAAATTGCAAGGTTAACTTTAGCAGATATTGTAGTTAAGTGGAATTAACCTAAAATATCAATTAATTTAACCATCAGTAACATTGCAAATGCTGGAGTTTTGAACTTCTATTAGATAAATCAATTCTATTTTTAACTTGATATATTCTTTTCGAATTCATCGTTTCTTAAAGCGCCGATCCCTATGATCTTTGCAAGAAAAGTGGCGCCGAGAGCCAGATACGAGGCATTTATCCGGTCTCAGGATGAGGCTTCCTTAAGTGGTTTACCGGCTCAAAGGTTCCAGGTAGGAGTGCCCGTTCTTGCAAATCCCCGCGCGCCGCCCAGATGGAATCGCCAGGTTGGACCGCCTGCAGGCCGCGATTCTGGCATCCGGCGATCTGGTCTACACCTGGGATCTAGCGACCGATCGGATTGACTGGATTGGGTCGCTGGAGTCGATTTTCGGCACCGCGACGGAGCCGGTCCCGGCGACCGGCGATCACTACAATGGCCGGGTCAACCCGGAGGACTTGCCGCTGCGCATGCAGGCGCTGTCCGAGCATTTCACCGGCACGCAAGGGTACGACTGCGAGTACCGGGTGCGCTCCGACGCCGGCGGCTTTCTATGGGTCCATGACCGCGGCGGGGTGGAGTTTTCGCCGGCCGGGACGCCGATCCGATTTTCCGGCACCCTGCGCCTGATCGACCGCCGCAGGCAGCATCAGGCACGCCTGGAACACCTGGCGAATTACGATGAATTGACCGGGCATTACAACAAGTTGCGCCTACGAGAGGCACTTGACCACGCCCTGTCCTACAGCGTCCGCTATGACCACGTCGGCGCCTTCATGGCCATCGGCCTCGATCAACTGGATCGGATCAACACGGCCTATGGGTACGAGGCCGGCGACACGATCCTGGTCGAGATCGCACATCAGCTCGATCGTTGCCTACGTTCGACCGACGTGATCGGGCGCCTGGGCAGCGACCGCTTCGGTATCCTCCTGCATGCTTGCGACAAGAAGGAAGCAGTAAAGATCGGCGAGCGTATCCTGCAGGCCATCCGCCAGAGCCCGACCCTGGCGGGGGGCGAGCGGATTCATACAACCGCCTCGATCGGCCTGGTTGATTTCCCACGTCAATCGCGAACCAGTTTCGACGTGATCGCTAAGGCCGAAGGCGCCCTCTTGAAGGCTAAGTCGGCCGGGCGCGATTGCCTGAAGGTCTATCATCTTTCGGAAGAGCAGCGCCTGGGGCACCGGGCTAATATGGCGATCGGCGAACAGGTCACCGAGGCGCTGAAGGAGAATCGCCTGGCCTTCGCCTACCAGCCGGTCGTCGATGCGCGCAGCCACGAGGTGCGCTTCTACGAGTGCCTGTTGCGCATGTATGAACCCGATGGCGAACTTGTTCCCGCCAGCCTGTTCGTGCCCGTGGTCGAGCGCCTGGGCATGATGCGGGCTCTAGATCGGCGCACCCTCGACATTGCCTTGCAGGACCTGGAAAACCACCCCGGGATTACCCTGGCGGTCAACATATCCGGGGTGACCGCGGCGGACCGCGGCTGGCTGCGGGCCTTGGTTTCGCGCCTGAAGGACCGTCGCGATCTGGCCAGCCGGTTGATCATCGAGATCACCGAGACGGCGGCGCTACACGATTTGGATGACACGGCGCGGTTCGTTTCGGTCCTGCGCGACCTTGGCTGTCAGGTCGCCGTAGACGATTTCGGTGCCGGCTATACCACCTTCAGGCACCTCAAGACCTTGACCGTCGATGTGGTCAAGATCGACGGGTCCTTCGTTCACGACCTGGCGCGGGACCGGGAAAACCAGCTCTTCATCCGCAACCTTTTGAGCCTGTGCCAGACCTTCAACCTGGTCACCATCGCGGAATGCGTGGAAACCCAGGAGGAGGCGGAAATCCTCTTGAACGAAGGGGTTCAGTTGCTGCAGGGCTACTATTTCGGCAAGCCGGACGTCAACCCGGCCTGGCGGCGCGGTAGCATCGCGTCACCTTCGGCGTCGGCCGAATCCAAGTCGCGGCGCAAACTGAACGCCGGCTAAGACCGGCGGTCCTCATCGTCCAAGAATCGGATCGGCTTTAGTCGCGCTTCGGGCCCGACTTGGCGATGTCGTCGAGTTGCTTTCTCAGCAGGTCGACCTGATTCTTCAGGCGCTCCAGGGATTCGGCGCTGGTATCGGCCCCAGGGTCGCTGCTTGCATCGGCTGGGGCCTTGGCGCCGTTCGCCGCCGGCGCGTCGTTCTGGGCGGTGTCCACCTGGAACGGTGTGAACACCTTCATGGCTTGCTCGAACATGGCCAGGTTCTGCTTGCTCACCTCTTCCAGATTGCCGAAGGGGAACATGCCGCCGAAGGCGTCTTGCATGGATTGGCGCAAGCGCTCCTGATTGGTCGCGAATCCCTCCATCACATGGTCGAGATAGCGCGGGACCATCCATTGCATGGAGTCGCCGTAGAACCCGATGAGCTGCCGGAGGAAATTGATCGGCAGAAGGTTCTGCCCCTTGGCCTCTTCCTCGACGATGATCTGGGTCAGCACGCTACGGGTGATGTCCTCCCCGGTCTTGGCGTCGTAGACCACGAAATCAACGTCCTCTTGAACCATCTGGCACAGGTGATCCAAGGTCACATAACTGCTGGTCGCCGTATTGTAGAGCCGTCTGTTGGCGTACTTCTTGATGGTGATCGGGCCGTCTTTTCCGGCCGATTTCTTACCTGCCACGTTTCGGACCTTTCTTAGTGCCGTCGGACCAGGGCATTGGTCCGTAGCGGTCACCTTTGGTGTCCCCCTGCCATAATGCTGCGATGCGGCAAGTCCTGTCAATGAATTGTACCCACCGGGAAAAGGGGCAAAATGAGTGAGACTTGGTAATCCGCCGGGGCGCTGACTATACTCCCGCCCCAGGTGACGGAAATGGCGGGCAAGGTGGCGGATAACGGCGATCTGAAGGCCCTGGCGGAGAGGTATCTGGATCTGTGGCAGGATCAGGTTACAGCGATGGCCACGGACGCGGATTTCGCGACCGCCTTTCAAGGCATGTTCGGGCCGTCGGGTTGGCCGGCCGCCGGCGGCGCGTCCCCCTTGGCGGCCTGGCAGGCCATGATGGCAAGTTGTGCCGCGGCATCTCCGGGCGCGTCCCCAGGGCCATCTCCGAGGGAGCGGCAGGCAGATGAGCCAGGCGAGGGACGAGACGGCACCGCCCAAGAGGCAGGCACCGCGAGGGGCGCCGCGCCGGCTGGGGCCCCGGCCACTGCCGCTGCACCTGAGCGCGGCGGCGCTGGCATGGACGACATCGCTCGGCGCCTTGCCGTTCTTGAGGCAAGGATCGCCGCCCTGGAAGACCGGCCCAAGCGAAAATCTGGCGGCCCTAAGGCAACCGCTCGCCGCAAGCGATCCTGACGCCTTTGCCGAGGTTCTGAACGACCGGGTCCGGGCCCGGGCCCTGGCATTGCTCGACGGCATCCTGGCTTATCGCCGGCATCCCTACGTGCGCGATCTGACGCCCGCGCCGGTGGTCTGGTCCGACGGCGCGACCCGCTTGCTCGACTACGGCGCGGTGCCCGAGGCATGTGGCGCAGGCGGGATTCCGGTCCTGGTCGTGCCCTCTCTTGTGAACCGGGCCTATATTCTGGATTTGGACGCCCAGACCAGCCTGCTGCGTTGGTTGGCCGGGCAGGGGGTGCATCCCTACCTGGTCGATTGGGGCCGGCCCGGCCCGGACGAGCGCGGCTTCACCCTGACCGACTACATCGCCGGGCGGCTCGAGGGCGCGCTGGATGCCCTGTGCGCCCATCGGGCGAGCGGCATCGGGGCGGCCGCGGACGGCGCCCGCCCGATTGTGATCGGCTATTGCATGGGTGGCCTCCTGGCGCTCGCCTTGGCACTCCGGCGCCGGGAGGATTTGGCCGGTCTGGCCCTCATGGCGACCCCTTGGGATTTTCACGCCGATCCCAGCGGCGACGCCGCGGCGGCGGTGGCCACGGCGACCGCCTTGTCGCCGGCGCTCGACAGCCTGGGCGAGCTGCCGGTCGATGCCATCCAGGCGTTGTTCGCCACCCTTGACCCGCTGCAGACCGCGCGCAAGTTCATCGCCTTCTCCCGGCTCGACCCGGACAGCCGCAAGGCAAGGTTGTTCGTCGCCTTGGAAGACTGGCTGAATGACGGCGTGCCCTTGACCGCCCCCGTGGCGCGCGAATGCCTGATCGGCTGGTACGGCGAGAACACCCCGGCCAGGGGGCGCTGGCGGGTCGCCGGGCGGGCAGTCGATCCGGGTGCACTGGCCATGCCGTGCCTCAGCCTGGTCCCGGCCCAGGACCGTATCGTGCCGCCCGCCTCGGCCGCCGCCCTAGGCGATGCGATCCCCGGTGCCAAGCAGCTCAAACCGCCCATCGGTCACATCGGCATGGTGGTCAGCGGCGGCGCCCGAGAGCGCATCTGGTCGCCCTTGGCCGAATGGCTGCTGGCGGCGGGAGGCGGGGCGGGGTCCAAGCCCGCCAAGCGGCGAAAAGTTAAAAAATCTTAACCTTTTGACTTGCACGAAGGGGTTGCTAGGCCTTATATAATTACCAAATGCTGCACTGCAGCATAAAATGCTTATCATGGATCAAAGCGGTGACGCCCGTGCCGGGTTTAGACTGTACACTCTTGCACGCGGCGATCTCAGCTTTTCAGGCTTCGCGGGATGCCTGCGGGGCGAAACAACGGCCCTAGAACGGCCTGAGAGAAAGGGAGAAATCGGACTATGACCGAAATCGTCATTGCAGGCGCAGCGCGGACCCCGGTCGGCGCGTTCAACGGCGGGCTGTCCAGCGTCCCCGCATCCTATCTTGGCACTGTCGCCATCACCGAGGCGATGAAACGCGCCCACATCGACCCGCAAGAGGTCGACGAGGTTATCCTGGGTCAGATCCTATCCGCCGGCGCGGGTCAGAACCCGGCCCGCCAGGCCGCCCTTGCGGCCGGCATTCCGGCGGAAAAGACCGCCTATCAGATCAATCAGCTGTGCGGCTCCGGCCTGCGCACGGTGGCGCTCGGCTATCAGGCGATCAAGCTCGGCGATGCCGGCATTGTCGTCGCCGGCGGCCAGGAAAGCATGAGCCAGGCGCCGCACGTCGCGCATCTGCGCGACGGCGCCAAGATGGGTGACGTCAAGTTCCTCGATTCCATGCTCAAGGACGGCCTGATGTGCGCCATCAACGGCTATCACATGGGCGTCACGGCGGAAAACATCGCCCGCAAGTGGCAGTTGACCCGCGAGGAGCAAGACGCCTTCGCCGCCGGGTCGCAGCAAAAGGCCGAGGCGGCCCAAAATGCGGGCGCCTTCAAGGACGAGATCGTTCCGGTCACCATCAAGGGCCGCCGGGGCGATACCGTGGTCGATAGCGACGAGCACCCCAAGTCGGGTGTCACGGCCGAAGGTTTGGCCAAGTTGCGCGCGGCTTTCGACAAGGAAGGCACGGTGACCGCGGGTAATGCCAGCGGGATCAACGACGGCGCCGCCGCCGTGGTCCTGATGAGCGCCGAAGAAGCCACCAAGCGCGGTGTCACGCCACTGGCCCGTATCGTTTCCTGGGCGACCTGCGGCGTCGATCCGGCGATCATGGGCACGGGCCCGATCCCGGCCAGCAAGGCGGCCTTGGAAAAGGCCGGTTGGAGCGTCGACGATCTCGACCTGATCGAGGCGAACGAGGCCTTCGCCGCTCAGGCGCTTGCCGTGAACAAGGACCTGGGCTGGGATCCGGCCAAGGTCAACGTCAACGGCGGGGCCATCGCCCTGGGTCATCCGGTCGGCGCTTCGGGCGCGCGGATCCTGAACACCCTGTTGCACGAAATGGGCCGGCGCGATGCCAAGAAGGGCCTGGCCACCTTGTGCATCGGCGGCGGCATGGGCATCGCCATGTGCCTGGCGCGCGACTAGGCGCCCGCGCCAGCCCTATAGGCGATTTCTCTGGCGATCCCACCCCCCTTCCGCCCAGCGCGAAAGGGGGGGGGAAAAGCGCGGTACCCGGCGTTTTGATCTGTCTCAACGCGCGGGATCGTGTGTGTTATAGTGTTTCCATGGAAATACCCGGCCGGCTGGAATGCGGTCAGGGAAAATTGGGAGGATACATCTAATGGCACGAGTAGCGATCGTGACCGGTGGGACGCGAGGTATCGGTGCCGCGATTTCCGTCGGGCTGAAGGACGCTGGATATAACGTCGCCGCGACCTACGGCGGCAACGACGAAGCCGCCAACGCCTTCAAGGAAAAGACCGGCATCGCCGTCTACAAGTGGGACGTCGGCAATTTCGAGGCCTGCCAGGCCGGCATCGCTCAGGTCGAAACCGATCTTGGCCCGACAGAGATCCTGGTCAACAACGCCGGGATCACCCGCGACGCCATGTTCCACCGCATGAAGCCCGAGGCTTGGGGCGCGGTCATTACGACCAACCTGGATTCGGTCTTCAACATGACCCGCAACGTGATCGAGGGCATGCGCGAACGCGGCTTCGGCCGGATTATCGCGATCTCCTCGGTCAACGGCCAGAAGGGCCAGATGGGACAATCGAACTATGCGGCGGCCAAGGCCGGCCTGATCGGCTTCTGCAAATCCCTAGCCCAGGAAAACGCCTTCAAGGGCATCACCGTGAACGTGGTGTCGCCGGGCTACATCGCGACCGAAATGGTCAAGGCGGTGCCGGAGGAGGTGCTCAAGACCAAGATCCTGCCGCTGATCCCGGTCGGCCGCCTCGGCGAACCGGAAGAGGTCGCGCGTTGCGTCACCTTCCTGGCCAGCGACGATGCCGGCTACATCACCGGCTCGACCCTCTCCGCCAACGGCGGCCAATACATGGCCTAGCGCCTGGATGATCCAGCGCCGCTCGCGCTCTTCACGTCGTTTCTCTAACAAGACTTCGGCCCCTCCCTCGGGAGGGGCCTTTTTTATGGCCGGCTGTCCGGCCAGGTGCTCATCAAAGGAGGGAAAACGTCATCCCGGACTCGATCCGGGATCTTCGGATGGTCCAAGCCCGGCCCGGTCGTGCCGGGTGGAGTCATTCGATGAGCGGCCCGCGGTGGCGGTTACGCAGCGGTTTTGCGCCCTAAGGCACAGATAATCGCTCGGCCCGTATTTCCTTTAGCGGACTGGGGCGGCTGGGACACAGCTTGCGTTGGCATTGCGCTCCTGCACATGGCAGATAAGGCGCATGCGCCACACGATTTTGCCCGCCAGCCCCTTGCCATACGGGTCTGTCTGCACGCGGTCGGCAGGTCACGGCACGGGACGAGCAGATATGGGCTCACATTGTAGGCCATTGGAACACGCGAATACTGCACGGCGTTTCTTCGGCGGCATAGAGCACCCGTCAATAACCCGGGTGTTGGGTCAAATATGGTTCGGGCCTGCCTTCATTATCCACCGACAAGTCTGACGTGATCTCCCCGTCAGACTCCCACAGCCTTTCAAACTCGGGCAGAGGAGGCGATTCGCCTGAAAACCTCCTGTGCGGCAACTGACGTCCACACGCCCGAACCACGCTTGATAGCTACCAAATTGCCCTTCGCATTGCATTGAGGTGCGTCAACAAGTCAAAGGAATTTCGGTACGAGGCATTCGCCACTGATCTGGGAGCGAACCAGCATCATGGTTTTATAGGGGCCATGTCAAAATTAACGGCGCTGAGAGCGCAAAGCGGATTCGAATCTCCGTTAAGCGCATGAACGCGGTTGTCGCGCCGGCGCGGTGATTGAGTTCGGTTAGTGCCAAGAGCAGTCATTCAACGGCGTTCGGCTGGATCAGCGGCCGTGAATAAGAAACAGGGCTTCGGAACAACGGGCTAGAGAACTGGTAAAATTCGAGCTACGAGACAGAACAACAACCGACCGATGACGTCGCCTGTTCCATGGGGAAATCTGGTTCAGGAAAACGGCTGGTTTAGCGGCGATTTCTATGGAATTTGAACGTGTGTGTCTTAGGTTCATCAGGACCTGCGATCTTTTGCCAAACGAAGGTATTCGGTTTCTTTGTTCCGCCGACGATTTCCTCAACGTTACCTATCGCGTGCATCATATTGAAGAGCGCGCGTTTCCCCTTGCCTTGAATCTTTATAGTCATACCCCTCCAGTGGGGATTGAGACGCTCACCTTTAGAGCCTGTCTTGAGTCTGAGCCCTACAATTCCTTGACTCTCCCATTCGCGTGTTACGAATCTCGGGACGTACTCGGAGCTAGGATCGATACCATACGGCATGATTTCTCCGGCCCCGGAGGGGAGAAGGCAGCCAACAACGCACTCCGGACTAATCCCTTTCGAGTTCTTGGAGGCTCTCCGGTTTGCCTCGCCAAGCGCTTTCTTAAGTGGTTCCAATTGGTTCTTTCTGAGCAATTTCTTGAGATCGCGCCTTTCATCAACTGAAATACTGTTAGGAACGCCAAACACTCGTAGCTCGATGTCTTTCGGTTTCGGTCTGAAGACCTGCAAGCGCGGTCGAATTCTAGGGTGTGTCTTCCCATCCAAATTCTCAAAGTTCGACAAGACGACTACAAATGGGCGCCTACCCCTGAAACCCACCACCGAAATGGTCAAACGTCTGTCACCACCGAGTCTTGATAACCATTGATCGGCGGTTTGGAGCCGGTTTATGAAAGCATCAACGGATTCCTTTCGTTCGTCGACAAGCGCGTTGGCTGAAATCCAGTCGCCAACGTCTATACCCGTCGATGTCTTCGCGACTCCGCAGAAGGCAACTAGCGCGCACCACTCGAACTTCACCACTGGCACAAGCTTTTGAGCCAGGAGGTCATCCTCGCTGTGACCGTCAGGGAATGTCAGTCGAAAATCCCCCGTGAGATACACTGCATGGCGGGACGTCAGCATAATATTCAGCGTCATTACAACTTCAAACCTCGTGAAACTCGCGCGACATGAGCAATATAACTGACACGATCAATCGTCAAAGGGCATCATGTGTGTTCGATCACTGCAAGCAGAGCTAATGACGCTGGACGGGCGCTTTGGTTCAACCATCGGGTCACGCCTTTGGCGCCTTAAGCAACGATTTGGCTACAGCTCTTCGGGAGGGTTAATGTCCGAAGCGGGTCAAAAGCAGAGATATAGATGACGGCGCGACGATGTCTGCTGTCGGGCGTAAAGCCAACGTAATGCGACAATAATCGGACGTTCAGGGTTCCGATACGGCGAGATATCGAACTGAGACACTGCCCCCTGCCCAAGATCCCGGATCAAGTCCGGGATGATGCCGCAATGGGCATGCGCTCGTCCGGTATTTCACCGGACCAACCGGCCGCCAGGGGAACCGATTAGCCTCCTTCGCGGCTACCGAACGTTGGTCGCCTCCATGACCGCGCTCAGCGCCTTGTCGAGGTTGTCGACCGTGCGGTCGATATTGTGCAGCTTGTCCAGGCCGAAGAGTCCCAGCCGGAAGGTTCGGAAGTCCGCCGGCTCGTCGCATTGCAGGGGCACCCCGGCGGCGATCTGCAGGCCCTCGGCCAGGAACATTTTGCCGTTTTGGATATCGGCGTTGTCGGTGTAACAAACCACCACACCGGGTGCCTCGAATCCGGTTGCGGCGAGACTCTTGAAACCCTTCTTGGCCAGCAAGGCGCGGACCCTGTCGCCGAGCTCCTGCTGTTCGGCGCGCACCTTGTCGAAGCCGTAATCCTGGGTTTCCTTCATGGTGTCGCGGAACTTAAGCAGGGCGTCGGTCGGCATGGTCGCGTGATAGGCATGGCCGCCGTTCTCGTAGGCCGCCATGATCTGCAGCCACTTTTTCAGATCGCAGGCGTAGCTGGTGCTGGCGGTCGAATCGATCCGGCTCCGCGCCGCTTCGCTCAACATGACCAGGGCGCTGCAGGGCGAGGCGCTCCAGCCCTTTTGCGGCGCGCTGATCAGCACATCGACGCCGATGTCTTTCATATCGACCCAGATGGTGCCCGAGGCGATGCAATCCAAGACGAACAGCCCGCCGTTCGCGTGCACCGCTTCGGCCAGGGTATGCATGTACTGGTCGGGCAGAATCATGCCCGACGAGGTTTCCACATGGGGCGCGAAAACCAGGTCCGGTTTCTCTGCCTGAATCGCCGCGACCACGGTCTCGATCGGGGCCGGCGCGAAGGCGGCTTGACGGCCCTCTTCGATCGGGCCCGCTTTGAGGACGGTGGTTGCGGAGGGGATGCCGCCGGCGTCGAAGATCTGGCTCCAGCGATAGCTGAACCAGCCATTGCGGATCACCAGGCATTTTTTGTCATGGGCGAACTGCCGCGCCACCGCCTCCATGCCGTAGGTGCCACCGCCCGGCACCACGGCCATGGCATGGGCGTTGTAGACCTGCTTCAGGGTGCCGGAGATATCGGTCATCACCTGCTGGAACGACTTGGACATATGGTTGAGCGAGCGATCCGTGAACACGACGGAATATTCGAGCAATCCGTCGGGATCGACATTCGGCAGTAAGCCAGCCATATTTTCCTCCAGCTTGGGGCGCGCGGGGGGCGCGCGGGTCTATTTTGGAATTCGAATGCTGGAACAAGCCCGCCTCGGGCGCAAGTGCCATGGGGCACCGCCACGGTCAAGATATCGTTGGGGGATATGAGCGAATCGAAACGCCCCCTGGTCGGGGTCGGCGTCGTGGTTCTCAAGGGCGCCGCCGGCGATGAGCAAGTCCTGCTGATCCGCCGCGGCAAGGCCCCGCGCCTGGGCACTTGGTCTCTGCCCGGCGGGCGCCAGCGCCACGGGGAGACCGTGCGCGCGGCGGCGGCGCGCGAGGTCATGGAAGAGACCGGCCTGGAGGTTGAGATTTCCCACCTCCTGGACGTGGTCGATTCCCTGACCCGCGATTCGACCGGCGCCGTCGCCTATCACTACACCCTGGTCGATTTCCTGGCCGAATGGTGCGCCGGAGAGGCTCGCGCCGGGGACGACGCCGCCGAGGTCCTCTGGGCCGACCCGCGCGATCTCGATCGCTTCGCGCTTTGGAGCGAGACCCTGCGGATCGTTGCCCTGGCCTTGGATCGGCGCGGTTAGGCCGTCAAGACGTTTGGGACGCGGCGTCGACAACATGCCCGGCCGCGCCGGCGCCCGCCGCCTCCCGCCGCGATCCGCTGACCGGTTTCTTCGGCGTTAGGGGGTCGTCGTCATCCTCGTTGTCGACGGTCACCTCGATCTTGGGCATGGCGAACTCGATGCCGTTTTCTTTGAAGGCCTTTTGAACCGCGGCAAAGGCGTAGCGGCGAATCATGAATTGCCGGCCCGGTTTTGAGGTGAACTTGGTGGTGATGACGAAGCCGTAGTCGTCGACCTCCGTCGCGCCCTGGGATTTGAACGGCTGAATGAAGTCGTCCTTGATGTCTTCGTTCTCCAGCAGCTCGAGGCCCACCGCTTTAATCAACTTGCGCACCCGGTCCACATTGGTATCGAAGGGTACCCGAAGCTTGAGCTTCATGATGGCCCAGTCGCGGCTATGATTGGTCAGGGTCTTGACCTCGCCGAAGGGCACGGTGTGCACGGCGCCGCGATGATGGCGCAGGCGCAGGGAGCGCACCGACATTTTCTCGACCACGCCCTTGACCGAGCCCACATCGATGTATTCGCCGATGCGAAAGGCATCGTCGATGAGGAAAAACGCGCCCGAGACGATGTCGCGCACCAGGGATTGAGACCCGAAGCCGACCGCCAGCCCGACCACCCCAGCACCGGCCAGCAAGGGCGCGATATTGACGCCGAGTGCGGCCAGCACGATCATGATGACGATGACCGACAGGCAAATCTGGATGGTCCGCTTGAGCAGCGGCAGCAGGGTGCGTATGCGCGATAACCCGGTGCCGCCGGCTTCGGTATCCTGAAGGTCGATGCCCTGCTCGGCCATCAGGGCATCTTCCTCGGCGATCTTTTTGTCGATCAGGATACGCATGAGCTGCCAGGCGGCATAGGCCACGAGCAAGGTCAGCGATACCTGAAGC
>JAJFGO010000027.1 GCA_021776095.1 Kiloniellaceae bacterium | reverse complement strand
CCCCGCCGGGCGGGGTCACAAGCCGCGGCCCTCGCCGGTGCAGGCCTATGCGCAAGACCAGGGCTGGCCGGTCCGCACGCCCAAGAGCCTGAAGGACGAAGGCGAACAGGTCGCCTTCGCGGGCCTCGATCTGGATGCCGCCGTGGTGGTCGCCTACGGCTTGATCTTGCCGCCCGCGATCCTGGCCGCGCCGCGCCTGGGCTGCCTCAACGTCCATGCGTCCCTGCTGCCGCGCTGGCGCGGGGCGGCGCCGATCCAGCGCGCCATCCTGGCCGGCGATCGGGAAACCGGTGTCACAGTGATGCAGATGGACCAGGGCCTGGATACCGGCGCCATGCTGCTGCGCGAGGCCGTGCCGATCGGCGCCAAGACCACCGCGTCGGACCTGCACGACACCCTCGCGGCCCTGGGCGCGCGCCTGATCCTCGAGGCTCTGGACGGCCTGGCCGCGGGGCGCCTGAGCCCGCGGCCGCAACCGGAGGCGGGCGTCACCTACGCGGCCAAGCTGAGCAAGGCGGACAGCGCGCTCGATTGGCGCAAGCCGGCGGTGGCGCTCGAACGTCAGGTCCGCGCGTTTTCGCCCTGGCCGGGTGCGACCGCGCGTTTGGGCGGGGAGACCGTCAAGGTCCTGGCCGCCGAACTTGCCCTCAACGCCGATGACGACGCGGCGCCCGGCACGGTGCTGGACGCGGCCTTCACCCTGGCCTGCGGCGAGGGCGCCTTGCGCGTGACTCGGGTGCAGCGGGGCGGCAAGGCGGCCATGGCGGCGGCGGATTTCCTGCGCGGCTTCCCGCTTGCGCCGGGCACCCGCCTGGCCGTGCCCGCCGAAGGCGCATGACCCGCTACAAGCTGATCGTCGAATACGACGGCGCCGGTTTCGTCGGCTGGCAGCGCCAGGACAACGGGCCCAGCGTGCAGGCCGCGATCGAAGCCGCCGTGCACGGCTTTTGCGGCGAGCGCGTCACGGCCCACGCCGCCGGCCGCACCGACGCGGGGGTTCACGCCCTGGGCATGGCGGTGACCCTGGACCTGACCCGCGCCGCCGAGACCGATACCCTGCGCGATGCGCTCAACGCCCACCTGCGCCCGGCACCCGTCGCCGTGCTGAGCGCCGAGGCGGTGGCCGACGATTTCCACGCCCGCTTCTCGGCCACGGGCCGGGCCTACCTCTACCGCATGGTCAACCGGCGCGCGCCCTTGGTGCTGGATCGCGGCCGGGCCTGGTGGGTGCCGGTGCCGCTCGACGCCGAGGCCATGCACGCCGCGGCGCAGGTCCTCATTGGCAAGCACGACTTCACCAGCTTTCGCGCCAGCGAGTGCCAGGCCAAGACGCCGGTCAAGACCCTGGACGACCTGACGGTGGCCCGCGACGGCGAGGTCATCGCCATGACCGTGCGGGCGCGCTCGTTCCTGCACAACCAGGTGCGCATCCTGGCCGGCACCCTGCGGCTGGTCGGCGAGGGCAAGTGGACCCGCGCCGATCTGGCCGCCGCCCTCAACGCCCGCGACCGCGCCGCCGCCGGTCCGACCGCCCCGCCCGAAGGCCTCTACTTCCTGCGCGCGACGTATTAAGGCGCGCGCCTGCACCGGATTGGCGCGGCGTACAGGGGTGATTCCATTTCCCTGTTATTCCCTCAGGAACAGGGAAATAACAGATGGCCGCGCGGCGGCGCCCAAGGTTCCCTGCTTTTCCCTAGTTCCCCGGCCCATCGCCGCGCGCGGGCAGGGAACGAGCAGGGAAGATCGCGCGGGCGAAACGAAGCTGGCCTGACAGGGCGGTTCGAACGACGGTCGAGAGAGGTCATGTGCCCGGCTCCAGGTTGCGCGTTAGCGGTCGCCCAAGCCTAACCCCGACCTAGCGCTGCGCAATGCAAGGGCTTGTGGAGAATCGTGTGAACCACGAAGACACGAAGACACGAAAGCGCCCCAGACCGCACCCCCGCCACGGCGTCATCCCGGACGCGATCCGGGATCTTCGGGCGATATCGAGCTTGGCCGCGGCCATAGATCCCGGATCGAGACCGGGATGACGGTAAGGAATAATGGTGCGAACTTCAGGGCCGCAGAGCAAGTTAACGAAGCGTGACTCGCTTGATGCGAGATGTCGTTCCTACGATTGCCGGGTCGGTTATGCGGAGTCGAATTCCAGAATTGGCCCAGCGAGAATATGGCTTACAATCTGATCCAATGCGCTTACGAGCCCAGCAACTTCCTCGCGAGTCGGGAATGGCTGTTGGCCATGTAATAGGCGGTTACGTAAATCATAGCAGGCTAGGAAACAATCTTCCGCCGATTGTTCTTTATACTTCCGGTCACCAAGTCGTTCCCGGACAAATTGGCGGCCAGAGCTCCGTACCGAATGAGTGCGTAGCCAATTCAAGGATCCAAGGAGCGAGTTTTTCTCGGCCATATCGAGATCGGCATCTTTCGTACGGGCGATGAGTTCATCAACGTGATCGACCACTGGCTTCGACAGTAGCCTGTCCTCAAGAAGAGTTTCTATGGCTGCAAATAGTAGCACGAATTGGGCGTCAACCGAATCTCCAACGGCCTGTGCGACGCTGTACAAATCGAATGCTGTTCGCTCCCTCTCGCTCAAAGGGTGATTGTAACCTAGAGCGAACAAGAAACTCTTCCCCCAAAGCTTGCCTTCAACGGTCCGAAAGGCCGAAAATGGTCCAGAATTCGCAAATTGAGGGCGTAACTCTGTCGGGAAAATCATGTGGCCATGAGTGTCGTTCAGCACGGGACGATCAGTCATTTTCTCCAACATCCGAAGGCCGGCCCGAGAGAAGTTTCCCTGAGGGGAGCGGCCGCCAAAGTCGGCTCCCAAACGCCATCGCGCCAGTGCCCTACGCAGAGCATCTTTTAAAGGCTCCACTGCGGCTTGGGCCGCTTTCTCTGAGTCCCATCCGCTGCTTTTGGCAATCAACCAGTCGGACTCACGAATCGTCTTATCTCTGTCATCGGAATTCAGGGTGACCTGTGTCCAACAGCAGGCTTGAACGCGGCTTCATTGTCGTCCACACCGAGGCTGTCACAAGAGGGTATTCGAAAGCGAATCCGGACGGTGAAATCTGCGCGGTTGTTATCTTGCATTGGCGTTTGATCAGATGTCGTGCTCGTTAAATGAAAGCCTTCTCTCGGTATATATCAGGTCACAGATCACAGAAAGAACGACATGTTCGAACAGCATCTATAGGACGAATACTCTTGTTGTCACCTGACCGTCCGGCATATTCCTGTTTCCTTCAAGATCCATTTTCAAACCTTCTGAATTTTGCAGGAAGTTTTTTGGATCATAAATTGCGCACCACAATTTCTTACACTCGGGGTGGCGACGATAATGTTCTATATCGATGATAAGTTCGTCGCCAATTTTCTTTCCATGGGTACGATCACGCACAATCTTCACTTCAATAACAAGATTGTGAGCAGGCAGTAAGAAGTCCATTCGTGTGCTTGTACCAGCGTAGCTAGGTGTAAATTCCTCCGGCCGGATGTCTGCCACCCATGGTCGCAATAGCGAATGGAGTAGATCCTGAATGTCATACTCTGAGTCAAAAGAAAGCGAGTGCGCACCCTTTCGGCGATGAGTAAACGGGTGCATGGCACGACGAAGACCGCGCAATAGGACGAGTAGGAGATCTTCAACAGAGCTGGGCTGGTAAATTTCTGCGATACTTCTTGATACATTCGGCTCTTCACGAGGAGCTGCATCATTCGGTAGGACTCTTCCCCCACGATAGTATCTCAACCCACACTTCTCTAGCGCATCAACTACCCTCTCGCGGTTCTCCAACCAGTTTACGAATGCATCTGTCTCGTCGGACGGGGCGACGTCCATGAACTCTTCCAATATGTTGCCTAACACCGCCAAGCTGTCTACGTCTTGATCTGTGCCAACTTGGAAAAGCCAAGTTTTCCACTTTGAATGATGAGCCAGATTAGGTGGCGGCCCAGGTGCGCCCGCCGATAGATACAGGGCATCGAGAGTGCTGTGAGATCCCTCGATGACCTCGCCTACTACGGCGCAAAGGGATCGTGGAATACGGAAATTCGTCATGGATCAATCAAAGTCAGCCGACGTGCCGATATCGTAACCGCCATCCAACAGATGTGTCACCAGAGATTGATGGCCTTGGGTCAATGCTGGCCGTTTGTAGTGGTCGAGGCAAAAGACCATGCTGACTCAGAGATGGGCATGGCATGGCAGGTGCCGCTCCCCACGCCCCCTAATTCAACATCCCCACCGCCAGCACACTCAGGATCACGCCGGTCATGAAATCGAGGGCGACCAGGCCGGTGGCGGACCAGCCCTTGATATCCAGGGCGGTGCGGGTGACGAACCATTGATAGCCGAGCAGGGTCACATAGACCG
>JAJFGO010000026.1 GCA_021776095.1 Kiloniellaceae bacterium | reverse complement strand
CGGCGATTACCGCGAGGCGCGCGCGCTGGAGCAGGTTCACGTCCTGCTCGGTTTTGACTCGGTGGGCTATCTGGACCCGGACTATTACACGGCCTCGGTCTTCTCCACCCTGTTCGGCGGCGGCATGTCGTCGCGCCTGTTTCAGGAAGTGCGCGAGAAGCGCGGCCTGGTCTATTCGGTCTATTCCTTCGCCGCGGCCTACCGCGACGGCGGAACCTTCGGTATCTATGCCGGCACCGGAGAGAGCGAGGCGGCCGAGTTGATTCCGGTGGTCTGCGACGAACTCGCCAAGGCCGCCGAGGATGTGAGCGACGAGGAAGTCATCCGCGCCCGGGCCCAGCTCAAGGCCTCCATCCTGATGAGCCTGGAGAGTACCGGCGCGCGTTGCGAGCAAGTCGCCCAGCAGATCCTGACCTATGGGCGCCCGCTCGGCATTCCGGAGATCGTCGCGAAGATCGAGGCGGTCGATGCTGCGGCCGTGCGGCGCTATGCGGGGCGCCTCGCCGCCGGGCAGCCGACCCTGGCCAGCTTGGGCCCGGTCGGCAAGGTCGAGCCGTTCGAACGGGTCGCCGCGCGCTTCGGTTGACCCCGAAGATGTTGTTCAAGCCATGGCGGACGACCTCGGCTCAACGGCCACGGCTGGTCCTTGGCCGGGTCTATTTGCGCCCGCCGACCCATCGTGATTGGCGTGTCTGGGCCGAGCTGCGCGGCGAAAGCCGCGACTTTTTGACCCCCTGGGAGCCGACCTGGGCCTACGACGCGCTAACCCGCGGCGCCTACCGGCGCCGGCTGCGAGCCCACCGGGCCGAGGGGCGCCAGGGCACCAGCTATAGCTTTTTGGTTTTCCGGACCGACGACCACGCCCTGCTCGGCGGGGTCACCCTGTCCAACATCCGCCGCGGTGTCGCACAAACCGCCAGCCTGGGTTATTGGGCCGGTGCGCGCCACAGCCGTCAGGGCTATATGAGCGAGGCCCTGGCCGCGGTCTTGCATTTCGCGCTGGGGGACCAGGGCTTGCACCGGGTTGAGGCCGCATGCCTGCCCAATAACGCCGCCAGCAAGGCTCTACTGCTCAAGTCGGGCTTTCGCGAGGAAGGCTTGGCGCGCGAATACCTGCGCATCGAGGGGCGCTGGCAGGATCACCTGCTGTTCGGCATCTTGCGCGAAGACCTATTGGGTCTGGAAAAGCGAACCCCTTGACGGCACCGGCGGCCCGGCAGGTCCGATCAGGCGTGGCCGGCGTCGCCGGAAAGAAGGCTCGGATCGACGCCCAGTTTCCCGATCGCGCGATCCCATTTGCCGTCCAAATCGTCGTCGAAGACCAGATCTTCGTCGGGCGAGACGTTCAGCCAGCCGTTGGCCTGGATCTCGTGATCGAGCTGCCCGGGGCCCCAGCCGGCATAGCCGAGCGCGAGCAGGCTGCGCCGGGGGCCGCGTCCATTGGCGATATCCTGAAGAATGTCGATGGTCGCGGTCAGACCGACCTGGTCGGAGACGTCCAGGGTGGTCTCGTGCCGGTAGTCGTCGGAATGCAGGACGAAGCCGCGCCCGGTCTCCACTGGCCCGCCAAAGTGAATGCGGATCGCCTTTTCGAGGTTCGGCGCCTCGATCTTGAGCTGTTGAAGGAGATCGGGGAAGGTCACCGCGCCGGCCAGGCGGTTGATGACCAGGCCCATGGCGCCCTCGGAGTTGTGGGCGCATATGTAAATAACCGTTCGGGCGAATCGGGTATCTTGCATGCTGGGCATGGCGATCAGGAGTTGGCCGGAGAGGTAACCCTCTTTTCGCTCCGGGTCGTCCCCTGGCATTTTCGCGCTTCTACCCACGTCCCCGGCTCCATATCCCAATGCCAACCCGGCCACGATAATGTGACCCAAGCATATTCTTCGGAACATACTATATATGACGGGTTATCTCCACGTGAAGGTACGGACGCGCCATGGCCAAATTGACAGGTATCCTGGGCCCTAGAGGCGCCCTGGCGGGCGCGGTGCTGCTTTGGGCCGCTTTGGCCATGGCGGCGGCCTGGGCGCCGGTGGCTCAGGCTGCCTCCAGCCCCTGGGTCGACCATGAGCAAACCCGTCTGCGCCTGTTGTCGGCGGCGGATTCGGCGGGGGATTCGCAGGCCATATCCCTGGGCCTGCATTTCAGGATGGAACCCGGCTGGAAGGTTTATTGGCGCTCCCCCGGCGATGCCGGTTATCCGCCACGGGTCGATTGGAGCGGATCGAGCAACCTGGCGGACGCGGCGCTGGAATGGCCGGTGCCGCACCGCTTTTCCCTGTTTGGCTTGGAAACCTTTGGCTACGACGAAGAGGTCGTTTTTCCGATCGTGGCACGGCCCCTGCGCGCCGGTGAGGCGATCGCGCTGCGCGCCAAGGTCGAGTACCTGACCTGCAACGAGATTTGTATCCCGCGCGACGCGGTTCTAACGCTCGATCTACCCGCCGGGCCGGGCGAGGCCTCGAACGACACCTTCTTGATCGACGATTATCGCCAGCGGGTTCCGGGCCAGGGCCCGGCGCAGGGCCTCGAAATCCAAGAGGCCGCCCTGACCGGGACGCTGGAGGCGCCGGTGGTTCAGGTCGTGGCGCGCTCCGAGACGCCCTTCGGCGCGCCGGATGTGCTGATCGAGGCGCCGCCGGGCTTCAGCTTCGCCGCGCCGCAGATCAGCCTGAGCGACCAAGACACCCGGGCCGTGCTTCGGGTCGCCGCGACCCCGACCGGCGGCGGGGTTCTGGAAGGCAAGCCCTTGACCCTGACCCTGACCGACGGCGTGCGCGGCAGCGAGCATCGGATCGTGGCCCGTTACGCCGACTCGGCGGCGACAGGCGTCCTGACCGCGCGTATCGCCGATGCGCAGGCCGGCGGGCCGGGCCGGGCGCCGGCCCTGGCGGTCATCCTGGGGCTGGCGCTTCTGGGCGGCTTGATTCTCAATCTCATGCCCTGCGTCTTACCGGTCCTGTCCATCAAGCTCCTGTCGGTGGTCAAACACGGTGGCCGGGCACCGGCCTCGGTGCGAATCAGCTTCCTGGCTTCGGCCGCGGGGATCCTCGCCTCTTTCCTGGTCTTGGCCGGCGCCGCGATCCTGCTCAAGTCCTTGGGCCTGGCCGTCGGTTGGGGCATTCAGTTCCAACAGCCCCTGTTCCTGGCCGGTATGGCGCTCATCGTGGTGATTTTCGCCTGTAACCTTTTCGGGTTCTACGAGTTCGCTTTGCCAAGCTGGGCCCAGGGCGCCGCCACACTGGGCCGCGCGCCCGGCGGCGCGCGGGGCGAGCCGGGTGTCACGGAGCACTTCCTGACCGGCGCCCTGGCCACCCTGCTGGCGACGCCCTGTTCGGCGCCCTTTCTGGGCACCGCGGTCGGCTTCGCCCTGGCCCGCGGTCCGTTCGAGATCGTCGCCATATTCATCGCCCTGGGTCTCGGCCTGGCGCTGCCCTATTTGCTGATCGCCGCGGTCCCGGTCCTGGCCACCCGCTTACCGCGCCCCGGACCCTGGATGGTGGTGCTTAGACGGGTTCTCGGCCTGGCGCTGGTGGCAACGGCGGTTTGGCTCTTGAGCGTGCTCAGCGCCCAGGTCGGCATGAGCGGCGCGGCGGTGACCGGCGTCCTGCTCGGCGCCTTGGTCGCGGTGGTCTGGTTCGGCCGCGCGCGGGTCAGCCGGCCTCGCTCGACCGCGATCGCCACGCCGGCCTTGGCCGCCATACTGGCGCTGGCCGCCGTAATACTGCCGGCCGGTCTGGACCGGCACGATACGCGTCCGCTTGCCGCGACCGAGCCGAGCGGGGAACTCTGGCAGCCTTTCGACCAGGCCGAGATCGCGCGCCGCGTGGCCGCCGGCCAGGTCGTTATGGTCGATGTGACCGCGGATTGGTGCCTGACCTGTCAGATCAACAAGACGCTGGTCTTGGACCGAGATCCGGTGCGCGCGCGGATCGGCGGCGAAGAGGTCACCGCCATGCGCCGCGATTGGACCCTGCCCAGCGAGGCGATTTCGTCCTATCTGGCCGAGTTCGGGCGCTACGGCATCCCCTTCAATGCGGTCTATGGGCCGGCCGCGCCGGACGGGATCGCCTTGCCGGAGATTTTGACCACCAATACGGTGATCGAAGCCCTGGAGCGCGCCGGCGGCAGTTGATCGCCGGTGTGCAGGTATTATCTTAGGTTCATCCGGCACGCGCGGCGGCGCGCGCCCAACATCTCCATCTCAGGAAGGAATTCAAGGCATGACCATCAAGGTTGGCGACAAGGTTCCGGAAATCACCCTCGCTCACATGACCGCGGACGGCCCCGCGCCGATCTCGACCAGCGACGTTTTCAAGGGTAAGAAGGTCGTCCTCTTCGCTCTGCCTGGTGCGTTCACGCCGACCTGCTCGGCAAAACA
>JAJFGO010000025.1 GCA_021776095.1 Kiloniellaceae bacterium | reverse complement strand
TTCGCGGGCGGCGCGCAGACGGGCGAAGTCTTCGCCGGCGTGATAGGAGGACCGGGTCAGCGGCGTGGCCGAGACCATGAGGAAGCCCTTGGCGTAGGCCATGGCCTCGATGCGCTTGAAATCCTCCGGCGTGACGAAGCGCTCGATAGGGTGATGCTTGGGAGTTGGCTGCAGGTATTGCCCGACGGTCAGAAAATCCACGTCGGCGGAGCGCAGATCCTCCATGACCTGAAGGATTTCCTCCTCCTCCTCACCCAGGCCGACCATGATGCCGGACTTGGTGAAGATCGTCGGGTCGAGTTCCTTCATACGTTGCAGCAAACGCAGCGACGTGAAATACCGCGCCCCGGGCCGGACGCTGGCGTAGAGCCGCGGCACGGTTTCCAGGTTGTGGTTGAAGACATCGGGCCTGGCCGCCGCCACCGTGGCCTCGGCGCCGTTCTTGCGCAGGAAGTCAGGGGTCAGAACCTCGATGGTGGTGCTGGGGGTCGCTTCGCGGATCGCGCCGATGACCGCCGCGAAATGCCCGGCCCCGCCGTCGTCCAGATCGTCACGGTCGACCGAAGTGATGACCACATGCTCCAGGCCCAGCTTGGCCACGGCATTGGCGACATTGGTCGGTTCGAAGGGGTCGAGCGCGCCCGGCTTGCCGGTCGCCACATTGCAGAAGGCACAGGCCCGGGTACAGATCTCGCCCATGATCATCATGGTGGCGTGCTTCTTGGCCCAGCACTCGCCAATGTTCGGGCAGGCGGCCTCCTCGCACACCGTGGCGAGGTTGTGATCGCGCACGATCTTGCGGGTCTCGTGATAGACCGGAGAGACCGGCGCCTTGACCCGGATCCAGGCCGGCTTGCGCTGGATCGGGTTGTCCGGCTTATGCGCCTTCTCGGGATGGCGAACGCGCGCTTCGCTCATTGTTGTCTTTCCGTTTCGGCCATTTCCTCATGAACGCGCATTGTGATCAGAAGGTCATGAAACGAATTGTTGTTCATTGAATCAGAAATCCTGTTCAGTTCTGCCCAAAGGTCAGGCAAACATCCAGAATATTCTTTCTCCCAATCGACCTTCTCGTACAAACTATTTAGTGTTTCAAATAGAGTCTTCTCATCCAAATAAGCTGGGGTAACAGTCTTCTCATCAACACGACCATGTAACAAATCGGACCAGCTCAGATTTTGCGCACCCTTGAGATCCGCGCCCCGCATGTCAGTGTTGCGAAAATTGACTGCTAAAAGGTTCGCATTCTGAAATATAGCCTTGTTCAAATTGGCCTCTGACAAGTCAGATCCCGTCAAGTCGCTATCCGTCAGATCTGCGAAAGCTAAGCTCGCGCCGCTCAATATAGCCTTCTTCAAGTTTGCGCTGGCCAATATTGCCATTGTCAAATTCGCATTGGGGAGATTGCTTCCCTCGAGATTGGCATGCGCAAAGTCAGCGTGACTGAAATTCGCGTTTGGGAGAACTGCGCCAGACAAATCGATAAAACGGCGCTTCTCTGTTACGTCTTCGCGAGTTTGAGCCATGCGGAATCTCACTCTGTAAGTTCGACCCGTATGAATTCCATAATCTCCGTTACATCAACGCTCGGCACGACATTAGGATCAGCGCCTGTTGTGCGTTCCTTTAAATACGCTGTTAGCAACTGAAATACATAATGCTTAAATTCTGGAAAATCGTCACTGATTTGCTTTAACGTATATATTGCGCCTAATCTAATCTCTAGGCGTTCATTATTCAACTGACCGACTGCATCTTTAAAGACTTCTGTCGTGTGCGCACGTCGCGCTATATTTGCCTGGCTTCGAGAGGCACGAGATTGCCGATCTGCGGCGATGCCCCGCCAGACAGCAAGCAAAAGCCCCATCCCGCCAGCCGCGACAATTCCCCAATTCCGCCAAACCTCACTGACCTGAACCGCATCCATGCGGCTCTCCTATCAGAAGTGGATAACCCGGCCGTAGGCGTCAAGGACGCTCTCGTGCATCATTTCGCTCAGCGTCGGGTGCGGGAAGACCGTGTGCATGAGGTCGGTCTCGGTGGTCTCCAACTGCATGGCGACGGCATAACCCTGAATCAGTTCGGTCACCTCGGCGCCGACCATGTGGGCGCCCAGCAGCTCGCCGGTCTTCTCGTCGAAGATGGTCTTGACCAGGCCCTGATCCTCGCCCAAAGCGATCGCCTTGCCATTGCCCATGAAGGGGAAGCGGCCGACCTTGACCTTGCGGCCGCCCTCCTTGGCCTTGGCCTCGCTGAGGCCGATGCTGGCGATCTGGGGATGGCAATAGGTGCAGCCCGGTATGCGCCGCACGTCAAGCGGATGTACGGTGTTCAGCCCAGCCAGTTTCTCGACGCAAATGACGCCCTCGTGGCTCGCCTTGTGGGCCAGCCAGGGCGGCCCGGTCAGGTCGCCGATGGCGTAGACGTTGGGCTCGCCGGTCGCCATCCATTGGTCGGCGACCACGTGGGTCTTCTCGACCTTGACCTTGGTGCCCTCTAGGCCCAGGTCCTCGACGTTGCCGACGATGCCGACCGCGGAGATCACCCGGTCAACGGTCAGTTCGCTCGACTTGCCATCTTTCTCAATGGTCGCCGTGACGTTGTCCTTACCCTTCTTCAGGCCCTTGACCGTCGCCCCGGTCATGATTTTCATGCCCTGCTTTTCGAAGGCCTTGTGGGCAAAGGCGGAAATCTCCTCGTCCTCGACAGGCAAGACCCGCGGCAAGACCTCGACCACCGTGACCTCGGCGCCACGCGTTCGGTAGAAGCTGGCGAACTCGATCCCGATCGCGCCCGAGCCGATCACCAGGAGTGATTTCGGCATGACCTCGGGCACCATGGCTTCCTTGTAGGTCCAGACCAGCTTGCCGTCGCCCTCCAGGCCGGGCAGTTGCCGGGCCCGGGCACCGGTCGCCAGAATCACGTTCTTGCCGGTCAGATCGGCGACGCCTTTGCCATCCTTCGCCACATGAACCTTGCGCGAGGGCCCTTGCACCCCATTGAGCTTGCCGTGGCCGTCGAAGACCGTGACCTTGTTCTTCTTCATCAAATGGGTCACACCGGCGTTTAGCCGTCCCGCCACGGCGCGGGAGCGCTTGACGATCTTGGCGAGATCGAAGCCGGGGTCCTTGACGGTCAAGCCGTAGTCCCCGGCATGGGTCAGGTAGTGATAAACCTCCGAGGTGCGCAGCAAGGCCTTGGTCGGGATGCAGCCCCAGTTGAGGCAGATGCCGCCCAGATGCTCGCGCTCGACCAGGGCGACCTTACCGCCCAGCTGCGCGGCGCGGATCGCGGTCACATAGCCGCCCGGCCCGCCGCCGATCACGATCAGGTCGAAGTTGGTCTCGGCCATGGCGTGGTTCCTTTCTTGTGCAGGCCTGCGCCTAGAGCAGCATGGCCGCCGGGTACTCGATCAGCTTCTTGAAGGCGGCCAGGAATTCGGCGCCGACCGCGCCGTCGACCACCCGATGATCGACCGAGAGCGTGCAGGACATGACCGTCGCCGCCGCGACCGCGCCGTCCTTGATCACTGGCCGCTGCTCACCGGCGCCGACCGCCAGAATGCAGCCCTGAGGCGGATTGATGATCGCGGCGAAATCCTTGACTCCGAACATGCCCAGGTTGGACACCGAGAAGGTGCCGCCCTGGTATTCCTCAGGCTTCAGCTTGCCGTCGCGGGCCCGGGTCGCCAGGTCTTTCATCTCGCTGGAGATTCCCGAGAGGCCCTTAGTTTCAGCGGCCTTGACGATGGGCGTGATGAGGCCGTTCGGCGTCGCCACGGCGACCGAGATGTCGGCA
>JAJFGO010000024.1 GCA_021776095.1 Kiloniellaceae bacterium | reverse complement strand
GCGCTCGCCGATTTGTGTGCCGCCGCTCGGGACGGGCGCAATATCATGGACCCATCGATTGCCTGCGCCCATGCGGGCGCGACGACGGGGGAATGGGCCGGCGCCCTGCGCGAGGTCTTCGGCGAGTACCGGGCACCGACCGGTGTCGGCAAGGCCGGCACCGGTACCGACGCGCAGCGGCTGTCGGCGCTGCGGGCCAGGGTGGAATCCGTTTCCGGCGATCTCGGTCGGCGCATCAAGCTTCTCGTCGGCAAGCCGGGTCTCGACGGCCACTCCAACGGGGCCGAGCAGATCGCGGTCAAGGCCCGAGACTCGGGCATGGAGGTGGTCTACGAGGGCATCCGCCTGACCCCGGCGCAAATCGCCAACGCGGCGCTGGAGGAAGGCGTGCACGTGGTCGGCCTGTCGATCCTCTCCGGCTCCCACATACCCCTGGTGCCTGAAGTGATCGAGCGCATGCGGAATGCGGGCCTTGGCGATGTGCCCGTGGTTGCCGGCGGCATCATCCCGCCCGACGACGCCGCGACCCTGCGCAAAGCCGGCGTGGCTGGTGTCTACACGCCCAAGGACTACGACTTGACCGCCATCCTGGCCGACATCGTGGACATCGTCGACCGCGCGAACCGCGAGGCGGCGTAGGCGGCAGCCCGCTTGAGCGGCTAGAGCCCAGGTAATCCGTTCACAACCACGTGATACCGAGCCTTTGATAGCGATTTGCCCGTCTTCCCACCGGCCGCGTGCTTGCCAGAGCGGCATCTCTTCCTAATCTCAATCAAGGACTTGTTGGAACGCGAGGGGGCGTTGATGGGGGAACTGGGCGCGGCGGCGCCATGGCTGAACGACCCGGCGGTGCAGGTTGGGCTCGCACCCTTCGCGGTGTCGCTTGTGTTGGGCCTGTTGGTGCAGGTCTTGGGCGCGGCGCGGGTCATGGGCCTGGCCCTGGGGGCCGGGTTTCTGGTTGCCTATGTCCTGTTCGAGGGCGTGCCCGACTTTCCGCCGCCGGCCGCCAAGCAAAAAGTTTTTTACCTGGCCGCCATCGGCCTAGGCGCCGGGTTGGTGCTCGACCTTCTGAACCGCCCGGCCTGGGTCACGCGCGGGGCGATCGTCGTGTTTCCGCTGGGCTGTGCGTTGTGGTTTGCTTGGCGCCGCCTGGGCGGCGGCGCGGATCTTATGTTCCTGCTCACCTTGGCCGGCTTCTGGGCCGGGGCGGCGCTGTTCCTGAACCGCCTGGCGCGGCTCGGCGAGCAGGAAGGGCTTCCCGGCGCCGGTGCGGTTCTGATCGCGGCGGCGCTCGGCGCGGCCGCGGTTGCCATGCTGGGCAATTCTATCACCCTGGCGCTGCTGGCCGGCGCGGTTGCCGCGGCGGCCGGAGGTTTGACCCTGTGGAGCTATGGGCCCTGGGTCTTGAAGGGCCAAGCCGGCGCCTTTGGCGCGACGGCCCTGCTCGGCGGCGGCGGCGCTTTGGTCGCTCTGGCCGGAGTCATGGCCCTATACGTGCCGCAGGTCAGCAAAACGGCGCTGGCCCTGGTCATCCTGACGAGCTTCGCCGGTCCAGCGGCGCGGCAATTCAGCCTCGGTAGCGGGCCCGTGGCGCGCGCCGGCGGCCCGGTCGTCCTAGGCGGGCTCGCCGCCGTGCCGGCACTGGCCGCCCTCGGTCTGGCTTATCTTATGCAGGAACTCTGAACCCCAAGGGAAGCATCACCGCTTCATTCAAATAAAGGAGGAAACGAATGCGCAAAACTTTATTGGCCCTGGCCGTGTTTGGCTTTGTGTCCGTGTCCGGCGAGCGCCCGGCGCGGGCTGCGGACAGCTTCGCTATCGACCAAGCCCACACCAACATCGTCTTTCTGATCAATCATCTGGGCTATTCCCGCATGATCGGGCAGTTCCAGGAATTCGAAGGCAGCCTGACTTTCGACGAGGCGAATGTCGGTATCAGCGCGCTTGAGATCGCAATCAAGACCGCCAGCGTCGACACCGACCACCAGAAGCGCGACGATCATCTGCGCTCGCCGGATTTCTTCAACGCCGCCGAATTCCCGGAGATGACTTTCAAGAGCACCAAGGTGGAAAAGACCGGCGCGAACACCGGCAAGGTCACCGGCGACTTGACTTTGCTGGGCGCCACCAAGCCGGTGACCATGGAGGTGACCTTCAACAAGAAGGCCGCCCATCCCCTGCCGCAATACAACGGCGTCATGGTCGCCGGCTTCTCGGCGCGGACCTCGCTCTTGCGCTCCGAATGGGGCATGAAGACCTTCGTCCCCAACCTGGGCGATGAGATCGAGATCTGGTTGGAGGTCGAGGCTCACAAGAAATAGCGACGCGGTGGGCACCGTCGCAGCGTTCTTACCGGTCGGCTCATGTGGGCTGGTCTTGCGTTCGCTTGACCAGCTTGAACCAGGGGGCGTAAGCTCCAGCCCACTATGAGCCCACAACTCCTTCTCGGCCGGATTATTCGAATTAGCCTCCCGGCGCTCGTCTGAGCGACCGGGCCCTTGCTGATTCGTCTCGAATCCATGCCGATCAGGAGTTTCTTTTGTTATGTCCAGCCCATTGTTTCTGCGTTCCGACGCGCCCCCGGCGCGCTCGGCGCGCGTCTTCTGCTTTTCGGTCCAGGCCGAGGCCACGCCAGGCGTCATGCCACGGGTGCTAGAGCTCTTCGCCAAACGCAACCTGGTGCCCAGCCGCTGGGTCAGCGATCTTTGCGGCCCCGTCCAGCGGGGCGGCCAGAGGGAGCTTTCGATCGACATTCAGGTCGAGGACCTAACGCCGGAATTGACCGACTACATCGCCAATTGCCTGCGTCAGATCTATGGCGTCAGCACCGTGCTCACCTCGGAAAAGGGGGTTCGGTCCACGGCGCCCGGCGCGTTCAGGGCCTAGCCAAAAGGGCAAGGGCGGCCTGGCTATGAGTTATCTGGACCGGATAGCGGTGTGCCACCGCTGGGATCTGGACGCCTACCGGCCCTTCATGGTGGAGGACACGACGCTCGGCCGCGTGACTCACGCGTTCGCCCGGCGCCTGACGGACTATCCTAAGGTGTTCCAGGTCAGCGATCGGGCGGTCGGCTTGAACCCGGACCTGGCCGATTTCGATGCCCGCACGGCGGCCCTGCGCGAGGTTCTGCTGTGCCTTCGCGACGCCGGCGATATCCGGCGCTGGCGCAACGAGGACTATCCCCTGGTGCGGCGCTGGGGCGATCCGCCGTTCTTGAAGATGGAGCGCGGCGCGGTGCCGTTGTTCGGCGCGCGCGGCTTCGGCGTCAATTTGAACGGCTACGTCCGGCGGACCGATGGATGGCACCTCTGGGTCGGCCAGCGCTCCAAGACAAAGGACACGGCGCCAGGCAAGCGCGACCACCTCGTTGGCGGCGGCCAGCCCCATGGCCTCGGTATTCTGGAAAACTTGATCAAGGAGTGCGAAGAGGAAGCCGGCATGCCGCGCGAACTCGCCATGCGGGCGGTACCGGCCGGCGCGGTTTCTTATATCTGTGCGCGCGACGAGGGACTGCGCGACGACGTATTCTTTAACTACGACTTGGAATTGCCGGACGAATTCGTCCCGCGCAACACCGACGGCGAGGTCGAGTCCTTCGAGCTCTGGCCCATGGCCCGGGTGCTGGAGACGATCCGCGACACCGAGGACTTCAAGTTCAACGTGAACCTGGTGATCCTGGATTTCGCCATCCGGCACGGCCTCCTGACCCCGGATGAACCGCATTATCAGGAAATTTGGGAAGGCCTGCGCCTGCCCAGCGTGCTCTAAGGTAGGGTCACGACACCGCCGGTGCGCCGCCGATCGGCCGCGCCATACTGCCTGTCTTTGTCGCCCTGGTCGATGACGATAGCCTGGACCGAGCCGATGACGGCGGGATCGCGCAACTTGTGATCCATGGCGCGCAAGGCGTTCAGCGTCTTCAGATCGAAGCCGGCCTCCCGCCGGGTCGCGCCAATTGCGCCGGTCTGCGCGATGCGCGGCGCGTCGACCGCTTCCTGCAAGCTCATCCTGTGGTCGATGAGGTTGATCGCGGTATTCAGCACGCTGCTGATGATGGTCGAGCCGCCCGGCGAGCCGAAGGCGGCGATCGGTTTGTTACCTTGGAAGATCATGGTCGGTGCCATGGAGCTGCGCGGCCGCTTGCCCGGGGCGACGTCGTTGGCGCCGGGATCGAAGTTTTCCGGGTCCGCGTTGGCGGTGGGCAGGCGATTGAAATCGGTCAGTTCGTTGTTTAACAGGAACCCGAAACCGGACACCATCAAACCCGTGCCCCAGGCCGATTCGATGGTGCTGGTGTAGGTCACGATGTTGCCATGGCGGTCGATGACCGTGAAGTGGGTGGTGTTCAGGCCTTCCTCGTCGACACCGGGTCGTTGGGCCAGTTTGGTGCCGGTGACCGGCAGGGCGGCCTGCTCGAAGGGCCGGGGATCGCCGGCCTTGGCGGCCTCGTCCGCCAAGCGCCTGGCCGGGTCGAGCAGCGGCGCGCGGGCTGCAATGTAGCGCGGATCGATCAAGCTCTGGACCGGCAAATCCACGAAATCAGTGTCGCCCATCCAAAGGGCCCGGTCGGCGAAGGCCAGACGCAAGGCCTCGATCATGGCATGCAGCGTCTTGGGTGCGCCGAAGCCGTAGCCGCGGCCCGCATCGCCCAGCGGCAAACTCTCCAAGAGCTTGAGCACCTGAACCACCGTCAAGCCGCCGGACGAAGGCGGCGGCATGGAGACGACGCGGTAGCCGCGATAGTCACCCTCGACCGGCTTGCGAAACGCCACCTTGTAGCTGGCCAGATCCGCGCAGGTCATGCGTCCGGCGCCGTTCGGGTTGCCGGCCCGGCTCGCCTTCTGCGTGTCTACGATGGCCTGGGCGATATCGTGCTCGGGCGCGAAGCCGCATTGATAGAACGCGCGCACGCCCTTCGCGGACAGGGTCTCCAAGGTGCGGGCCAATCCGGGCTGAACCAGCCGCGTGCGCGCTTCCAGGGGGGTGCCTCCGGGTTGGAATACTTGGCGCGCCGCGTCGTACGCCGGTGCGCCCGGATCGCTTAGCAGGCGCTTGTGCTTGATGCTTTCCGCCAGTCGCGGGCTGACCAGGAATCCTTCGCGGGCGATGCGGATTGCCGGTGCCAGGGCCTGTGCCAAATCGATCGAGCCCCAGCGCTCCAACGCCGTGGCCACGCCCAGCACGGTGCCCGGCACGCCGACCGCGAAACCGCTGGTGGAGCGCAGGGGCCAGGCGATCGCCTCGCCCGGTTTAGCCGGGTCGGCGAAAAGGTCCGGCGTGGCCGCGGCCGGCGCGGTTTCACGCGAGTCCAGAACCAGGGTCTCGCCACTTTTGGCCAAATGGACCATCATGAAGCCGCCCCCGCCAATGCCCGAGGACTGGGGCTCAACCGCATTGAGGACGAATTGGACTGCCGCCGCCGCGTCGATGGCGTTGCCGCCGTCCCGCAGAATCTGCGCCCCGAGGCGCGCGGCCAAGGGTTCGCTGGTCGCGACCACGCCGCCGTGTCCGCCGGGCAGGCCCAGGGCACGCGCTTCCGCCGCCGGGCTTGGCTGCGGCTGGACCGTCAAAAGACCGAACAGCAGCAGCGCTAAGGCCCATGGGCCCCTCGGCCGGCGGCCGGCCGCTCGTGCTTGTATCGAACTCAGGGCCAGAAACATGCGCGGCGGCCTCCCTTTGGCGTTGGTCGAGACACCATGCAAGCAAGCCGATGGCGGCAGGTCAAACTCTTTGCCGATGGCTTGGGGTGTTGCGGCGCTTCGCCCGGCGATAAGACTCGTGTGCCTGGTGGCGATGGACAACCCAAAACTGAGACACCCAAGGGTCTGGACCATGCGACGGGACGACTATGCAGCGGCTAACCGTGATGCCTGGAATGCGGCCGCCCCACACCACCGGGTGCACGATCAATACGCGCGACTGGTGCGTGGCTTCGCCAAGCCCGGCTTTTCCTGCCTGGACCCGACGGCGACCGAGTGCTTCAAGGCGCTCGGCGTAGCCGGGCGCGACGTGGCGCAGCTCGGCTGTAACAACGCGCGCGAACTGCTATCGGTCAAGAACATGGGGGCGGCCCGCGCGGTCGGCTTCGACGTCTCCGTGCCATTCCTGGCCCAGGGGCGCGAACTCGCCACCCTAGCCGGCCTCGATTGCGAACTGGTCGAGACCGATATCTACAAGATCCCGGCGCGCTACGCCGAGGCCTTCGGTCTGGTCTTCACCACCATCGGCGTTTACGGCTGGATGCCGGATCTTGGCGCCTTTTTTGCCGAAGTGGCTCGGCTGTTGCGCCCTGGCGGCCGATACTTTGCATACGAGTAACATCCGATCTTGGAGATGTTCGACGAGACCCGGCCCGACGATCCTCACCGGCCGGCGCGCTCATACTTCGCGCGCACGGCCGATGGGGTGGCCGAGGGCCTAGATTATTACGGCAATGCCGAATATTCGGCACCGGTGAACTATTGGTTTCACCACACCTTGTCGGACATCGTGACCGCCAGCCTGGAGAACGGCTTGGCCCTGGAGCACCTATGCGAGTATTCCCACAACATCAACACGGACGCGCATGATATTTACGAGAGTCAGGCGGCACAGTTTCCACTCAGCTTTACCCTCGTCTCGCGCAAGTCATCGTAACGAGGAAGGCGTCGAATAGCATACGGTCGCGTGAGGCAGATAGAGCTTTGGGCCGACTTGTATCGAATTTGCCGCTTTTTCAACCCTTAGGTATTCGGTAACCGCGTTGCGCGTAAGCTCATGGGGCGCGTTTTGCACTCAGGCGCTGGCTCGCTGGGGCCATCCGCTCAGCTATTACGGATCGGTCCAGCCCTGTCGCCGCCCTATCACCGCCATCTCGGTTCCCGCAATGGTTTGGTTCAAGCGATCGAATAAAGCGTCACGGAGCCAAGCCCAGGCGACCGGCGAATTGCTCGCCATGGCGATTGAGGGCCTGACGGAGAACGTCATTCTGTTCGATGCCGAGGACCGCGTGGTTATCGCGAACCGCGCCTGGCGGGAACTGAACAAAGACATTATCGAATACACCCGGCCGGGCACGCTGTTCGAGGACCATCTGCGCGCGGCCATTCAACGCGGTTTGGCGCCCGAGGCGATCGGCTGTGAAGAGGAATGGCTCCGCGCGCGGATGGAGCGTCATCGGAACCCGCGCGGTCAGTTTGAAATCGAACGCCAAGACGGACTTCGGTTCCGCGTGAATGAGCAGCACCTGCCCAATGGCGGAACCATCCTTATCCTCACCGACATTACTGAGGCCAAGCGCTCGGATCGTGCGTTGCGCGCGTACGAGGCGCAGTTCCGGGCCGTGGTCGACCATTCGCCAACCAAGATACACATCAAGGATGAGCAGGGGCGCTATGTCCTGATCAACGATCTGGCGGCACAGCTTTATGGCTTGACCAAGGAAAAGGCCAAATACAAAACGAGCCATGACATCTTTCCCAAGGAAAGAGCCGACGCCTTCGTGGCGCATGATCGCAAGGTGATGGAAACCGGCCAGGCAGCCGAGCAGGAAGAGATATGGCCCGGACCGGCGGGGCCCACCACATTCCTAACCGTCAAATTCCCGATCATGAACCATAACGGCGTGGTTGCCGGCGTCGGCGCTATCGGGACCGATATTTCGGAACGCAAGCGGGTGGAGGAGAAGCTGCGGCGCAGCGAAGAAGCGCTTCAGACTCGGGTTGCCGACCTGGAGGCGGCGCAGCGCAAGCTGGAACGTCAGGGTCAGGACCTGGCACGCTTGGCCGAAGACCTGAGAATTGCGCGCGACGAAGCGCAAACGGCGAGCGGCGCCAAGTCGGAATTTCTCGCCAACATGAGCCACGAGCTGCGCACACCCCTGAACGCGATCATCGGCTTTTCCGAGATCATGGCAAGCGAGATCATGGGGCCCTTGGGTAGCGAGGTGTATCGAGACTATTCCGCGCATATAAAAGATTCCGGCACCCACCTGATCGCGCTGATCAATGACATCCTGGACCTGTCCAAGGTCGAGGCGGGCATGGCGGAGATCGACGAGGAGGTTCTCCACGTTCCGCTCGCCATCGATTCCGTCGTGCGGCTGCTGGCCCAGCGCGCGGATCAAGCCGGTATCGAGTTGCAGCAGGAGGTCGCGACAAACGCCCCCGACCTGCGTGCCGACGAGCGCAAGTTCAAGCAAATCCTAACCAACCTGCTGAGCAACGCAATTAAGTTCACCGAGCCCGGTGGCCGTGTCGCGCTACGGGCCCGGTGCGATGCCGCCGGCGGTTACATAATACAAGTCGCCGATACCGGAATCGGCATGGCGCCTGAGGACGTTCCAAAGGCGCTGAAGCAGTTCGTGCAGGTCGACAACCCCCAGGCGCGCAAACATATCGGCACCGGATTGGGGTTGCCGCTGGCCAAGACCTTGGTGGAACTTCACGGCGGCACGCTGACCCTCGAGAGCGAGCTTGGGGTCGGCACAACGGTCACGCTTTGCTTCCCACCGGAGCGAACCCTACGGCCGCCGTCGCCCTTGCCCGCGAGCGAGGCAAGGTGACGGGGCCGTCCTCAAGGCCGCTGGCCGATACCTAAGCGCCGGTTTCCAACGACTGTGCCGCCTGAGTCGCGTGGATGCGATTCACCGCGCTGGTGACAGCGCGCAGACTCGCCGTGACGATGTTGGGATGCAGCCCAACGCCCCAGTGGCGTTGGCCCTTGGCATCCTCGACCTGCACATAGGCCGCCGCCGTGGCATCGGCCCCGCTGCCCGTGGCGTGCTCGTGGTAGTCGATCAGGCGCAGGCTAACGCCGCAGTTTTCGTTCAAGGCCAATATGTAGGCATCGATCGGGCCGTTGCCGCTGCCCTTGATGTCGCGCGCCACGCCGTTCTCCTTGATCGACGCGTCGAGTTCGCGCAGTTCCGAGGCATGGGCCGCCGGGCGGCTGCGGTGTTCGACGAATTCGAAGGGGGACGTGCGGCCGATATAGCTGTCGTCGAAGGTCTGCCAAATGCGCTCGGGCGTGATCTCCTGGCCGCTGGTATCGGCGAGGACCTGCACCTCCTCGGCGAAGACGATCTGCAAGGGGCGCGGCAGGTCCAGGCCGTATTCGGTGTGCAGGATATAGGCGATCCCACCCTTGCCGGACTGGCTGTTGACGCGAATGATCGCCTCGTAGCTGCGCCCGATGTCCTTGGGGTCGATCGGCAGGTAAGGCACCTCCCAAAGCTCGCTGTTGGACCGGGCCATGGCGGCCATGCCTTTCTTGACCGCATCCTGGTGCGAGCCGGAAAAGGCGGTGTGGACCAGGTCGCCGGCGTAAGGGTGGCGCGGGTGGACCGGCAGCTGATTGCAATACTCCGCGACCTCGCGCAAGCCGTCGATATCGCTCAGGTCCAGCTTCGGATCGACGCCCTGGGTGAACATGTTCAGCGCCAGATTGACCACATCCACATTGCCGGTGCGCTCGCCGTTGCCGAACAGGGTGCCTTCGACCCGGTCCGCCCCGGCCATGACGGCCAGCTCCGCCGCCGCGGTTCCGGTGCCCCGGTCGTTGTGGGGATGCACGCTCAGGATATAGCGGCTGCGTCCCTTCACGTTACGCGCGAACCATTCGATCTGGTCGGCGAAGATGTTGGGCGTGGCCATCTCCACCGTCGAGGGCAGGTTGAGGATGACCGGACGTTCGGGCGTCGCGCCCCAGGTTTCCATGACCGCTTCGCAGACATCCTTGGCGAAATCCAGCTCGGTGCCGGTGAAGCTTTCCGGCGAGTACTGAAAACGCAGATCGGTGCCGGGCAGGCTGGCCGCCAGGTCGCGGCACAAGGCCGTGCCCGTGACCGCGATGTCCTGGATGCCCCCGCGATCCAGGCCGTAAACCACCCGGCGCTGCAACGCGGAGGTCGAGTTATAGAGATGCATGATCGCGGTCTTGGCGCCCTTGATCGACTCGTAGGTACGTTCGATCAGGTGCGCGCGCGCCTGGGTCAGGACCTGGACGGTCACATCGTCGGGGATGCGGTTTTCGTCGATCAGGCCGCGCACGAAATCGAAATCGGTCTGGGACGCGGCCGGGAAGCCGACCTCGATCTGCTTGAAGCCCATGCGCACCAGGGTGTCGAACATGCGGGTCTTGCGGGCCCCGTCCATGGGCTCGACCAGGGCCTGGTTGCCGTCGCGCAGATCCACGCTGCACCACAGGGGGGCCTTGGCGATGGTCTTGTCCGGCCAGGTGCGGTCGGGCAGGTCGATGGGCGTGAAGGGGCGGTATTTGTGAACCGGCATGGGGCGCATCGGTGTGTCGGTCATGGTTCTCTTTCCCTCGTTTGGTCGCCGGGCCGGGCGTTTCGCCGGCGGCGCACTCAATTATGTGTGTTTGAATCGGGCGGCGCGCATACAGCCGCCGGGCGCCCTCAGGCCCGGCGACCGTCCATAAGGGCGAGGCCGGCAAGCCCGGCGAGACCGGGGTGCGCGCAAAGGCGGCACGGGGCGCAAAACACGGGCATTCGGGTATCGCGGAACATGGGTGAAATCTCTTCCAGGGACTAACGTGCGAACGGCAGCGGGGCGCCGGCGCGCTTGGCTTAAGCGGCCGGGGCGGTAAGTCGCAGGCTAAGTCGGCTCTGGAAGAACATGTTACGCATGGGGAAAAGATAAGCGCGCCCGAACGCGCCGTCAAGACGGCGGGCGGGAACGGGGCCGGCAGCGATCCCGGCCCGGATTGGCCGGTTTTCGATTTCCCTGTTATTCCCTGCCGAGCAGGGAAATAACAGGGGGCCATGCCGGCGCGCCCTAGCCCCTTGTTTTTCCCCGCGAGTCGGCCCCGCCGGCCGCGCGGACCAGGGAAAGAACAGGGAACGCGCCCCAAGGCGCCATAAGGCGCCCTTTCCGCCGCCCCGCCGGGCCAAATTTGTGCCCGCCGCCCGTGCGACTCTCGTACGCCTTCCCTACGCCTTTCGTGCGTCATCCCTGCGCCATTCGACCGCCACCGGCGCGCCCCCCGCCGCCGCGACCCAGCTTCCACCAAACATGACCGCCCTCCCAACGCCATCGAGACCGAGGGCGAGTCTACCCCCGCCGCCGCGCGGGCGCGGTGGCCTAGCTGTGGAAGAGAGTGGCGGGCGCGCCCACGCTTCCTCGTCCTTCGTCCTTCGACAAGCTCAGGATGAGGAGGCTCAGGATGAGGAAGCGTGGAACGAGGCGGCGCGCGATAAGGAAGCCCGCGATAGGCACGTTTCCAAATCCAAAGAGACCTATCCTCATCCTGAGCTTGTCGAAGGACGAGGATAGGTCTTCTCCGCCTTCCCCCTCTCCCTCTGGGAGAGGGCTGGGGTGAGGGGCGGTTGGTTCTAGCCGACGATGCCAGCTTTGCCGAGGCTTCGGCTTACCGCGACGACTTCGGCGCCGAACTCACGCCCGATCAGATGACCGACGCGAAAGCCAAGCTCGCCGCATGGTCACCGGACGAAAAAGCGTGCGTGGTGGTGCGACAAGAGTGTTTTGCCGGGAGTCTGAGGAGTTAAGTATTGTGTCCCCGGGATTCCGCCGATCTTGAAAAGCCCCCGCGTGATCCTCAACGAGTCACGCTCAGTGCCGGTTGGTATTACTCTTCTCTCCAGGCTCCGGAAACTTGACCTTAGCGCCCCGTAGTTCGGTAAGAAACTTGTCCTTTTCTTCTCCACTAACGTCGAGAACGGCGCACACGATTTTCCCTAATTCGAGCCGACGATCTTCATTTTCCACGTGGTTGACCCAGTTACAATCAACGATCATCTCGACGATACTCTTGATTTCCCGAATTCCGGGCGGCAAATAGTCTTCTATCTCCCCATGTCGCAAGACAAACGTGTTTTGCTTTCCAAGACGGGCAATTTCTTCATCAAGTAATTTGTTTTCGACCTCATTAAGCGGCTCTTTCAGATTCTTCACTCTGGTTGTGAAGTACTCCCAGACTCTTCGCAGTCCATCCAAGTCTGCAGTCGCGATCGCAGCTTCTAGATGCTCAATCACAGAAGCCCGATCGAGACTCTTCTTATCCTCCAAGAGTATTTTGGACTGCTTCCCGGCATCCGTAGTGAATAGCGCTTTGGTCGGCTCAGACCCTACTTCGTTAAGGTAGTCGCAATCGGCTACAGTGATAGACGGCGTTCGCAGACCCTCAAGTATCGTTCGATAGTCCGCGAAGTTTCCTTTGCCGCCGACTTCAATAACCTCAATTGCCGCGTTAGTCCGGAATCTAGCGGCTGATGAGTCCAATAATGAAGACAAGACGAGTCGATCGCTTATCCCCTCCACTAAGACTACCTTGTCGGCAAAAAACAGCCTCTCATTGTTTTGGCTGTTTATCATTCTCACTAGGCTTTTCTTATGTGGTAGCTCGACGTCTTTGAGCGCAACCCTTGAGCTACCAGTATCCGGATTCCGGAATACTCGCGTTATACTGTTGATTGTATCCGGGGTCACAAACACTGGCGAATGTGTAGTAATTACAAACTGATTTTGCCGTTCTGGGGCAAGGTCTCGGAATAGCCCCAAAAAGATCCTTTGCCAACGCGGGTGCAAGTGAAGTTCTGGTTCGTCCACAAGTACCAATCCACCTTTGACATTTAGGGCAAACATGGCGAGCAAGAAATGGACAATTTCGCGTTCGCCAGAACTAAACATGCTAGGCGATAACGTCAAACCGTCCTTGAGCAGCACAAACAAGTATGACAACTGATCCGCATCGGTATGAAAACTCCAAACATATCCGAGTTGCTGCATGTATCGGGTCAGAAGCTTAACATCCGCGTACTTGCTGAAAAAGTGCTCCCAGGTCTTGTCGGACGTGGAAGATTCAATTACCGCTTTTCGATGGAGTCGTACAAAATGCTGCGAACCCCATTGCATCAAGTTCATGCTGTCGCCAGTCGCAGCTTGATAGGCAGAACGATACCCGTCGAAATAGTGCTGCTCAGTTAGGTGACCAGCCTGGACTTCGAAACTTTTGCTAAGGGCTCGTTCGGAGGAGAAGAAAAACACGGGCGAGTTGAGCTGCACATCCGATAGGCGATGCGCAACACGGACGAAAATAAAAAACGTCTTTAAATACTCGTGAAATGCCCAAGCTGCCGAATCGGCGGGTGGACTTTCGAGCTGGAGGTTGCGAATTGTGTAAGTGATCGATGGCGTTGTCGCGATTTCATCAGCGAACGGAAGCGGATCGTACGTTGCATACTTTCGCTCCCAATATGACAGCTCTTCATTGAATCTTTGAAGGTTTCTCCCAATTGCGTGAATATTTTCCACGTCAGTTGCTTCGGGGACAAGCTCGATCTCGATTAACTGTTCGCCGTCATCTCCGACAAATTTCGGAAATGCTTTCCTAAGCGCTTTCTCTGTCCATGGATCGGAAACTTCAATTCTCGCGTCCTCGTCTGTTCGCGTAAACTGGTACTGCAAGATGAAATACTTGCTGAGCGTCAAAGCCAAGATTTTCTGTAGGTTTGTCTTGCCACCACCGTTGGTCCCGATGAGGATATTCAGGCCCTCTTCGAATATAAATTCGTTGCGTTCCCGATAACTCGTGACGTTTTTTACTATGAGCTTCTTTATTTTCACTATTTTTGCTCCGTTGCTCCGTTGCTCCGTTGCTTCGGGCAACTTTTGTCCGTCCGTAGATAATTATCCGAATGCGAATAAAGTTGGATAAAAAATCACGCCGAGACCGCGAACCGGCGTCGGTGGCTAGCCTCTCTCGATTTCGAGTGGGCGGAACACGAGGAGGCAGTTCGAGATTACTTTCGACTACATCGTATGCAAGCTCTACCACGGGTGGTTGTTCAACAAGGGCATTAGCACCGAGTGCCAGTACGTTCGACGTTCCTAGGCTCAGCTAACCATCCGTAAACTTGGATTGTCGCACGGTCCAGGAGATATCGGAACATGTCGATCTTCTGCATGGTGTGCGGGTCAATCTAGTCACCTTTGAATTGGAGGCTTCATCATGCCCATGAACAAGGTACTTAGGCGGCAGTGGCAGAAGGCCGGATAGAGGTGGTCCCCGAATCTAGGACAGGTGTGATAGGTGGGGTTCTGGGGACACAATACTTAATTGCAATGAGTTCCGGGGAGTTCCGGGGAGTTCCGGGCGAAAAACTGGAATGACTGGTGACCAGTTCCGGGGGGCAGGTCAGGCCTCTGACAGCGTGCATAAAAATTGTGGCTACCTGGTAACCGCCACACCCCCCTCACCAAATACTCTTCCCCGTCCCCGGCAGCCCATAGCTCGCCCACTTCCGGGTCACCTCTTCCACCACCTCGTCGCTCATGCGGATTTTGGTGCCCCACTCGCGTTTGGTCTCCGGCGGCCATTTGTCGGTGGCGTCCGGGCCGATTTTGGAACCGAGGCCGCTTTCGGGCGCCGCCATGAGCGCGCGGATTCTTGGAAAATTTCCAAAAATGGCGTATAATTCCTACCAACCTTGGGGGGCTTCTCAACTTGGAGGGTTCCACCATGACACCGGAAAACAAGAACACGATGCTTTGGACTGGTGGTGCGATGGCGGCCATCATCGCGGTCTTTCTGGTTCTAT
>JAJFGO010000023.1 GCA_021776095.1 Kiloniellaceae bacterium | reverse complement strand
TTCGCGGGCGGCGCGCAGACGGGCGAAGTCTTCGCCGGCGTGATAGGAGGACCGGGTCAGCGGCGTGGCCGAGACCATGAGGAAGCCCTTGGCGTAGGCCATGGCCTCGATGCGCTTGAAATCCTCCGGCGTGACGAAGCGGTCGATAGGGTGATGTTTCGGTGTCGGTTGCAAGTATTGCCCCACGGTCAGGAAATCCACATCGGCGGAACGCAGATCTTCCATGACCTGCAGGATCTCCTCTTCTTCCTCGCCCAGCCCGACCATGATGCCGGACTTGGTGAAGATCGTCGGATCGAGTTCCTTTAACCGTTGCAGCAAACGCAGCGACGTGAAGTAACGCGCGCCGGGCCGAACGCTGGCATAGAGCCGCGGCACGGTTTCCAGGTTGTGGTTGAAGACATCGGGCCTGGCCGCCGCCACCGTGGCCTCGGCGCCGTTCTTGCGCAGGAAGTCCGGGGTCAGAACCTCGATGGTGGTGGTCGGGGTCGCTTCGCGAATCGCGCCGATGACCGCCGCAAAGTGCCCGGCCCCGCCGTCGTCCAGATCGTCCCGGTCGACCGAGGTGATGACCACGTGCTCCAGGCCCAGCTTGGCCACGGCGCCCGCGACGTTGGTCGGCTCGAAGGGATCGAGCGCGCCCGGCTTGCCGGTCGCCACATTGCAAAAGGCGCAGGCCCGCGTGCAGATCTCGCCCATGATCATCATGGTGGCGTGCTTCTTGGCCCAACACTCGCCGATATTCGGGCAAGCGGCCTCCTCGCACACCGTGGCGAGGTTGTGATCGCGCACGATCTTGCGGGTCTCGTGATAGACCGGGGAGACTGGCGCCTTGACCCGGATCCAGGCCGGCTTGCGCTGGATCGGATTGTCCGGCTTGTGCGCCTTCTCGGGATGGCGCAGGCGGGCTTTTTCTAAACTGTCAGACATGGCCCCTAAAATTTCTTTCATAGGTGATTCTTACCACAGAGGCACAGAGGCACAGAGGAAGTCCCAAAGTAAATTTTCACGCTCCTTCGATGAGCTTGATCGATCCTGAAATCCTAGCTCACCCGTGTAGAACCTATTTCCTCTGCGTCTCTGTGCCTCTGCGGTTAAAGCACTTAAGATTATTGCTCTTCTTTAGAAGTGGATAACCCGGCCGTAGGCGTCCAGGACGCTCTCGTGCATCATTTCGCTAAGCGTCGGGTGCGGGAAGACCGTGTGCATGAGGTCGGTCTCGGTGGTTTCCAACTGCATGGCGACGGCATAGCCCTGAATCAGTTCGGTCACCTCGGCGCCGACCATGTGGGCGCCCAACAGCTCGCCGGTCTTCTCGTCGAAGATGGTCTTGACCAGGCCCTGATCCTCGCCCAGGGCGATCGCCTTGCCGTTTCCCATGAAGGGGAAGCGGCCGACCTTGACCTTGCGGCCGCCCTCTTTGGCCTTGGCCTCGCTGAGGCCGATGCTGGCGATCTGGGGATGGCAGTAGGTGCAGCCCGGAATCCGACGCACGTCGAGCGGATGGACGGTGTTCAGGCCGGCCAATTTCTCGACACAGATGACACCTTCGTGGCTCGCCTTGTGGGCCAGCCAGGGCGGCCCGGTCAGATCGCCGATGGCGTAGACGTTAGGCTCGCCGGTCGCCATCCATTGGTCGGCAACCACGTGGGTCTTCTCGACCTTCACCTTGGTGCCTTCCAGGCCCAGGTCCTCGACGTTGCCCACGATGCCGACCGCGGAGATCACTCGGTCAACGATCAGTTCGCTCGACTTGCCATCTTTCTCGATAGTCGCGGTGACGTTGTCCTTCCCCTTCTTCAGGCTCTTGACTGTGGCCCCGGTCATGATTTTCATGCCCTGCTTCTCGTAGGCCTTGTGGGCATAGGCGGAAATCTCCTCGTCCTCGACAGGCAAGACCCGCGGCAAGACCTCGACCACCGTGACCTCGGCGCCAAGCGTTCGGTAAAAGCTGGCGAACTCGATCCCAATCGCGCCCGAACCGATCACCAGGAGGGATTTCGGCATGACCTCGGGCACCATGGCCTCCTTGTAGGTCCAGACCAGCTTGCCGTCGCCCTCCAGGCCGGGCAGTTGCCGGGCCCGGGCGCCGGTCGCCAGGATCACGTTCTTGCCGGTCAGATCGGCGACGCCTTTGCCATCCTTCGCCACATGAACCTTGCGCGAGGGCCCTTGCACCCCATTGAGCTTGCCGTGGCCGTCGAAGACCGTGACCTTGTTCTTCTTCATCAGGTGGGTCACGCCGGCGTTCAGCCGTCCCGCCACGGCGCGGGAGCGCTTGACGATCTTGGCGAGATCGAAGCCGGGGTCCTTGACGGTCAAGCCGTAATCCCCGGCGTGGGTCAGGTAGTGATAAACCTCCGAGGTGCGCAGCAAGGCCTTGGTCGGGATGCAGCCCCAGTTGAGGCAGATTCCGCCCAGATGTTCGCGCTCGACCAGGGCGACCTTGCCGCCCAGCTGGGCGGCGCGGATCGCGGTCACATATCCGCCCGGCCCGCCGCCGATCACGATCAGGTCGAAGTTGGTCTCGGCCATGGCGTGGCTCCTTTCTTGTGCGGCCAACGCACCTACAACAGCATGGCCGCCGGGTATTCGATCAACTTCTTGAAGGCGGCCAGGAACTCGGCGCCGACCGCGCCGTCGACCACCCGATGGTCGACCGAGAGCGTGCAGGACATGACCGTCGCCGCGGCGACCGCGCCGTCCTTGATCACCGGGCGCTGCTCGCCCGCGCCCACAGCCAGGATGCAGCCCTGAGGCGGATTGATGATCGCGGCGAAATCCTTGACCCCGAACATGCCCAGGTTGGAGACCGAGAAGGTGCCGCCCTGGTATTCCTCCGGCTTCAGCTTGCCGTCGCGGGCCCGGGTCGCCAGGTCTTTCATCTCGCTGGAGATTCCCGAGAGGCCCTTAGTTTCAGCGGCCTTGACGATGGGCGTGATGAGGCCGTTCGGCGTCGCCACGGCGACCGAGATGTCGGCA
>JAJFGO010000022.1 GCA_021776095.1 Kiloniellaceae bacterium | reverse complement strand
CTCGCCGATGCCTCAAGTATTCGTCAGGAAGACCTGATCGCGACGGACCAAATCTTCCCGGACCGGGTTGGCGAAATCTATAACCTGGCCCATGACCCTTCGCAGCGCTGGTTTTATGCGCCCCGGATGACCGAGGGCGAGGTGCTCCTGATCAAGGGCTGGGATAGCCTCGACGACGGTCGCGCCCGTTTCACGCCGCACAGTGCCTTCAATTTGCCGGACACCCGCGACGATGCCTCCCCGCGCGAGAGTATCGAGGTGCGGACCTTCGTCGTCATCGAATAGGCGGTCTTGGGACGCGCAAGCCAAAGCCATTCCGTTCCCTGTGTATGAGGAGTAAGACCCATGAGTAACCTAGCGACACCTGTGCGCGAGCAAGGTCTGATTGCCAAAGCTATCCAGCCCTACATCGACGGCGCCAGGTCGGGCCGGAGCGACGACATGAAACTGGCTTTCCACGCCGACGCGACGATCTTCGGCTACGCCGGCGCCGAGCTGTTCGCCGGCCCAATTCAGCAGCTCTTCGATTGGCATGAGGCCAACGGTCCGGCGAGTGAACTCGACGCCCGAATCGTCGGCATCGATCTCGCCGACACGGTCGCCACCCTGCGGCTCGAACTCGACAACTGGCGCGGCGCCCGCTTCACCGACCTATTCACCCTGCTCAAAGTCGACGGGGAGTGGAAGATCATGAACAAGGTCTTCCATCTGCACGCCTGACCGCGCCGTTGCCGCTCAGTCCTCCGGCGTCTGGCCCGGCCAATCGCTGAAGGGAAACGGCTTTTCCTCGGTCTGGAAGGTCAGGTAGCCGACCAGGTGATGGAACAGGCAGCTCAAATCGTCGCCGAAGCGAAGCAGGCGTTCGTTGCGTTCGCCGGTCACCAGCACGAAGCCGAACTGGAACACCGCGACCGCGAGCAACAGGAACTCCGCGATCCAAAACACGATCGCGAATAGCACCATGAACAGGGCGCGCCGCCAAGTCTCCGCCGATTTCCAGTGGGCCCGGCCGGGCGCTATGGAATGTTCGCTCATCTCAAACCTCCCTCCGCAATAGTCCTCGGCTTTTATTTGGGCATGGGCGGTGGTGCTTACCAGTCTCTCCCGACTTGACGCTCGGGCCCGCTTCCCGGCATGACTGGGCCCATGTCCGCGTTACCTGAGATCGAGATCGTCTATTGCCGCCAGTGCCGCTGGCTGTTGCGCGCTGCCTGGATGGCGCAGGAGCTTTTGACCACCTTCGAGGACGAGCTGGGCGCCGTGACCCTGCGCGCGGGCACCGGCGGGCGTTTTGAGGTGCGCCTGGGCGACGCCGTCCTGTGGTCGCGCGAGGAGGAGGGACGTTTTCCTGATGCGGCCGAATTGAAGCGGCGGGTGCGCGACCGCATTGCGCCGGCACGGGACCTAGGCCACGCCGAGCCGAAACCGTGACGGCGATGCCCGCGTTACAGGTGTCTACCAGCGGCGTTCCAGACCTGCGGGCCTTCCTGATCGGCGCCTGGCGCCTGGCCCGCGCGATCGACGATCGGCGCGGCGTTCGGGCCGGATCCTTGCACGGCCGCGCCGTCTTCGCGCCCCAAGGCACCGGCTTGCGTTACCGGGAGGAAGGGCGGCTGCGCCTGGGCGCCCACGCGGGCTTGGCGCGCCAAGCCCACGTCTATCGCTTTCCCGAACCCCAGAGGGCGAAGGTTTGCTTCGAGGACGCCCGGCCGTTTCACGACTTGGACTTGAGTGCCGGCACCTGGGAGGCGGTGCATTTCTGCGGCGCGGACACCTACCGGGGCCGCTTTCAGGCCTTTGGCCCGGGCCTCTTGACGGTGCATTGGACAGCAACCGGGCCGCGCAAAGACTACGCGATGTTCAGCCGCTACCGCCGGGCGCCAGGCGTTACCTAGGGGATATTTCGTTGCAGGCGGGCTGAGCTTGCCGTATTCAAGGACTGTCGTGGACAACCACGGAAAGTCTAAGAAACAGGGAGTTATGGGATGTCCGTCCTAACTGTTCATCAGGGAACCCTCGCCGAAACCATTTGGCCCGTCGCCTTGGACGGCTCCGCGCTGCGGCGCGGCATCCGCGCGCTGGTCTTGGCCTTGATCGGCTCTGCTCTGCTGACCGTCTCGGCGAAAGTCCAGGTGCCGTTCTATCCGGTCCCCATGACCATGCAGACCCTAGTGGTCCTGACCCTGGGCATGGCCTTCGGTTGGCGCCTGGGCGCGGCAACAGTGCTGCTTTATCTGGCGGAAGGGGCCATGGGCCTGCCGGTCTTCTCGGGCACGCCGGAGAAGGGCATCGGCGTGGCCTATATGCTGGGCAGCACCGGTGGCTATCTGGCCGGCTTCGTGCTGGCGGCGGCACTATGCGGCTGGCTGGCCGAACGCGGCTGGGACCGTTCGATCGTCACCACAGCGCTCGTCATGTTGCTGGGCAACATCGTGATCTATGTGCCGGGTCTGCTGTGGCTGGGCGGCTTGTTCGGTTGGGATAAGCCGATCCTGGCCTGGGGCCTCACGCCCTTTGTGCTCGGCGACGTGGCCAAGCTGGCTTTGGCCGCGCTCGCCTTGCCGCTGGTCTGGCGCCTGGTCAGCAAATTCCGCGGGGCCGATAGCCGCTAGGGCGGGGCTCACGCAAGAAAACGACCGGCGCCACAAAGGCGCCGGCGGCCACAGGGGGCCAGAGTCATACTTGCGCAATTCGTTCGCCGGGTAGACGGCGCCAACGAAGTCATCGGACGCGGGGTCGCGTGGCTGACCCTGCTGATGGTGTTGGTGACCTTCGCCGTGGTCATTTTGCGCTACGTCTTTTCCTTCGGCTGGGTCTGGCTTCAGGAATCTTACGTCTGGATGCACGGCGTCGTGTTCATGGTCGGCGCGGGCTACACCTTGCTGCACAATGGCCATGTGCGGGTCGATATTCTCTATCGCCCTGCGGGTCCGCGCTATAAGGCCATGGTCGATCTGGCCGGCGCCTTCTTGCTGCTCATGCCCATGGTCGTCCTGGTCTTCTGGGTTGGCTTCGAATACGTGGCGTCGTCCTGGTCCATGCTTGAGGAATCGCGCGAGGCCGGCGGCCTGCCGGGCCTGTTCCTGCTCAAGTCCATCATCCCGGTGTTCTGCGTCCTGACAGCCTTGCAAGGCCTCTCGCTCGCCGCCCGCTCGGCCCTGGTGTTACGCGGCGATCCCGAGTTTCTGGCCGAGGCGGACAAACCGCCGGAAGGCCTCTAGCTCATGGACGGCGCGCTGCTCGGCGAAGTGCTCAGCCTGCTGATGTTCGGTGTCGCCTGCGGTGTTCTGTTGCTGGGCTTTCCGGTCGCCTTCACCCTAGCCGGGTCCGCCCTGGTCTTCGCCGCTATCGGCATCAGCCTGGATGTCTTCAATATCAATCTGCTAGGCAGCCTGCCGTCGCGCTATTTCGGCGTCATGGTCAATGAGGTTCTGGTCGCGGTGCCCCTATTCGTGTTCATGGGCATCATGCTGGAACGCTCGAAGATCGCCGAGCAACTTCTTGAAACCATGGGTTTAATGTTCGGCCAAATGCGGGGTGGTCTAGGCATCTCCGTGATATTTGTCGGTATGCTCCTGGCAGCCTCGACCGGGATCGTCGGGGCCACGGTGGTGACCATGGGCCTGTTGTCCCTGCCGACCATGCTCAAGGCTGGCTACGATCCCAAGCTGGCCTGCGGCGTGATTTGCGCCTCGGGCACCCTGGGTCAGATCATTCCGCCCTCCATCGTACTGGTCCTTCTGGGCGACATCCTTCAGGGGGCGAACACCCAGGCCCAATTGTCTTTGGGCAACTATGCGCCCGATCCGGTGTCGGTCATCGATCTTTTCGCCGGGGCCTTCCTGCCGGGTATGGTGCTGGTCGGCATGTATATGGCCTGGACCCTAACCGTCGCCTATTTTCGACCTAATGCCTGCCCGCCGATGCAGACCGATGACAGCCGGGCCCAGGTCCGCGCCCGGGTCGCGCAAGTCATGCTGCCGCCGGCTGGCCTGATCGTCATGGTCCTGGGTTCGATCCTGCTGGGCGTGGCGACCCCGACCGAGGCGGCGGCCATGGGCTCCATCGGGGCCATACTGCTGGCTGGGCGGGCGCTGGAGCCGGACCGCACCCGGCCGGTCATCGTGGCCGTGCTGAGCCTGCCGATCCTGGTCTTCCTGGTCACCACGTTCGATCTGCGCCTGCAACGCGATGTGGTGCCGGCCGGCGATCTGATTGCCGCCTGTTTTGCCGGGATTGCCGTCCTGGTCCTGTGCTACGGCGTCGCGATCAGCCTGAGGCGGGTTCACCGCAGCGGCATCCTCAAGGAGGTCATGCGCTCCACGGTTCAGGTCTCGTCCATGGTGTTCGTGATCTTGCTCGGCGCCTCGGTCTTCAGCTTGACCTTCCGGGGCCTGGGCGGGGAGAAGATCGTGTCCGACGTGCTGCACTCCATGCCGGGTGGCGCGTTCGGCGCCATGCTCGTGGTCATGGCGCTGATGTTCGTCATGGGCTTCTTTCTCGACTTCATCGAGATCGTGTTCGTGGTTGTCCCGATCGTCGGACCCATCCTGCTGATGATGGAACTCGACCCGATCTGGCTGGGCGTCATGATCGCGGTCAACCTGCAGACCAGTTTCCTGACCCCGCCCTTCGGTTTTGCGCTGTTCTATTTGCGCGGCGTCGCGCCGCCCAGCATCACGACCATGGATATCTATCGCGGGATCATGCCCTTCGTCGCGATTCAGATTCTGGGATTGATCGTACTGGCCGCGTTCCCCGGCCTGGCGACCTGGCTGCCCAGCGTGTTGTTCAACTAAGGCGGATTTCCGCTTTAGCCTTCGCTGCGGCCATAGACGTCGTCGAAGCGCACGATGTCGTCCTCGCCCAGGTAATCACCCGATTGCACCTCGATCACCCTGAGCGGCACCTTGCCAGGATTCTCCAGGCGGTGGGTCGTGCGCACCGGGATGTAAGTCGATTGGTTGACCTCCAGATCGAAAGTATCCTCTCCGCGGGTCACCCGGGCGGTGCCCTGGACAACGACCCAGTGTTCGGCGCGCTGGTTGTGCATTTGGAGCGACAGCTTGGCGCCGGGCTTGACCTCCAGTTGCTTAACCTGGAATCCGGTGCCGTTGTCGATCGACTGGTAGGAGCCCCAGGGCCGATACACGCGTACGTGGGCGTGGTGCTGGTCGCTGCCCATGTCCTTAAGCTGTTCGACCACCTGTTTCACGTCCTGCGCGTGGTCCTTGTCGGCGATGAGAACCGCGTCCTGGGTGGCGACCACCAGCATATCGCGCACGCCGACCGCGGCAATCAAGGGCCCGTCGGTGCGCAAGTAGGAGTCCTTGGCCCCCTCGGCAATGACCGTGCCTTGGGTCACGTTGCCGTCCTTGTCTTTGTCGCCGACGTCCCACAAGGCAGTCCAAGACCCGATGTCGTTCCAACCAATCTGGACCGGAACCACGGCGGCGGACTTGGTATGCTCCATGACCGCGTGGTCGATCGACTTGCCGGTCAAGGCGGCGAAGGATTTCGGATCGAGTCGGAAAAAATCGAGGTCTTCCTGTCCCCGCTCGATCGCCGCTTGGCAGTGCGCAGCCATGCCGGGTTCGAAGCGTTCCAGTTCCTCCAGAAAGGCCTTTGCGGCGAATAGGAACATGCCGCTGTTCCAGCACCAGCCGCCTTCTATGAGCATTTCCTCGGCTCGTTTCCGGGGTGGCTTCTCGACGAAGCGTTCGACTTTGTGACAGGTACCGGACCCGTCGAGGGCCACGCCTTGGCGGATATAGCCATAGCCGGTCTCGGGCCCGCTGGGCACGACGCCGAAGGTTACCATGGCGCCGGCGCGCGCCGCCGGCACCGCCTGGCTGACCGCCGCCAAAAAGCCGGCGCGGTCCTCGATGACATGGTCCGAGGGCAGAACCAGCAGCAAGGCGTCGGGGCTCTCGCGCAGTAGCATCAGCGCCGCGACGGCGGCGGCCGGCGCCGTGTTGCGCCCCTCCGGCTCAAGCACGATAGCCTGCGGCGTTACGCCCAAGGCTTGGATTTGCTCGGCGATGATGAAACGGTGCTCGCCGTTGCAGATCAGCAGGGGCGGGCCAAAGCGCCCGCTGTCGCCGACCCGCGCGAGAGTTTCCTGCAGCATGCTGTTCTCACCGTGCAGGGGCAGCAATTGCTTCGGATAGAGCGCGCGCGAGAGCGGCCACAGCCGGGTGCCCAATCCACCGGACAAGACAACGGGATAGATCCGATCGCTTGATTCGCCCATGGCGTCTTAAGTCCCTTCCGTGAGCCGGCTCTGCTGCCAGCGCCAAGCATCCGTGATCTGTGTATCCAAGTCCGCGCGTTGCGGCCGCCAGCCGAGCAAGCGCCGCGCCGTCGAGGCATCGGCAACCAGGCAGGCCGGATCGCCAGCACGGCGAGGCGCGGTTTTGACCTGGATTGGGTGGCCGGAAATGCGTTGCACCGCCTCGATTACTTCGCGAACCGAGAAGCCCTGCTGATTGCCCAAATTCAATGTCGCGGTTCGTCCCCCGCCATGCAAATGGCGCAAAGCCAAGACATGCGCCTCCGCCAGGTCCGCGACATGAATGTAGTCCCGCACGCCGGTTCCGTCCGGCGTATCGAAATCCTCACCAAAGACCTCCATCTGGGCGCGCAATCCCTGCGCCGTCTTGATGGCGACCTCGATCAGGTGGGTGGGGCTCGCCGAGCGTTGTCCGGTGCGGCCTTGGGGATCGGCGCCGGCGACATTGAAATAGCGCAGGGCGACATAGTTGAAATCGTGCGCCTCGGCGGTATCGCGCAGCACCCATTCGGTCATCAGCTTGGAGGTGCCGTAGGGGTTGATTGGCACTGTGGGCGCGTCTTCGAGCACGGGCACTTTGTCGGGGATACCGTAAACGGCAGCGGTCGAAGAAAAGATGAAATGCCGGACACCGGTGTCGACACAGCTTTGGATCAGGTCGCGGCTGACCCCGGAATTATTCCGGTAGTACTTCAAGGGGTCGGCGACCGATTCCGGCACCGAGACGCTGCCGGCAAAGTGCACCACCGCCGCTATGGCGTGATCGCGAATGGTCGCGCTGACCAGCGCCGCGTCGCCAACGTTGCCTTCCACGAAGGGCACCGTGTCGGGCACCGCGTCGCGTTGGCCGGTGGATAGGTCGTCCAATACGACCACGGGGTGACCGGCCGCGACAAAGGCGTGGACCGCATGGCTGCCGATATAGCCGGCGCCGCCGGTGATCAAGACGGGGAGGTGCTCGCTCATTGACCCTTCATCTTAATGCCGCCTGCCGTACCCCGGGGCTGGCTGTTCGAACACGCCGGCGCTGGCATAAGAACAGGCGAGGACAAGCGATTCAAGTTCAACCACGACGCCTGAAGAACTCGGTTCCAGCAAAACAGATCGTGGTTAATTCCCGATTACGATCAGCGGCATAGGCGACATTTTGGCGCGCCGCGGGCCGTGGGGAAATGCCGCGCCACCGCAGGCTTGGCGTGAATCGATTCTTATACTGCCTAGATTCGAAGAAGGGTCATAATGACAATGATAATAGTGTGTTAAGCCATAAAACGCTGATCTTGAACGAAGTTTGCTCCGGCTCTAAGCAACCGGGGCACGGTCGGCGAAGCGTTAATTCCGGTTACGGGCCCGGCTCTACTGCGATCACGCCGCGATCACGCCCCGCACAATATGAACAGCAAGATGGCAGTTTCCTGGGCTGAGCTCAGGGCCAGTCGGATCTCGGTAGGGGTGAGGCGTTGGAAGGGAGAATTGCCGCGCCCAAGCGATACGGTCCGTATCGTCATATAGCGCTGAAACACGAATAACGGGGAACAACGGGGGGTATCGAATTGACCAAGCTGGGGAACTTTCTGCGGCGCCTCATGGGCGACCGCCGGGGCATATCGTCGGTCGAATATGCGTTGCTTCTCGCCGTGATAGGGGGAGGCATCGTTACGGCGGCAGGGCTGCTTAGCGATTCGATCTCTGGTGAGATGGAGCAGGCCGCGAATTGCATCAACGGCGACAACACCGACTGTACAACGGGCTAGCAGGACCCGCGGCGTCCGCCGCCTCGGTTTCGGAGCCATTCAGATGCAGATTCGCGCCTTCGTCACTCTCAGTGTGGCCTTGGTTCTGGCCGGTATCTCGGTTGCCCTGGCCCATGCCTGGCTGAGCGCCGAGGCTGGCCGCTCGGCGCCGGCCGAAGAAAACGGCAAGGCCGCGCCACAGCTCGCGACCGTTCCCCTCGCGGTCGCCAGCAGGACCTTGAGCTATGGCGAAAGGCTGCGCCCAGCGGACGTGAAGCTGGTCGATTGGCCAAAGACTGCGGTGCCGGCCGGCGCCTTGCATGTCTTGGACCGGCTGATCAAGACGCCCGACATGCCGGCGCCGGTGGTGCTGCGGCCGATCGCGGCCAACGAGCCCATCCTGACCGACAAGATCAGCGGCTTCGGCCCGCCGGCGCGCCTGGCGGCGACCATCGGGCCGGGGATGCGCGCAGTTGTGGTCAAGCTCGGCGGTCCGCCGGGACTGGCGCGCCTTATCGGGCCCGGCGACCGGGTCGATGTTCTGATCGCGCGCGAGGGATCGCAGGGCGCGCGCGATCGGGATCTGCGTGCCGCCGTTCTGCTGCAAGACGTGCGCGTCCTGGGCCTGGAGCCGGCAACGGGTGGTCAGGGGGGCGCATCTGGCGCGCGGTCGCGCGCCGTGACCTTGGAGGTCACCATGGAGCAAGCCCATCGACTGGCCCTGGCCCACAAGATCGGCACGCTCTCGCTGGCCTTGCGCGGGCTCGACGGCGCCGCCCCGGGCCGCGAATTCCGTACCGTCTCGTCGCGCGACTTGCCGGCGGGCCCGGAGCGCGATGCCGAGGTCCTGGCTGGCGCGGCGTGGGAGGCCAAGGACCGAGGCGTCCTGGCCGCCGCAAGCGTCGCGGCAGAACAGGCGGCTGATAACCTGACCTCGCCGTCGCGCCCGGCGGTACGTATCATCCGCGGCCTCGAGGCTTCGGAGTACGAGGTCGCGCCCGAGGCGTCGCAGTGACGCCCGATCGAACCCCCATCCGGGCTTGGCTAGCGTGCGTAGGCATCGCAGTGCCGATTTTGGCGGCCGTCTTGGCCGGCGCGCCCCACCCGGGCCAAGCTACTGTCTTGCTCAGCGACGACAGCAAGCATGCCGGCGAACTGAGCGTGGCGATCGACAAATCGCAGATCCTGCGCCTCGATGTGCCCTTCGCGGACTTGATGCTGGGCAACGCCGAGGTCGCCGACGTTCTGGCCCTTAGCGACCGCTCGATCTACGTGCTCGGCAAGAGTGCCGGTTCGACCAGCCTTACGGTCTATGGCCGCGAGCGGAACCTGCTGGCAATTTTGGATCTCGTGGTCGGTCCCGACATCGAAGGCTTGGACGCGAAGTTGCGTGAACTGGTGCCCGGGGAGTCGGTTGCGGTGCACCCGCTGAACGGGTCTCTAGTACTCTCCGGCACGGTATCGAGCGCCGGGCGCATGGCGAAGATCGTCACCTTGGCTGAACGGTTCGCACCCGGTCTGGTGACCAACCTCATGTCGGTCAGCGGCAGCCAGCAGGTCATGCTGAAGGTCCGCTTCGTTGAGGTGTCGCGGAACGCGCTGAAGCGGATCGGCTTGAATTTCGATGCTTTCGACGGCGATTTCAGTTTCTCCTCGGGCGATGCCTTCGGCGGCATTCCGGCCGGGCTGGGCGGGGTTCGCGGCGCCTCCATAGGGGCCGATACCTTTGCCGCCGGCCTTTTCAGCGGCGCTCTCGGTGCATCCGGTCTGCGCCTGCTGTTCGAGGCCCTGGAAACCAAGGGCTTGGCCAAGACCCTGGCCCAGCCCAACTTGATCGCGCTCTCAGGCGATACCGCCAGTTTTTTGGCCGGGGGCGAGTTCCCGATCGAAGTGGCGCAGAGCGGCGCGGCGGCCAGCGGCGACGCGGCAATCACAGTCGAGTTCAAGGAATTCGGCATCTCCCTGTCCTTCACGCCGACGGTCCTCGACGACGGCTTGATCAACATGGTGGTCAGCCCGGAGGTCAGCGCCCTCGACTTTTCGGTCGCCATCAACGGCACGCCCGGGTTGACCACCCGCCGGGCGACTACCACGGTCGAACTGCGCGACGGTCAAACCTTCGCCATCGCCGGTTTGTTGCAGGAGAACTTCCAGGACGCGGTGCGTCAGGTGCCGCTGCTGGGCGATATACCGATCCTCGGCGCCTTGTTTCGCAGCAGCCAATACCAACGCAACGAAAGCGAGCTGGTCATCATCGTCGAGCCGCGTTTAGTGCGCCCGGTGCCGGCCGGCGCCTTGGCCACACCGGCCGACAACCTAATCCCGCCGAGCGAACTGGATCTCTGGCTCAATGGGCTAATTGAGGCGCCCGAATCGGGCAGCTCACAACCTTTGGAACCGTCCGGGCCGCGCGAGGCCGCCGAACTCGATAATCGCGCCGCCGACCATGGACACATTTTGAAATGAGGTCGGCCATGCGAAGGCACCAACACGTTGCTTGGCGCGCGACCGTCGTTGGGGCGGTTCTGGGTCTGACAGCCTGTGCGTTCCCCGATGCGGATGCCACGGCGCCCGGCGGCGCCAACAACCAGAACTTGGGCGCGGATTTTGGCAACGCGGTGGCGCACAACACGGCGCAACAGGTTGTCGATCCGGCACCCGCACGTGCCCGGTCGGGCGCACCGGCGCTGGATGGCGCGCGGGCTTCGCGGGCGTTAGAGCGTTATCGCAGCGGCACGGTGATCGCGCCGCAAGAAATCGAGACTACGGACTTCGGCGCGGTTAATCGTTAGGGGGCAGCAACTTGGCGTGGGGTTGGCGGCAACAGGACCGAAGGCGGGCCGAGGGCGGTGCAGTCGCGCTGATTCTCGTCGCCGTGCTGGCGGGTTTGCTGGGCCTGATTGGGCTGGTTTTCGATTTTGGCCGGTCTTGGATTTTTCAAACCGACCTGCAGGCGGCGGTCGATGCCGCGGCCTTGGCCGGGGCGACGCAACTGGACGGCCGATCCGGCGCGCGGGTCCGTGCGGCCGGGGCGGCGGCGGGCGCTGCGGCGCGGAACGCCGATAGCTTCACCGCCCGCACCGGGATAGGACGGTCGGGGTTCGATACGGATTTCGCCTGTACGGGCGACGGCTGTGCCATGTCCAACGGCTCGTTTAGGTTCCTGGCCGACTTGGTCCCGCGCGCCGAGGCCCTGAACGATGCCGATGCCCGATTCGTCGAAGTTAGTGCCGCGCGCGGCCTGCGCTTCGTGTTTGCAGGTGTGTTGAGCGGTATCGGCATGGTGACGCCGCGGGCCGCCGCCGTCGCGTCCTGGGACCGCTATGCCTGCGGCCGGGCGGCCCTCTTGATGTGCAATCCGGACGAGCCGCCCGGAAATACGGTGCTGCGCGCCCGTTTCGATCCGAACCCGCACCTGGGCAAGGGGATCGTCCTGCAGACCGGCGTGGCGCCCGGTGCCGGGGCCATGGCCTGGCTCGCCAACGTCACTTGCGACCCGGCAGACGACACCTGCGCCACCGAGGGGGAGCCCGAGGCGGTTGCGGGTCGCCTGGGCCGGGTCCTGGCCGCGCCGTCCTGCGTCGCCGAGGCTTCCGTGTCGCCGGCCACGACCGGCGACCTAGCCGCGGCGATCAACACCCGGCTCGACATCTACGCGGGTCCTGACCTTGCCCTCGATCCCAATTTCCAGCCCAGCCCGAACTCTTTGAGCGGGCTTGTCCCGCAGGGCGGCGCGATTTCGGCCTGCGATTTTCCCGGCGCCCTGGGTCCGGCGGCGCAACCTTTCCTCGGCCCCGGACGGCATGCCCCCTTAGGGACCGTACCCCTGGATCACCTGGGCTACCCTCGGGACAACTGCGCGTATCCGCGCGCTGACGGCAGCGCATCGGCGGACAATTGCATGGCGATTTCGCCAGTCGGCGCGGGCCTGCCCGCCGGACGCGCGCTCGGCACGGGGGATTGGGATCTGCCCGCCTACATGGCCCACCATCATGGGGGCCTGGATTTGGCGGCGTGGTCCTTCAATGCCTGCCCGGCCGGCGACTGCCGTTTGGGGACCGACGATCGGGTCGATCTCGACGGCGACGGCCGGCTCAGTCGCTGGGAAGTCTATTCGTGGGAGCGGGCTGGCCACCCGCCGGTCTTCGGCCGGCCACAGTGTTTCGGCGGCGGCACGGCAAGCTTGCCCCAAGCGCCGGCGGATTCGCCCCGGGCCTCCGACCGGCGTTTGCTCGGTGCTCTGGTCGCCAACTGCCGGGCGATTGTTGCCGCCTTCGGCTCCGATGCCCTGCGCGGGGCGGGGACGGTGCCTCTGGCCGGCGGTGCCCCGACCTTGAGCTTGTTTCTCAGCGAAGCCGTCGGCGAACTGGCAGCCAATGCCATCTACGTCGAAATCGTCGGGCCCCAGGCAGTAGGCGCCGCGCCGCCGCTGGTCGCCCGCGACCGTGTGGTATTGCGCGAATGACTGGCCGGCCAACCCATCGGCGCCGGCCGACCGGGCGCCGGCAAGCCGGCACCGCGTCGGTTGAGTTTGTCTTGATCCTGCCGCTGCTCATGGCGCTCTTTGCCTTGGCGGTCGATGGTGGGCGAATGCTCGGTGACTATCACACCGTCTCCAAGAGCGTGCGCGACGCCGCCCGTTTTCTCGCTCGCGCAGAGCCCGGTATTGCCGCGGGAAGGTGCATGGCTGGCAATCTCGATCGCGGCCGGGCCAATGTTTCCAGCGCCATACGCTTGGCCATGACCGGGCGGGTCGATGGCGATCCCGCCAGCGACGGCCTGGTGATCGGCTGGCACGCGGCAAACCTGAGCGAAGCGGCGACTGGAATTGGCGTGACGCTCGAATGCCTGGACAATGCGTCCGGCACCCTGGATGGCCTTTTCGCCGGCGCCGCCGCGGTTCCCAGCATTGTCGTGCGTGCCCGCGTGCCGTTTCGCTTCGGTCCCGCGCGGGCGCTCGGTCTCGGCCCCGCCTTCACTCTTCAGGTTGCGCACAAGACCGCGCGGCTTGGTGTTTAGAAAGTCCCGCTTGCCATGACCCAAGATCGCCACGATGGAGGCCCAACGGGCACAGCGCCGAGGTGCGCGCGGGGACCATGTAATGCGCGCGGTACGTCTTCGGTTGAATTCGCTCTGGTCGCCGTGGTTTTCCTCATCGCCGTGCTGGGGACCGTGGATTTCGCGCGCGCCCTTTGGCAATGGAACCTAGCGGCGCGCGCGACCCAGGTTGGCGTGCGCGCAGCCATTGTGCACGATCCGGCGGCGCTCGACGTTCAGCAGTTCGACGGCATCTTGGCCGCGCCCGCCGGCGCGGCGGTACCGGTTTCGGCCCTGAGCCCCAATCCGATCCTGTGTACCGCCGAGGGTTGCGGCGGCGCTCTGGCGGCCTTGGACGCCGCCTTGCTGGACGCTGCAGCCTTCGCCCGCATCGTCGCGGCCATGCGCGCCTACGATCGCCGGATTCAACCGGCTAATGTGATTGTCGAGTATCGCCATGTAGGTTTGGGCCTGGCCGGCAATCCAGCCGGCCCGGATCTCGATCCCGTGGTCACGGTGCGCCTGCGCGATCTTCGTTTCGAGTTCCTGGCGATCGGTTTTCTGCAACTGCCGGCCATCGCCATGCCCGATTTTAGGGCCAGCCTGACCGCCGAGGACGGGGCTGGCCCATGAGGGCCGAGGCTGTATATGGCGGGCCGCTGCGCCTCGCCGCCGTGATGCAAGATCGCGACAACTCCGTTGCCCTGCGCGCACTGTGCGATGCCATGCCCGGCCTGCGTCTTTCCCTGTTGCAAGGCTCTCTGCCGGAGGCGCTGACTCATTTGGCGCCGGAGCCGGCGCCCCACGCAATCCTGTTCGAAGCTGCCACACAAGATCTGGAGGGGACTCGAGATACCGTCGCCACTCTGAACGCGGCCTTTCCCGGCGTGCCGCTGATGGCGGCCTGCCGCGGCGCTAAGTTATCCGACGTGCGCCCGCTCATGCGCCTGGGACTTCACGACCTAATCCCGCAGCCCATCGAAGCTGGCGACCTCTTGACCGCGTTGCAGGATCTGCGCCAGGTGGCGGGTGCGAGGCCTGGCGCACGCCCCGGCGGCCGCGTGGTGGCTTTCCTCAAGGCCGGCGGCGGTAGCGGCGCCACCGCGTTGGCGGTGCAAAGCGCCGTCATTTTGGCCGCCCGGCGCGCCCATCAGGCCGAATCCGAGGTTTGCCTGCTCGACCTCGACCTGCAGTTCGGCACGGCGGCCCTATCGCTCGATTTAGATGACCGGGTCGGTCTCGGCGATCTCTTGGAGGCGCGCGAGCGGTTCGACGGCGCGCTGCTGCGCAGTGTCATGGGGCATCATGACAGCGGCCTGGACATTTTGGCCGCGCCTCGCGTGTTGTTGCCGCTCGACGCCTTGACCGGCGGCTTCGTGACCGACGCTCTGGCATTGGCGAGGGCCGAGTATCGGACCGCGGTGCTGGACTTGCCCTCGGCGTGGACTGGGTGGAGCCACGCCGCGTTGAGCCAATGCGACCTGATCGTACTGGTGGCGCAACTTGGTCTGGCCTCGGTGCGGCGTGCCCGGCGTCAACTCGATGCCTTGTCCGAGCACGGTTTGGGCGGCGTGCCGACGCGCTTGGTCCTAAATCGCCGATCCTGGGGTGCGCGCGGCCGCCAGCGCGAGGCGGAACGGGCGCTGGGCCGGCCCTTCGACTTCACGGTCGCCGAGGACGCGGCCGCCTTTAACGAAGCCCTCGATCGCGGCGTGCCGTTGGTCACTGTTGCGCGTCGCTCGCGGGTCCATCGGGATCTGCGGCGCCTGGCCGACGGCTTGGCCCTGGCCTTGGCGCAGGAGCCGGCTGCGCAAAGGGCCCCTAATGCACCCGGCGTGCCCCGTACCATGGGCCGGCATATCGCCGCTGGCGAGGTGCCGTGATCATGTGGCCGCCCAGCTTGCGCCCCACCGAAGCCTGGCACCTCGATATGGACGCGCCTGCGGCTGGCCTCCGATCGGGCCTTGGCCCCGCCCGCGGATCCACCGAGACTCCGGTGCCCTACGAGGCCGCCCACGGCTTCGCCGAAGCCTCACCGCGCTACACCGATTTGAAAGTGTCGCTGCACCACCGCTTGCTCGACATGCTCAATCTGGCGGCGATCGAGACCATGCCACGCGACGAATTCCGGCGCGAGATCGGCGAGATCGTGCGCGAGCTTCTGAACCGCGACCCGGCGCCCCTCAATTTAGGTGAGCGCACTCGCTTGGTCGAAGACATCCTCGATGAGCTAATTGGCCTGGGGCCGCTGGAGCCCTTGCTCAAGGATGCCAGCGTCACCGACATACTGGTTAATACGCACCGGCATGTTTTCGTCGAGCGCGGGGGGCAACTGGAAGAAACGCCGGTTCGCTTTAAGGACGACCGGCACCTCCTTAGAATTATTGACAAGATCGTCTCCGCAGTCGGGCGCAGGGTTGACGAATCCCAACCCATGGTGGATGCCCGGCTGGCCGATGGCTCGCGCATCAACGCGATCATTCCGCCGCTCGCGGTCGACGGCCCGCTTCTGTCGATCCGCAAGTTTGCGCCAACGGCTATCGACATGGCGCGCCTTGTCGAGCTGGGCACGCTGCCCGCGCCACTCGTCCAATTGCTGCGCGGCATCGTCATGTGCCGGCGCAATGTCGTGATCTCCGGCGGTACCGGCTCCGGCAAGACCACGTTGCTCAATGCCATGTCGGCTTTCGTCGGCCCGCGCGAGCGGATTGTGACGGTCGAGGACGCGGCCGAGTTGCAATTGCAGCAGGCTCATGTGGCGCGCTTGGAAACCCGGCCGGCCAATATGGAGGGCCGCGGGGAAGTGACTCAGCGCGATCTGGTGCGCAACGCCCTGCGCATGCGCCCAGACCGCATCATCCTGGGCGAGGTCAGGGCCGGCGAGGCCTTCGACATGATGCAGGCCATGAACACCGGCCACGAAGGCTCCATGACCACGGTCCACGCAAACTCTTGCCGCGACGCACTGCTGCGGCTCGAACAGATGCTGGGCATGTCGGGGATCGACCTGCCCATACGTAGCATGCGCGGGCAGATTGCGAGCGCCCTTCACGTCATGATCCAGATGGAACGCATGAGCGATGGCCGTCGACGGGTGGTTAGCTTGAGCGAGATCACCGGCCTTGAAGGTGACGTGGTGACCATGCACGAGATCGTGCGCTTTCACAGGCAGGGGCAGGGGTCAGGGCCCGGTCCGTCGCGCGATGGCGCGATCCGGGGCGAATATCGGGCGACCGGCGTGCGGCCGCTTTTCATGGGTGCGCTGGACGCCGTGGGGATCGAGGTCCCGGCCGAGACCTTCGACCCCGCCCGGCCGCTGGAATAGAGACGCCATGGGACTCGATCCGGGCGCACTGTTGTACGGATTTTATGCCTCCATGTTTCTGGCGGTTTTTCTATTGGCTCATGGGGTTTGGCAGTTTCACGGTGCCCGGCGGGGCTGGCGGCTGGCGCGGCGCCGACGTCTGGGGACCGAGGAGGCACCCGCCACCGCCGCTAACGCGTCCGGGAACTTACGGCGCGCGCATCGCCATCCGCTTCGCGGCACTGGTCCAGCGCTGGCCGCCGAACGCCGCTTGGCCCGCTTGCTGAGCCAGGCCGGGTACGTCGTTGGGCCGCGCTGGCTGCTGTTGGTCATGGCCAGTCTAGGCGCCGTGCTCGCGCTGACGGTCGTCGGACTGTTGCTATTATCGGGCCTGGGGTCGGCGCCCGTATGGGCCATAGCCACGCTCGCGCTTGCCGTTGGCTTGCTTGGCGGCTTGGGTGTTCCCGTCGCCTACTTACGCTATCGCCGGCACCGGCGCCTGGCGCGCTTCGCCGCCCAACTACCAGATGCCTTGGAGGTCTTGGTGCGGTCTCTGCGCGCCGGTCACCCGGTTGCCAGCGCCATGGTCATGGTGGTGACCGATCTGCCGCAACCGATCGCCGGCGAGTTCGCCAAGGCAGTCGACGAAATGACCTATGGCCTGGACTTGCGCCAGGCACTCGGTCATCTGGCGTCGCGAGTAGACGTCGAGGACCTGCGCTTCATCGTCGCCTCGGTCAGTCTGCAGCACGAGACCGGCGGCAATTTGGCAGAGGTCCTCCAACGCCTGGCCGACCTGATGCGCGCGCGGTCGCTCCTGGCCCGCAAGGTCCAGGCTCACACGGCAGAGGCCCGGCTTTCGGCACGGGTTCTGGCAGTCATGCCGATTGTCTTTGTCGCGCTCATCATGGCGGCCAATCCAGCTATCTACGGCGAGGCCGCGCGCGACCCGTTGTTCCTGCCGATTTTGTTGGGCGCCGGGGCCTTGCAAGTCTTCGGCATTCTCTTGATGCGCCGCATGGCGGCACTTCGGGTATAGAGGAGGCCGCCGCGTGTTCGAGCAAGCTGCCAGCCTCGCGCGCGCCGCCGCCGGTTTGACGGATGCCGTTGGCAGCTTGCTGGCCGGCAGCCTTGCCCTGGCGTTCCTCGCCGTCTTTCTGGCGGTTACCGGCATTGCCGCCGCCACACCGTTGGCTGTTACGCACCGCCGCTTGGGCGACGTCGTCAAGTCGCACCAGGCCAGCGCGCCGTCGGCCTTGGCCGATCCTTCGAACGACGAGCCCCGTCGCGAAGCGGTTTTTTGGCCGCTCGTCTGGGCTCTTGCGCTGCCCTTGGGTGTCGGCTCGATGTTGTGGGCGCTTGGCGCCGCGCCGTCTTGGGCCCATGCGATTTACGTGCTTGGCTTGCCGGCCTTGCTGGGCTGGATGGCTCCCGGCCGCTGGCGTGGATGGCAGCGGCATCGGCGGCGCGCGGCCTTGAGGTTCGGATTTCCCGATGCCCTGGACATGATGGTGGTGTGCGTCGAGGCGGGGCTGGGCCTCGATGCCGCCTTGAGCCGGGTCGCGCTCGAAATTGCGCCCGTGCATCCGCCCGTCGCCAACGAGCTGACACGCATCGGGCGAGAGTTGCGTGCGGGCCGGGAGCGCGGCGCGGTCTTGCGCGGATTTGCCCAGCGCAGCGGTCTGCCCGAGATCGCGTCCTTCGCCACCCTAGTGATTCAGTCGGAGGCCCTGGGCACGGGGATCGCCCGAAGCCTGCGTGTGCAGGCGGAGGACATGCGCGCGGCCCGTATGTTGCGAGCGGAAGAGCGGGCCCACACCTTGCCTGTGAAACTGACCGCCCCCCTGGTGATCTGTATTCTTCCCGCGATGATCGCGGTCGTGCTCTTGCCTGGCGTGATCGCGATTCTGCGCGACATCCTGCCCAACCTTGGCCGGTGAGTGGGGCGTCATGGGGATACCTAACCCGCGAAGAGCTTTGGAGAGTCGACGGATCGGCCGGGCACCATTCCGGGCACTTGCCGCTGCCGCCATTTTGCTGGGCGGTTGCGCGGACTTGGGCTCGGCCCTTATGGCCAGCATGCCGCAACTCACCGCCGATACCGCACTGGCTGAAGAAAGCGATTACGAGCGCGGCAAGCAAGCGCTTGTCGCCGGGCGTCTCGGCCTGGCCGTCGTGCATTTCCGCGCCGAGTTGGCCGGCGCGCCGGAATCGGTCGAAGCTTGGAACGGTTTGGGCGTGGCCTTTGACCGGCTCGGCCGCTTCGATCTTTCCCTGCGGGCCTATGGCCGGGCGCTGGCGATTGATCCGCACTCGGCGCAGACGCTGAACAACCTGGGATATTCCTTCCTGTTGCAGGGCCGCTACGAGCAGGCGAGGGCCTACCTGCGGCACGCCGCTGCCGAGGGCAGCGGCGACGCGCGTATTCTGCAGAACCGCCGCTTGGTCGAAGACGCCTTGGCACGAGTCGGCGGGTTGCCCCCCAAGGGAATCAACGCGGCAACGGCGTCCGGTCCCCAGGCCGTTGGCATCGGCTTCAAGCCGCGCCTGCAACGCATTGGCAAGGCCACCAAGAGGCTTGTCACCCAACCGCTGCCTGGACGCCGCACCCGCGCGCCGATCTTCTCGGGTAACCTCTTGCCCGGTTTCCTTGCCGCGCCCATGGCGCTCAAGTGAACCCGACCTTGGCGCCAGCCTAGGCTAAGCGGCGTCGCATTCCGGTGGGATCTGAGCCCCACGGCGCTATGCGGGCCGCCCGGCTCCGTCCTGACTTCGACAGGCGGGGCCTTGGCGCCTGGCCCCGTGTTTTCTGTATTCCGCACAGCAACCCATCCGGCATCTCGGCGGTCCTGGGCCCCTTTCTTTGGAGGCTGTTAACTATTCGGGAATAGAACCGACTTTCGCGGGAAGCGAGAAAAATATAGCTGGCAAGAAGTCTTGGTGGCATTGTTATCAACGTTGATCTGGATGCTCGAATCGGGCATGAACCAAGTTGGATAGATCAAGGGCCAAGCATGCGTAATTTCGACATATTCTAGCGCTGAGTTGTCCAATAGTGCCTTATCGAATGACCGTCAGGAGGACTTAGCACCATGAGCCGAGGCGTACGCGCGCGCTTGCTGGAGACTTTGCCTCGCTTGGCGGAACAGCGGGCGGCAGAAATCGATCCGGGCAAAGGCGCCGAAATGCTTGAACCGCAAGCCGCCGGAATGGAAACCGGTATGGCGCAGCCCTGGGCAACGCTTCTGAATTTCGCGCGGGTCCATGACCTGCCGGCACGGCAGAGCGCGACCCTTCTGAACATGACCGCGAAAGAAAGCGCGGTGCCGGAAGATACACAGGACGCGCGCAAGCACTATTCCAACTTTTTGGTGGATATGAGCCTTGAACTGCGAACGCCGGTGAATAGCATCGTCGGCATCGCCGAGATGCTGATTGGGGATGTCCGCGAGGCCGGCCACGAGGCCTATGTCTTGCCTTTGGAGTTGGTGCGCCGGGCGGGCGAGAATTTGCAGATACTCGTCGACGACCTTATGGACATGTCCAGAATCGAGTCCGGCCGGATGCCGCTTTGGCCTCGCGAATTCGAGATCGCCACCTTGGTCGAGGACGTCGCCGAGACTCTGCGGGGCTTGGCGGGGCAAAACGGCAACGAGATTGCGGTGTCCGGGGCCGAGACGCCGGGCACGGTTTTCGCCGATCCGCTGCGGGTCAAGCAGATCCTGATGAATCTGGTCAGCAACGCCTGTAGGTTCACCTATGACGGGACCATCGGGATCGAGGTGCAGCGCCTAACAGATGCAAAGCCGCCGGTCCTTCAGTTCCGCGTTTCGGACAATGGGGTTGGAGTGTCCCACGATCAGATCGAAAAGCTGTTTCGCGATTTCACCCAGTCCAAGACTGCGGGGGCGAGCCAAAGCGGGGGCACCGGCGTGGGCTTGGCCATCAGCCGCAAGCTCAGTCGCATGATGGGCGGGGATATCGAGATGGAAAGCGAGCGCGGGATCGGCTCGCGCTTTACGTTCCGTTTGCCCCTGGTTCCTGCGCGCAACGATTGGGACGGTCCGGTTGGCGGGGCCGAAATGGCAGTGAACGCGGAAGCGGTTCCTCGCTCAAAGCTGCTATTTATCGGTAATTCGGCCAAGCTCGCGGCCTTGGTGGCGTCGCTTGATGGCGAGCCCATGGAGATCCTTACCGCGGCCGACGGCACCGCCGGCGTACGCATTGCCGCCCGTGCCATGCCGGGCATGATCCTTCTGGACGCGGCCCTCGTGCAGCCTAGCGCGTGGGATGTCATCGCAACCCTTAAGGCCTCGCCCGGAGTCGCCGACATTCCGGTCATGCTGTGCGCACCTTTGGAGAGCGTCGAGGCGCCCGGCAGCGTTGGGTCGCAGTTTTGTTTGGGTAGCGTTTACGACTGCCTGCCCAAGCCCGTCAACCGGGCGCGCTTGTTGGAAACGCTGCGGCGCAGCTTTCCAACCCACGCGGACGGCGGGGTCCTCTTGGTCGAGGATGACCCGACGGCCAGGCAATCCCTACGCCGGTACCTGGAGCCTGACGGCTGGACCGTGATGGAGGCGGAAAACAGCCGCGAAGGACTCGATACGCTCCGGGACCAAAGGCCGGACATCATCCTGCTGAACCTCGACATGCCGCTCATGGATGGCTTTCAGTTCTTGGATGGGCTGCGTGGCAACGACGACTGGGCTCGGATTCCACTTTTGGTCGTCGCCGGGCGCGATCTCAACGGCGAGGACATGGCCCGTCTGAACGGCGGTATGGAATATCTGATGCGCAACGGCCCCTATGGCGCGGATCGGGTCCGCGAATTCCTGCGTGACACCCTGGTCGGGGCCGACGAGGCGGCGGTGCTGCGCTGCACCGGGCGGGCGCCGGGCGTTGGGCCCGGCGCAACGTCACAGCGTATCGGTTAAGACCGGTCCGACCCGGATACGCCGCGGGGCCGACCGTCTCTCCAACCAAGCGTCTATCCGGCTGGGCCGTGCCGGTGGCTGGCGACGACAGGCTCGCGCCTGGCCGATCTTTCGGGCAAGATCGATGGCTGTAGAGCTTTCTTGGACTACCAGTCATGCCATCTCCCATATTGTCGAGCCCCGCGGGCGCGGCGGCTGCGCAACGCGCTGCCGGCAATTTGCGCGGCGTCGGTTGGATGCTGATGACAGGTCTTCTGTTCGTCTGTGTGACCGGGATCGTGCGCCATCTGGGCACCGATATGGCCGCGGTGCAGGCCGCCTTTCTGCGTTATGTGTTCGGCTTGCTCCTGATCCTGCCGGTCTTGTACAGGCAGGTCGGCACCGGGTTGGTCCCACGACGCCTGGGTCTACACGCGCTGCGCGGCTTGGTTCACGGGGTTGGGGTCATGCTGTGGTTCGTCGCCATGGCGCGGATTCCGATCGCGCAGGTCACCGCGCTCGGCTACACCGCACCCATATTCACCACCATCGGGGCGGCCTTGTTTCTGGGTGAGAGCCTGCGGGCACGTCGGATCGGCGCGGTCTTGGTTGCCTTCGCGGGCGCCATGATCATCGTGCGTCCGGGGATAGAGGAGGTCAGCCTGGGCGCACTGGCGCAATTGACGGCGGCGCCGCTCTTCGCCGCCTCGTTTCTGCTGGCCAAGAAGCTGACCGAGACCGAATCGAGCTCTACTATTGTCGCGTTCCTATCGGTCTTCGTGACCCTGGTGCTGCTGCCGCCGGCTTTGTTGGTGTGGCGGACGCCGACCTGGGAGGAACTTGCCTGGTTGTTTTTGACCGCAGTCATCGCAACCCTCGGCCACTACACCTTGACCCGCGCGTTTCAGGCCGCTGATTTGACCGCGACACAACCGGTATCCTTCCTGCAACTGGTGTGGGCGACCTTGCTCGGCTATTACATTTTCGGCGAGCAGCCCGATGTCTGGACTTGGATCGGCGGCGGCGTGGTGGTGGCCAGCGTGACCTACATTTCGCATCGCGAATCGCGCGCCCGACGGCGCAACGTGGTAGAGTCGGCGGATATCTGACACGTCGTCACAAATGGGGGCGAAGGATTCGGAGTGCAGGCCATGGGCAAGTTACTTGACCGCGAGCAAATCGCCGATTACCGGGATCGGGGTTATCATTTTCCGATCTCGCTTTTGAGCCCGTCGGACGCGTCCGGCCACCGGGCGCGCCTGGAGGCGGCCGAGGCCACGCACGGGCCCCTGCATTACAAGATCAAGCCGTACCTGATCCTTTCCAGTGCCTGGGAGATCGCCCACCATCCCGTACTGCTCGACGCGGTCGAGGATGTTTTAGGGCCGGACATCCTGCTGTGGGATTCGGCCTATGTGATCAAAGAGGCGCACGACCGGCGCTTCGTCTCCTGGCATCAGGACTTGACCTATTGGGGCCTCGATTGCGACGAGGTGGTCACCGCCTGGATCGCGCTCAGCCCGGCGCGACCGGAGACCGGCGGCATGAAGATGCTGCCCGGGTCGCACCGCGCCGGCATGCGGCCGCACCGCGACACTCACGACCCGGCGAACATCCTGCACCGGGGCCAAGAGATCGACGTGTCCATCGACGAGGCCGCGGCGGTCGACGTGGTGCTGGCGCCGGGCGAGGCCTCCCTGCACCACGGCTGGGTCATGCACGCCTCCCACGGCAACCCGAGCGACGGTCGGCGCATCGGCCTAACCTTGCAGTACTTGACCCCGCGCGTGCGCCAGACCAAGACCGACCGGGAAAGCGCAACCCTGATGCGCGGCCAAGACCGCCACGGCCACTTTCGCCCCGAACCGCCTTGCGCCGGCGATTTCGTACCCGAGGCGGTGGCCTTCCAACAAGAAGTCGAGCGCTGGAAGCATGAGGTCTACGACACGAATTAGGACGTGGACTCATTGGTTGGTGGCGACTGCGAGCGACGATGTCCGCTCACAGGTCCATAAAGTCCAACGTCAGCCAAATCGGATAATGACCAGTTTTGACTCTATTCGGATGTCGAGACTTGCGTGTTTGAGCGCCGGATATATTGTCGTTGGCATTACCCAGTACACTTATTCTCTTGTTGAGAACATGATCAATCGGAAATGTAAGAATGAAGGATGGTCGTCCCTCCCGTATTTTCGATATCCGTTACTTCGGCCCAGATCGAAACCGGTATCTGGAGAAAGAGGACGTAACAGCATACGGCCGCCGGATGGCTTGGTTTCTCAATGGCGAGGAACTGAGCCTGGGTTCTTACGACTCGCTATATCTCTGCTTTACGCCTTCTATTGAGTTGGGAGCAGTGAGGGTAACCGATGAAGGCGGTGATTGGTGGCAGTGCTACACATATGTGGGCGTCTCACACGACTTTCCCAACAACAGCGGCGCTACTGAGATCGCTCGGCGCGGGACTGTCGCTGCTTTGAAGAGCATTCGGCCCAACGCTTGTGAGCTTATTGACCGCGCCGACAAAGCGGTTGGGCAGCATGGCGAAGACTTACGGTTCTTGATTAGATCGAAGCCGTACAAGCAATACATACTGAAAGTAGCCTCGACGATTGCAGCTCACCCCAATCCATCTCTACTCTACGTCTCTGTGACCGACAGGGAGAGCGGAGCATTTATTGAGGTGGCGCCAATTCCAGTGGGCTTCTACGCAGACGCTTTTAGTGATGCAGCATCCATAGGCATTCGTGACATCGAAGTTGACGTGTCGTCGAATGGCGAACTATCTGCACAATGGTCCGAAAAACTCCGGCACGGTTGGCCGAGCGTTGTGAAGGACGCACATCAAGTTGTTGAACCTTTTTATTCCAAGCTCGTGAAGCGCCAGTGATGACCGGTCTTGGCACAAAGCGGGACTATCGAAACGTGCGGAGTCACGACCGGTGTTGAACCGTGTGCCGACGCCTTTACCCAGCCGCCGGTCCAATACTTGTCGGCGTCTAGGAGTTCACGGCAGGCGCCCACGGCACAGAGGCCCATAAGTCGCTTTAATTCGATAATTCTGGAAATATCGTTGACTCCGGCCTTAGGCCACGCTATATTTCCGCCATGACACCGCAACAAGCCGCCCGTTGCCTGGAGAAACTGGGAAATCCGACCCGTTTGGAGGTCTTTCGCCTGCTGGTGAAGGCCGGGGAGGCGGGTCTGCCTGTCGGCGATATCCAGGATCATTTGGGCGTTCCGGCCTCGACCCTATCCCACCACCTGGGCCATCTGGTGAACGCCGGACTGGTCCATCAGGAGCGCGAGGGGCGGGTGCTGCGCTGCCGGTCGAATTACGCGCTGATGGACCAAGTGATCGGCTTTTTGACCGAGGAATGCTGCGCCGGGGTCGGCGCCGGTGGTGAGGGCCAATGCAGCGCGGCGAGCTAACTATTTTTTGCGTGAGTTAATTCGATAATTCCGGAATAATTAAATATAAACGTGCACGAGAGTATGACGTCACCGAACGAGAGAGGCCGAGATGAAGCGCATTCATATCAATCTAGGGGTTGAGGACCTTGATGCCTCGATCGACTTCTACACCGCGTTGTTCGGCACCGCGCCAAGCGTCGTGAAGGACGATTACGCGAAATGGATGCTGGACAATCCCGTGGTCAATTTTGCGGTGAGCTCGTCCTGCGGCGGTGCGGGCGTAGATCATCTGGGCATTCAAGTCGAACGCGACGAGGAACTCGACGACGTTCTGCAACGCATGGAAGCCGCCGGGCACGGCAGCGAGAAGCGGCACGATGTTTCCTGCTGCTATGCGCGCCAAGACAAGGCCTGGATCGAGGATCCGCACGGCCTTCGTTGGGAGGCCTTTCGAACCCACGCGCAAGATACCGGCGCCACATGTTGCGCCTGAATTTCGCGATCTAACATTTCAGTCCGAAGGACCACGAGCATGACCGATCTGTCTTTGAGCGTCACAAGCGCGACCCGCGTGCTGCGCCGCCTCGATCGCGTATGGCTGGCCTTGGCCTTGGTGTTCGCCGGGCTGCTCGCCGTCTCGCCGCGTCAGGCCTGGGACAGTGTCGTCTTCACCTTCGACTCCTTCACCTGGATCGCGCCCTTCCTCCTGGTTTCGGTGGTGCTGGCAGCCTGGCTCAAGGCGGCCGGCGCGGACCGCTTGATCGGCGCGGCGGTGTCGCGCTCGGTCCCCACGGCGATCATGATCGCCGCCGCCGCCGGGGCCTTCTCGCCCTTCTGTTCCTGCGGCGTGGTGCCCTTGATCGCCGCCTTGCTGGCGGCTGGTGTACCCTTGCCGGCGGTCATGGCGTTCTGGCTGGCCTCGCCGATCATGGACCCGGAGATGTTCGTGATCATGTGGGCCGGTGTCGGGCTGGAATTGACCCTGGCCAAGACCGTCGCGGCCTTCGGCCTTGGCCTGGCCGGCGGTTTCGCGACCTTCGGTTTGGCCCGCGCCGGGCTGCTGACCGATCCCTTGCGCGCCAACGTGGGGTGCGGCGGCTGTGGCACGCCGTCGTTGGGGCCGGTGGAGGTCACCTGGGCGGTCTGGCGCGATCCGGCGCGGCGTGCGGCCTTTGCCGCCGAGGCCCGCAGCATCGCTTTGTTCCTGGCCAAGTGGCTGCTGCTGGCCTTCGCGCTGGAGAGCCTCATGGTCGCCTGGCTGCCCGCCGATATGATCGCGCAGTATCTGGGCGGAGAACCCCTGCAGGCGATCCCGCTGGCTGTCATCCTGGGCGTGCCGGCCTATTTGAACGGCTATGCCGCGATCCCGCTGATCGGCGGCCTGCTCGATATGGGCATGGCGCCGGGTGCGGCCCTAGCCTTCCTCGTGGCCGGCGGCGTGACCAGCCTGCCTGCGGCCATGGCCGTCTTCGCCCTAGTGCGCCGGGGCGTTTTCGCTTGGTACCTGGTCCTCTCGGGCCTCGGCGCCTTAGCCGCGGGCTTCGGCTACCAGGCTTGGCTGGCAATCTAGGCGAAGACTTCTGCGAAACTAGCGCGTAGGGCCAGATCCACGTCGGCCATGGTGACCGGCAGGCCGAGGTCGGCCAGTGAGGTGACTCCGTGCTCGCGGATGCCGCAGGGCACGATCCCTTCAAAGTGGGATAGGTCTGGTTCCACGTTCAGAGACACGCCGTGGTAGCTGACCCAGCGGCGCACGCGCACGCCGATGGCGGCTATCTTGCAGTCCTGTCCGTCCTTCTCGACCCATATGCCGACCCGTCCGGCGCGCCGTTCCCCGGTCACGTTAAAGCGGGCGAGGGTGCCGATCAGCCAATCTTCCAGATCGCGCACGAAGGCGCGCACGTCGCCGCCGCGCTTTTTGAGGTCTAGCATGACATAGGCGACCCGCTGTCCCGGGCCATGATAGGTGTATTGTCCGCCGCGTCCGGTGCGGAACACCGGGAATCGGTCGGGTGTCAGCAAATCCGCGTCACGGGCGCTGGTGCCGGCGGTATACAGTGGCGGATGCTCCAGCAGCCAAATCGTTTGCGGCGCGGTGCCGTCGCGGATCGCCGCGACCCGCGATTCCATATCCGCGACCGCGTCCCCATAGGCCACCGGCACGTCGTCGATCCGCCAGGCGACGGCGGCGGGATTTTCCAAGGTTAGGTCTGCGGCGCGCATCGATCAGCTTGCGAAGGTTCGGGGCGTCTGGTAAGCCATTGAGTTACGTGCGGAACCAAAAAAATAGGGCAAGTTTGGGCCAGACGCCAGGCCGTGCGATCCTAGCCGAAACGTAACATGCTTGGCGTCGCCGCGATCGCCGAAAATTCCGGATCGTCACGGCGGCTGTCCCGATCCTGTCGAGGCCCGTCGGTTGACACCGCGGGCCTTCAGCGCAAGGGGGAGCATCGAAATGGCAGAAGATCTTCGCGACGCGGCCCTATTCTATCATCGCGAACCGAAGCCCGGCAAACTGGAGATCACGGCGACCAAGCCCTTGGCGAACCAGCGCGACCTGGCGCTCGCCTATTCCCCCGGCGTGGCTGCTGCCTGCATGGCGATCGTAGAAGATCCAGCCGAAGCCTCCAATCTGACGGCGCGCGCCAATCTGGTCGCGGTGGTGACCAACGGGACCGCAGTTTTGGGCCTGGGCAATATCGGCCCGCTCGCCTCTAAGCCGGTTATGGAAGGCAAGGCGGTTCTGTTCAAGAAGTTCGCCGGCATCGACGTGTTCGATATCGAGTTGGATGCGCTGGACCCGGATCGGCTGGTCGAGGTCGTCGCCGCGCTGGAGCCGACCTTCGGCGGCATAAACCTGGAAGACATCAAGGCGCCCGAGTGTTTCGAGATCGAATCCCGCTTGCGTGCCCGCATGAAAATCCCGGTGTTCCACGACGATCAGCATGGCACTGCGATCATCGTCGGCGCGGCGATCTACAACGGGTTGCGGCTGGTCGGCAAGGACCCCGGCGAAGTTAAGCTGGTGACCTCGGGTGCCGGCGCGGCCGCTCTGGCCTGTCTCGACCTCTTGGTCGCCATGGGGGTTAAGCAAGAAAACATTTGGGTCACCGATATCCTGGGCGTCGCCTACCAAGGCCGCGCAGAGCAAATGGATGAGAAAAAGTCGCGTTATGCCCAGAAGACCGAGGCGCGCACCCTGGGCGAGGTGATTGATGGTGCCGACGTCTTCCTCGGTCTGTCCGCGCCGAACGTCTTGAAGCCGGACATGGTTCAACGCATGGCGGAGCGGCCGATCATCATGGCCCTGGCCAATCCAGTGCCCGAGATCATGCCGGAAGACGCCTTGGCCGCACGGCCGGACGCGATCATCGCAACCGGGCGCTCGGACTATCCGAACCAGGTTAATAACGTCCTGTGCTTCCCCTTCATTTTCCGCGGCGCGCTGGATGTGGGCGCGACCACCATCAACGAGGAAATGAAGCTGGCGACCGTCAAGGCGATCGCCGATCTGGCCATGGCGGAGACCTCCGAGGTCGTGGCCAAGGCTTACGGCGAGGAGGGACAAGGGTTCGGGTCCAGCTATCTAATCCCGCGACCCTTCGATCCACGCTTGATTCTGCAAATCGCCCCGGCCGTTGCCAAGGCGGCGATGGAAAGCGGCGTCGCGACCCGGCCGATCGAGGATTTCGACGCCTATCACCAGAAGTTGGCAGAATTCGTGTTCCGCTCCGGCCTCATCATGAAGCCGATCTTCGACCGCGCGCGGAACGATCTCAAACGCGTAGTCTATGCCGAGGGCGAGGACGAGCGGGTCCTGCGCGCCGTTCAGGTCGTGCTCGACGACAAGCTGGCGGTGCCGATCGTGGTTGGCCGGCCGGACGTCATCGCCAATCGGATTGAGCGGATGGGCCTACGCATGGGCGCAGGCAAGGATTTCGAGATCATCAATCCGGAAAGCGACCCGCGCTACAACACCTACTGGCAGACCTACCTCAAGATCATGGGGCGCAAGGGCGTGTCGCCAGACCGCGCGCGTACGGTCGTGCGCACCTCCAACACTGTGATAGCGGCCTTGGCGCTCCACCTGGGCGACGCGGACGCCATGATCTGCGGTGTAGAGGGCCACTACAACCGGCACCTGAAGCACGTCCAGGATGTGATCGGTCTGGCGCCGGGCGTGCGCGATCTTTCGACGCTCAGCCTCTTGATCCTGCCCAGCGGGAGTTATTTCCTGGCGGATACCTACGTCACTTCCGACCCCGACGCGGAAGAGATCGCTGACATGACTGTGCAATCGGCCAAGCACATGCGCCGCTTTGGGATCGAGCCGCGGGTCGCGCTGTTGTCTCATTCGAACTTCGGAACTGCGGATACGCCCGGCGCCCGCAAGATGCGCGAGGCGGTTCGGATCCTGCACGAGCGCAACCCCGATCTGGAGGTCGACGGTGAGATGCACAGCGACGCGGCCTTGGACGAGGCCTTCCGGTCCCGTGTGTTTCCCGACTCCCGGCTGAGCGGGCGGGCCAATCTTCTGATCCTGCCGAACCTGGATGCAGCCAATATCTCATTCAATCTCCTGAAGGTCTTGGGCGAGGGCTTGCCGGTCGGCCCAATCCTGGTGGGCGCTCGCGCGCCGGCCCATATTCTGACCCAGTCCGTGACCGGGCGAGGTGTAGTCAATATGTCGGCGGTCGCCATCGTCGACGCGCAGGACCGCGCCAGCGAAAGCCGGGCGGCGGACGCCTAGGCCAAGCAAGTCATGAGCGAACAGGCGCCAGAGAACGAGGCCGCGGCAGGGCCGGACGGCACGCCCGAGACCGAGGAGGTCTTTGGCCTCTCCGACGATTTGGTCGGCGCGGTCGAGGAGGCGCTGGAGGCAGGCTGGCCGGCAGAGGTCGGCAAGCTGGTTACGGACTTGCACGCCGCCGACAAGGCCGATCTGGTGGAAAGCCTCGGTGCCGACGAGCGCTTGCGCCTGATCGATATCCTGGGCGCCGGCTTCGATCCCGAAGTTCTGCCGCACCTGGATGCGGCGGTCCGAGAGGAGGTCATTGACCGCTTGGGGCCGGAGCGCCTGGCCCGACTGCTGTCCAAGTTGGAAAGCGACGACGCGGTCGATGTCTTCGAGGACCTCGACGAGGCGTTTCAGCACCGGATCCTAACCGCCCTGCCGCTGGCCTATCGGCACGTGCTACAGGAAAGCCTGACCTTCCCCGAGGATTCCGCCGGGCGCTTGATGCAGCGCGAGATGGTGGTGATTCCCTCGGCCTGGACCTTGGGCGAGACCATCGACTACATGCGTGCCGCGGAAGATCTGCCAGACGATTTTTACGATCTCTATATCGTCAACCCAAAGCACCATCCGATCGGCAAGATCCCGCTCAGCCGGGTCCTGCGCACCCGCCGCCCGGTCCGATTGACCGAGATCATGGAAACCGACCTGAAGAAGATTCCGCTCGCCACGGATCAGGAAGAAGTCGCCCATATGTTCCGGCAGTACGGTCTGGTCTCGGCTCCGGTAGTGGACGAGGGCGGTCGGCTGCTCGGTGTCATCACGGTCGACGACGTGGTGCACATCATTGAGGAAGAAGCGGAAGAAGATGCCCTTAAGTTGGCCGGCATCACCGAGATCGATCTCTACAGTGCCACCCTGGATACCACGCGCGCGCGCTTTCCTTGGTTGGTGGTCAATTTGGCGACCGCGATTCTGGCCTCTGCCGTGATCGGCCTGTTCGAGGCGACCATCGAGCAGATCGTGGCGCTCGCCGTGCTCATGCCAATCGTCGCCTCCATGGGCGGTAACGCCGGCACTCAGACCGTGACCGTGGCGGTGCGGGCCATAGCCATGAAGGATCTGACCGACTCCACCACCCGGCGCTTTATCGGCAAAGAAACCCTGGTCGGCGCGGCGAACGGCGTCCTTTTTGCCGCGTTGGTTGCTGGTGTCGCCTGGCTATGGTTCGGCTCACCAATGATTGCCCTGGTACTCGCCGCCGCTATGGTCGTGAACATGATCGTGGCCGGTTTGTGCGGGACCTTGATTCCCCTGGCGTTGGAGCGCGCCGGGATCGACCCCGCCATCGCCTCCAGCGTATTTCTGACCACCATCACCGATGTGGTCGGCTTCTTCGCCTTTCTGGGTTTGGCGGCGCTGTTCTTGATATGAGCGCCGCATGCGAACCGTAACTGGTGAATACCGCTCAAATCGGCAAGGCATTCGGATCGTATTTGCCGCCGAGAATTTCCGCGACGATTTCGAGTCCCGTTATTATGCGCTCGCGGCTTCTCTCGTAGCCTAGGCAGAGGCGAACGGCATGTGGCACCGCCGCCTGACCAAGAGCGAAAGCTTCACCGGTCAAGACCCTGACACCGCGTTTTTCGGCAGCCATCCGGAAATCGTCGGCCCGCCAGGGGTCCGGCAAGCTTAGCCATAGGCTGAAACTGGAAGGGTCCGCTTGGAAGCTGTGACCTTCCAGTAGTTTGCAGGCGATTCTCTGGCGCGCTCCGGCTTCCATGCGCTGCCAGTTATTCAAGCGATCTGCGGTCCCATCTAGGATCCAGCGGCCAGCTATTTCAGCCATTAGGGGCGGTGGCATCCAGCATGACATGCTGATAGCGCCGCGGACGGCACCAAGAAAGTTATCCGGTATGTACAAGTATCCGATGCGCAACCCGGGCGCCAGGCTCTTGGAGACGCTAGTAATGAACAAACTTCTTTCCGGCGCGAAACTCGCCAAGGGAGGGGGGCGGTCTTGAGGCAAGAACCCGAATACGTCGTCCTCGATAATCGCAAGTCCGTGCTTGCGGGCAACGTCGGCGATCGAGCGCCGCCGGTCCTCCGGCATGGTTACCGTTGTCGGTGTGTGCAAGGTCGGCAGGCAATACAGGGTCTTGGCCGCTGTCTTCCGGCAAGCGTCATCGAGTTTTTCCGGTATCAAGCCATACTCATCCAGCGCCACGCCGCTGAGTTTCAAACCGAGATGGTGGGCAATCGGCTTCAAGGGCGCGTAGGTCAGCTGCTCCGCCAGGAGGGTGTCCCCAGGGCGCGTCGTCGCCATCAGGCACGCCATCACGCCGTGCTGGGCGCCGGTGGCGAGCACGATGTTTCGATCTAAGGCTTCCATGCCGAGGCGGCCAATCCATGCGGCGCCAGCATGCGCATGGGCATCGAGCCCGCCGTCGGTTTGATAATCAAGAAACTGCGCCAAGGCAGAAGAGCGGCTGAGATCGGCGAGCGTTTTCGAAAGCAGCTCGGCACTGTGACCGACCGCCGGCAGATTCAGTCTGAAATCAATCGGGCCGGTATCCGGGCGGACCAAATGAGGTGGCGGTGTGTCCGCGACCCCGGCTTGATCCTGAGTTTGGACGAATGTTCCCCGGCCGATTTCGCCATGGATTAAGCCGCGCCTTAGGGCCTCGGCATAACTTCGTGTGACCGTATTGAGAGATACGCCGAGCCGATAGGCCAGGTCACGCTGGGGCGGAAGCTTGGCGCCGCGGGCGAGCGTGCCATCGGCGACCGCGCCGCTTATGGCGTCTGCGATGATCAGGTACTTAGGGCCTGATTTTCCGGTGATATTGGGTATCCAAATTGTCATCGATACAATCAATACATTGACGCCGATTGTTCGTCAATAATATCAATACAAAGCATCAATTAGAGGACCAACGCGATGACTACTCACCTGCAGAGCCCGCAAGGGCCTGGCGCCGGCAGGTCAGAGCGAACCACGGTCCTGCCGCCCGGCGGCGGCCAAACCGCGTTCTATGCTAAATCCAACATGGTGCCGCTGCCGGTGATCGATCGCGGGTCGGGTATTTACCTGTGGGACGAAGACGACCGCCGGTACATCGACGTATCTTCAGGCCCGGTCGTTAGCAGTATCGGTCACGGCAATGCCCGGGTCGCGGACGCGATGGCGAGCCAGGCGAAACGGCTGGAGTATGCCTTTGCCCGCCTCGCCAGAAACCGTGTGAATATCGACTATTCCGAACGCCTCGCCCGCTTGGCCGGGCCGGGTTTCGAGCGGGTAAACCTGACCTCCGGCGGAAGCGAGGCGGTGGAGAACGCGATCAAGTTTCTCCGGCAGTATGCCATTGCCACCGGTAAACCGTCGAAACGACAGATTATCACCTGCGAGCCATCCTATCACGGTGCGACCATCGCGACCCTGGCCATGAACGGTGAAGTTGCCCTGGCGCCGTTTCTGGATGGATTTGCTACGACCTCGCACAAAGTGCCGGCGCCCTTGAGTTACCGTGTCCCCGATGACCACAGCATCGGCAGTTATGCCCGCCATTGCGCGGCGGCGCTCGATGCGAAAATCGCCGAACTCGGCGCGGAAAATGTTCTGGCGTTCGTAATCGAACCGGTCGGCGGCCTCTCGACCGGCTGCGTCGTTCCGCCTGCCGAATACATTCACGCCATCCGCGAGATATGCACGTCTCGCGGCGTCCATCTGGTGTTTGATGAAATTCTGTGCGGCATGGGCCGCACCGGAAAGTTCTTAGCGGCCCATCATTGGCCCGAGGCCCTGCCCGATATTGTCACCATGGCGAAAGGCCTGGCGTCCGGATACAGCCCGCTCGGCGCCATGCTCGCGCCGGCGGACATGGTGGATGAACTGTCGGAGCTGACCGGGTTCGAGTTTCAGTACTCGTACAATGCCAACCCTGTTTCGAGCGCGGTCGGCATGGCGGTTTTGGACGAATATGAAGGCCTCGATCTTGTCGCTCGCGCTGTCGAGCGGGGCACACAACTTCGCTCCGGTCTTGAGGCTCTGCAATCCAGCCTGCCAATCCTCGGCGATATCCGCGGGCTCGGCATGCTTCTGGCGGTGGAGCTTGTTGCCGATAAGAAGACCAAGGTTTCTCTGCCGTCCGACCTGTTGCCGGCGGATAGGATCCGGATCCACGGTCTGCGCAACGGCTTGATGATCTATTCGCGCCCGACATCCGGCGGAAAATACGGCCACTGGTTCATTGTCTCGCCGCCGCTGACCATTTCGGAAGAGGAGTGCGAAGACTTGCTTCGCCGATTGGGCAAGACCTTGAGCGACCTCGTTGCGGAATTGCGCGATATGGGAACTTTGTGAACTATGGAACTGCTGGGGCGGCCCGGCACCGAAGTTCGGCGTCAGCCGCGTGCGAAGGCCTTTTTTAGCTTTTCTTGCCGCTCCAAATTCACCGCATCCATCAGGCGCGTCGTGGCATCGTGTGTGTGGCGCCAGTTCAGCGGCTGGGTCGTACGCAGAATCTGATCCTGCCGGATACCTTCCTGAAGAGCCATTCGTGCGGCCGTCGCGCGGGCTGTGGCCATGAGGGCCTCGCGATCGCGTAGAAACTTGCGTTGGAGCCGCCGGATCAGGCTCGGGTCGTGCCCGGCTAAAATTCGGACCGCGGCGGCAATGTTGCGGGCCCGACCCTCGACCAAGAGATCGGCAATCCGGGAGAGGGCCCTGCCGTCTTCGATCTCCGATCCCTTGGGCCGCCCGCGACGTCGTCGAAGCGTGTCGGTCATGGCTGGCCTCCTTTTCCTGACCAATAACTTGAGCCGCTTCACTAAACATGGCAAGCGATTTGAATTAGTAGTGATCAGAAAAAGAACGACAAAAAATACCAGACTCAAGAAACACGACGACAAAAATTATGTATTCCATAGTTTCCAAGAACTTGCTGTTCCGGCCCGAGGGAATGGTTGGTGCCTGCTGCCGGTTTTCGATCATCCAGGACCTCGTTCGCGGCGCGCTGGCTCCTCGACCGCGTAGAGTTGCACGGGCGCTTCCCGCCCTCTCACGCGCTGTTCCGGCAGGGGGCGAACCTCGATATCGGGGGGCAGTCGGGTCTTCACGGCGTCGGATATCAAGAGCGCCTCGCCGACGGTTTTGCAGGCATCCTGAATGCGGCTGGCGACGTTCACCGTATCGCCGATCACGGTGTATTCGAGCCGGTCCTCGGTGCCGATATTTCCCGCTATGACAGGCCCGAAGTGGATCCCGATGCCATGGCGGATCTGGGCCAAGCCGCGGCCTTCGCGCTCGGCGTTGAGTTCGGCCAGGGCCGCGTTCATCGCCATGGCCGCGCGAACCGATCGCTCGGCATCGTCGCCGCTTGGGTCCGGCGTGCCGAAGGTGACCATGATGGCGTCGCCGATGAACTTGTCGAGCGTGCCGCCGAATCCGAAGATCACCTCGACCATGCGCGTGTGATATTGGGACAAAAATCCGACAACCTCCGAGGGTTGCAGGTTTTCCGTAATGGCGGTGAAGCCGCGAATGTCGCAGAACATGACCGCCACCTCTTGGGTGCGGCCGCCGACGCCGACCAAGGTGTCGGCCTCGCTGGAGATACGCGCGACCACGCCGGGCGAGAAGTATCGCCCGAGATGGACATTGGCGACCTCGAGCCGGACGCCCTGAACCACGGTGCGGCGAGCGATAAGCGTGAGATAGCCCATAGCGGCGCCGGTCACCGCGATGATCAGCATGCTGACCAGGACCAAATCCAAACTGAGCGCCGGCCCCATGGTCGATGCGACGAAATCCGATGAGACGATGGTGCGCGGTTCCCGCAGCACATAGACTAGAAGGGCCGCTTGAACGGTGATCCCGCCGCAGGCAACGACGATGGGATAAAGCGGTCGAATTGCCAGGGCGTTGAGGGCGACGAGGCCCAAGGACAGCGCCGTGAGTTGCGTTTTCAGCATATATGCTGGGGGCACCTCGGTGCCGCCGACCGAGGCGTACCAAATGATCGGGAACGTCCCTAAGATCGCGATATCTATGACGCACCCGGCCAACCCTAGTGTTCTCACGAACTTGCCGCGAGAGAATAGATAGAGGGATACAGCGATCGCAATGAGCGTCAGCGCGGCGATCGCCGTTGTGGCCATCTTCTCGAATGGGCTGGCGCCGACGATCCAGACGGTGACCACCGCAACCAGCATGAACAGGCCGCGTACCAAGGTCAGCGTGCGGACCCCTTGACGCTCACGCTCGAAGAGGAGGTCGTCGGATCGTGTGGCTCGGCCCGCTTCGCTCATGGACTACGATAACTTTGCCGCCCCGGAACCGCCAAGCCCGGGCATACGAAGGCGCAGCCGGGTCGCGTTTCTACTTTACGTTAACGTAAACGTTAATTAGCCTGTAGCCATGACTCAAGCTACTTTCGGTATCGGCGATCTGGCGCGCGAGTTCGGCGTGACCACACGTGCGATCCGCTTCTACGAGGACCAAGGCATGATCGCGCCGAGGCGCGAAGGGCAGCGCCGCGTTTTCCAGCCGCGCGACCGCACCCGCCTGAAGCTCATCCTGCGCGGCCGGCGGCTCGGCTTCTCCCTGGCAGAGATTGGGGAGATCGTCGATCTCTATGAGGCGCCGGCCGGGGAGGCGGCGCAGCTCAAGCTGCTGCTCGACAGAATCGCGGCTCGCCGCGCCGAGCTCAAAGCCAAACGCCGCGACCTGAATGCGAGCCTGGACGACCTCGACGCGGCCGCAAAGAACTGTCGCAAGAGACTGAAGGAGATGGAGAATGGCAGATCAGGCAAGTCCTGACATGGTGCCGGGCCTGATCGAGGCCTATCGGGGTGTGGTCTATCCCCGGCACCTCGACCATATGGACCACATGAACGTCCAATACTACGTCGAAAAGTTCGATGAAGGCGTCTGGCACCTGTTCGCGGCGATTGGTCTGACCCCCGATTACATGCGCAAGGAGAACCGGGGCATGGCGGCGGTCGAAATGAATATCCGCTATCTTCAGGAACTGCATGCGGGCGATCTGATCGCGGTGCGCGCTGGGATCACGCGGGTTGGCGAGAAGTCGCTGCATATGGTGCAGGAGATGTGGAACCCGGCCACCAATGAGATGGCGGCGCTGTGGCGCGCCGTGGCCGTTCATCTGGACCGGGAAGCGCGGCGCGGCACGCCCTTCCCGCCGGAGGCCGCCGCACGAGCGCGCGAGATGCAGATAGACTATCCGGAGGGCTGACCCTATGGCATTCACGCCGGACAATCCCGATTTCGAGGCCCGCACCCGTGACAGCTTCGCCCGCCAGGGCATCATGGCCCTGATCGGTGCGCGCCTGGGGCGGGTCGAGCCCGGATTGGTCGAAATTCTGCTGCCCTACCGTGAGGATCTGACCCAGCAGCATGGATTTTTCCATGCCGGGGCGACCAGCACCATCGCCGATTCGGCGGGCGGCTATGCCGCCTTCACCCTGTTTCCGGCCCAGGCCTCGGTGCTGACCACCGAATACAAGATCAATCTGCTGGCCCCGGCCGAGGGGCAGGTGCTGCGTGCTCTGGGCCGGGTGATCAAGCCGGGCCGGACCCTGAGCGTCGCCGAAGTCGACGTTTTCGTCGAAAAGGACGGCGCCGAACGGCTTTGCGCTAAGCTGCTGCAAAGCCTGATTGTCCTTCACGGCAGGCCGGATACTCGGGCACAATAGGCGCCAATCGGAAACCCGGAGGAATTTGTTAGGTGTACAAACTGTATTGGCGCCCACGTAGCGGGGCCTTCGCGCCGGCGGCGGTCATGGCCGAGCTGGATATTCCCTATGAGGGTATCCAATTGGACGAGGCCAACCGTGAGCATGAGGGCGCGGCCTATCGCGCGCAAAATCCTATGGCGCAGACCCCGTTGCTGGTTTTACCCGACGGCGGCGTCATGGCCGAATCCGGCGCCATCAGCCTCTACCTGGCCGAGACCAAGCCGCAGTCCGGCTTGGCGCCGACGCCCGACGATCCGATCCGGCCGCATTTCTTGCGCTGGTTATCTTTCGCCCAGGTGAATCTCTACGAGACCGTGCTGCGCTACTACTATACCGAACGCTACACCAGCGATCCAGGCGGCGCACCCGGCGTCAAGCAGGCGGCCAACGAGCGCACCGAGCGCCTTTGGGACATGACCGCCGAGGCGATCCAGGGCCCGTTCTTCTTTGGAAATCGTTTCACCGTGCTGGATATTTATCTGGCAATGCTAGCTGCCTGGCATAGCGATCCGTTGGCGCTCTATGAACGCTTGCCCAAGGTCGGTGCGATGGTCGACGCGACGGTTGCGCGCCCGGCGTCCGGCAAAGTCTGGCACGACTACGGCATGCGCGAACGCTCGGAATGGATTATGGCTGCGGATGCTCGCGGCACTTAATCGGACGCTCAAACTAGGACAAAGCCCATGATCCCCAACCAACCGCAGAGCCTGAATTTCGACCTGGGCGAAACCGCCGATATGCTGCGCGACACGGTGCAGGGCTTCGCGGCCGAAGCGATCGCCCCGCGCGCCGCCGAGATCGACCGCAGCAACGAATTCCCGCGCGACCTCTGGACCGAATTCGGCAAGCTGGGCCTGCACGGCATCACCATCGAGGAGGAATACGGCGGCGCCGGCATGGGTTACCTGGAGCATGTGGTCGCTATGGAGGAGGTCAGCCGGGCCTCGGCCTCGGTCGGTTTGAGTTACGGCGCGCATTCCAATCTCTGCATTAACCAGATCCGCCGCAATGGCAGCGAAGAACAGAAGCGGCGCTATCTGCCAAAGCTGATCTCCGGCGAGCACGTCGGCGCCCTGGCTATGAGCGAACCGGGCGCCGGCTCGGACGTGGTCGGCATGAAGACCCGGGCGGAAAAGAAGGGCGACCGCTACGTCCTGAACGGCAATAAAATGTGGATCACCAACGGCCCCGACGCCGAGATCCTGGTGGTCTATGCCAAGACCGATCCCGAGGCCGGCCCGCGCGGCATCACCGCTTTCGTGATCGAGAAGGGCTTCAAGGGATTCTCGACCGCGCAAAAGCTCGACAAGCTCGGTATGCGCGGCTCCAACACTTGCGAGTTGGTTTTCGAGGACTGCGAAGTGCCCGAGGAGAATGTGGTGGGCACGCTGGGTCGGGGCGTCAATGTGCTGATGAGCGGCCTCGACTACGAGCGCGCAGTACTGGCTGCGGGCCCGACCGGCATTATGCAGGCCTGCATGGACGTGGTCGTGCCCTACCTGCACGAGCGCAAGCAGTTCGGCCAGGCGATCGGCAGTTTTCAACTCATGCAGGGCAAGTTGGCCGACATGTACACCACCATGAACGCGACCAAGGCCTACGTCTATGCGGTGGCGCGGGCCTGCGACCGGGGCGAAACGGCGCGCAAGGACGCTGCCGGGGCGATCCTCTATGCCGCCGAAAAGGCAACTTGGATGGCCTTGGAGGCGATCCAGGTTCTAGGCGGCAACGGCTACATCAACGACTACGCCACCGGGCGCCTGCTGCGCGACGCTAAGCTTTACGAAATCGGTGCCGGCACCAGCGAAATCCGCCGCTGGCTAATCGGCCGGGAGCTGTTCGAGGAGACGGCGTGATGAGCGGTCTGAAACCACCCGCGCTCGACCCCACTACCCTGGAATCGCGCAAGGGCAGCGGCTATCCGGAGCCGTTTCGCGCGATTGTTGCCGCGCGCTCTAAGAAGGGGCTCACCGATGCCTTGGGCTTGAAGAATTTTGGCGTCAATCTGACCACCTTGCCGCCGGGCGCGGGCTCGGCGCAGCGTCATTGGCACGCCAAGCAGGACGAGTTCGTTTACATCGTTGAGGGCGAGTTGATCCTGATCACCGACGCCGGGGAACAGGTGCTGACGCCCGGCATGGTGGCCGGCTTTCCCGCCGGTAATGCGGACGGCCATCACTTGGTCAACAAGTCGGCGCGCGACGCGGTGTTCCTGGAGGTTGGCGATCGCACGGCGGGCGATGTCGGAAGCTATCCCGATATCGATCTGGAAGCGCGCGATAGCGACGGCCGCTGGCACTTCTTTCACAAAGACGGGACGCCATATTCATGAACGAAACAACGCGGCCACCCGCGCTCAATCCCACGACCGTCGAGCCTTTGCGCGGCTCGGACTATCCCGGGCCCTTTGCGGCGGCGGCTGCCGACCGTCAGCGTCGCAAACTCGGCGATGCTCTGGATCTCACGAATTTCGGGGTGAATCTGATGCACTTGCCGCCGGGCTGCATCTCGTCGCAGCGCCACTGGCACAGCAAGCAAGACGAGTTCGTTTATGTGGTCAGCGGCGAGGTGATTCTGATCACGGATGCCGGCGAGCAAACACTGAGTGCCGGCATGGTGGCGGGATTCCCGGCCGGTAAACCGGATGGGCACCAACTCGTTAACCGCACCGAGAGCGATGCGGTCCTACTTGAAGTTGGCGACCGCACCGCCTTGGACGAGGTCGACTATGCGGATATCGATATGATGGTACGCTGGGTCGACGGCGAGGAGAAATACCTCCATAAAGACGGCTCGCCGTATTGAGACTCGAAAGGGTCGCTCATGGATAGCTTGAACGCCTATGAGACCTGCCCCCGGCTCGGGGTCGGCACCCTGGACCTGCTCGGCCGGGTAACCACGGCGACCTTGTCCATGCAACTACTGAAACGCGGTTTGCGTCGGGTCTGGATGGCCGGGCCGCGCCCGCTTGAGCGCGACCGTGCCCGCTTCGTGGGCGAGGCCTTCACCATGAGGTTCCTGCCCTTGCGCGAAGACCTGGGCACGCCGGAAAGCTATCGAAGGGCCGGCTCCCTGCGCGAGGCGATCGAAGCCATCCCGGCGGGCCGGGTGGCGGTGATCGACGCCCACGGCTACACCGGCTGCGGCACCCTGGGTGATATTCTGCTGCTACGCATGCGCCAACGCGGCGTCGTGGCCGCAGTCAGCGACGGCGCGGTGCGCGATGCCGTGGGCTGCCGTGCGGTTGGGCTGCCGGTCTTCTGCGCTGGCGTCGCTGCGCCGCCCAGCATCGGAGGCCTGATCTTCGCCGGCTGGGAACAACCCATAGGCTGCGGCGGGGTGGCGGTCCTTCCGGGCGACATTCTGGCTGGCGACGAGGACGGCGTGGTCGTGATTCCCCGGCATCTGGCCGACGAGATCGCCGATGCGGGGGAGGAGCAGGAACGCTTCGAACGCTACGTGATCCATCGGATTGGGCAAAACCACCCCGTGGTCGGCCTCTATCCGCCGGACGAGGCGACCTTGACCGCCTATCGGGCCTGGCTGGACGCGGGCGAGCCGGAGGCGTAAGACACGCCCAACCCTTACTTAACGGATGGCTTGAACATGGACCGAGACCCCATTGTCATTGTCGGTTTGGCGCGCACGCCCATGGGTGGGTTCCAGGGCGATTTAGCGCCGCTCACCGCCGCGCAACTCGGCGCCGCGGCGATTTCGGCGGCGCTGCGACGCGCCGGGGTCGCGGCGGATCAATTGGACGAGGTCTATTTCGGATGCGTCCTGCCAGCCGGCCAAGGCCAAGCCCCGGCGCGTCAGGCCTCGCTCGGCGCGGGCGTGCCTGAGGCCGTGGGCTGCACCACGGTCAACAAGATGTGTGGCTCGGGCATGAAGGCGGCCATGTTGGCGCACGATGGGCTGGCGGCCGGGTCCGGCGCGGTCATGGTGGCCGGCGGCATGGAGAGCATGACCAACGCCCCCTATTTGCTGCCCAAGGCGCGCGGCGGCTATCGCATGGGCCACGGCCAGATTGTCGACTCCATGTTTGTGGACGGTTTGGAGGACGCCTACGACAAGGGCCGCCTCATGGGCACCTACGCCGAAGATGCCGCGACCCACTATCAGTTCACGCGCGAGGCCCAGGACGAATTCGCGATCCGCTCGCTCAAGCGGGCCCAGGAGGCGACTGCGGACGGCACGGCGGCGCGGGAAATTGCCGGCGTCAAGGTCAAGACCCGCAAGGGCGAGAGTCTGGTCGAACAGGACGAGCAACCGGGTAAGGCCAATCTCGAAAAAATCCCGACTCTGCGCCCCGCCTTTCGTGAGGGCGGCACGGTCACGGCGGCCAATTCCAGTTCGATTTCCGATGGCGCGGCGGCGCTGGTGCTCATGCGCCGATCGGAGGCGGAACGCCGGGGTTTGACGCCGCGTGCCGTGATCCGGGGCCATGCGACCCATGCCCAGGCGCCGGCCCTCTTCACCACCGCGCCGATCGGTGCCATCAACAAGCTTTTGGAGAAAACCGGCTGGTCGAAGGACGAGGCCGATCTCTACGAGATCAACGAGGCTTTTGCGGTGGTTACCATGGCGGCGATGCGGGATCTGGACCTGCCGGCGGACAAGGTGAACCCGCATGGCGGCGCCTGCGCGCTCGGCCATCCCATCGGCGCGTCGGGCGCGCGCATCATGGTGACTCTGATCAACGCGCTTGAGAAATACGATCTAAAGCGCGGCATCGCGTCTTTGTGCATCGGTGGCGGCGAGGCGACCGCGGTGGCGGTCGAGCGCGTGCACTAGCGGCGCCGATCCACTAAATTGCCTTTCAATCGGCCTCACCGAGGGCCACGGATTCGCCCAAATGGGCGTCGCCAGGGAGAGCGGACATGGGAAGCGTTCTAATCACCGGCGCGAACCGGGGCATTGGCTATGAATTCGCCCGGTCCTTCGCCGACGACGGCTGGCACGTGCACGCCTGTTGCCGCAACCCGGACCGAGCCGGCGCGCTGAAGGAGATGATGGAGGGCACGGTTGGTGCCGTGACCTCGCACAAGCTGGACGTGACCAACGGCCTCAGGGTCGCCAGCCTGGCCCGCGCCTTGGCCGATGAGCCGATCGACATCCTAATCAACAATGCCGGGGTTTACGGCCCCAGGACCGGTTTTGGCGAGACCGACTATGACGAGTGGCTGCCGGTTTTCTCAGCCAATGTGCTAGCCCCCATGCGCATGGCGGAACGCTTCGTGACTCACCTTGAGGCCGGCAAACGCAAGCTGATCGTCAACATATCCAGCCGCATGGGCTCCATGGGGGAAAATGACGGCGGCGGTGCCTATATCTACCGCTCGTCCAAGGCGGCCCTGAACGCGGTTGTGAAGAGCTTGTCCATCGACCTGGCGCCGCGCGGCATCGCCGCCATCGCATTTCATCCCGGCTGGGTGCAGACCGACATGGGCGGCGAGAACGCTGCCATTGCGCCGGTCGAGAGCGTTAAGGGCATGCGCGCGGTCATAGATGGCGTAAGCATCGCGGACAGCGGCAAGTTTTTCAATTACGACGGGGCGATCGTGCCGTGGTAACAGCGCGCGGCTTATAATGGGGTGGATGCCGGTATGAACTTGGATCTCTATCTCGCTTTCATCTTGGCGGTCACGATCCTGATTGTGATACCAGGGCCGAATGTCACCCTTATCGTCGCTCACACCGTCGCTCACGGTAGCCGTGCGGCGCTGGCAACGGTGCTCGGCACGCAATGCGCCCAGGCGGTCCAGCTTTTGTTCGTGGTGCTGGGCATGACCACGTTGATCCTGGCTTTCGCGGCGGTGTTCGAATGGATGCGCTGGGTTGGGGTGGCCTATTTGATCTGGCTCGGGGTTCAACGCTGGCGCGCGGTATCGGCGGCGGAGAGCGCGGGATCGGCCCGGATCGCCGTACCGAAGACCCTATTCTGGCAGGGCTTCGCCGTCGGTCTGACCAATCCCAAGACCTGGCTGTTCTATGCCGCCTTCTTTCCCCAGTTCGTCGATTTGGCGGCGCCGCTCGGGCCGCAACTCGCGCTGCTCAGTGCGACCTATCTGGCAATCGCGACCCTGCTCGATGGGTCCTATGCCCTTCTGGCCGGGCGGGCGCGGGGTTGGCTGGGGATCGGCGCCCGGCAACGGGTGACCGACCGGATCGCCGGTACCTTCTTGATCGGCGCCGGCGCCTGGTTGGCCCTGGCGCGGCGCGGCTAGCGGCGGCGTATTTCCTCATGGCGAATTCGACCGTTCCCGAAACCATGGCCGCCGTCCTGCTCACCGGGCACGGGGGCCTGGAAAAGCTGGACTACCGAACCGACGTGCCGATTCCTCGGCCGGCGCGGGGTGAGGTGCTGATCCGTGTGCGCGCGGCCGGGATCAACAACACCGATATCAACACCCGGATCGGCTGGTACTCCAAATCTGTGACCGCAGCCACCGGAACCGGCGGTACGGGCGCGTTTCAGGTGGCCGACGACGCGGACGGGAGTTGGTCGGGCAAGCCGCTCCATTTTCCGCGCATCCAAGGCGCCGATTGCTGCGGCCATATTGTTGCCGTGGGGCAGGGGGTTGCGCCCACACGCATTGGCGAGCGGGTGCTGGTCGCCGCCATGCAAGGGGCCGCTTCGGAGGCCGCGGCGTTCGACACCTGGACCTTCGGTTCGGAGTGCGATGGCGCCTTTGCGCAATATGCGGCCGCACCGTCGGCGGAGGCTTTCAAGATCGAGTGCGATTGGTCCGACGCCGAGCTCGCGTCCATTCCCTGCGCCTATTCGACCGCGGAAGGTTTGCTGCAGCGGGCCGAAATCGCCGACGGCGAACGTATCCTGATAACCGGCGCCTCGGGCGGCGTTGGCTCGGCCGCAGTTCAGCTAGCCAAGCGGCGTGGTGCCGAGGTCATCGCTATCGCGGGTAAGCCAAAAGCGGAGGCGATTCAAGCTCTGGGTGCGGCCCAGGTAATTGCGCGCGGCGAGGACCCGGTCGCCGCTCTTGGTCGCGATGCGGTGGATGTCGTGGTCGATCTGGTCGGCGGGCCGGAATGGCCCCGGCTGCTCGACCTTTTGAGACGAGGCGGACGTTACGCCACCGCCGGGGCCATTGCTGGCCCAATCGTCGAACTCGACCTGCGGACGCTTTATCTGAAAGACCTCAGCCTCCTGGGATGTACGTGGCAGGGCCCAGCAGTGTTCCCCGCACTCGTTTCCTATATCGAGCGTGGCGAAATACGGCCCGTCGTCGCCCATACCTTTCCTCTGGCGGAGATCCGCCATGCCCAGGAAGAGTTTTTGGCGAAGCGGTTCGTGGGTAAGCTGGTCTTAATCCCGCCGCCCGACTGACCGAAATTCCGAAATCCAGGGCCGGATCTCAAACCTCGGCCCAATAACGCATCAAGTTGTTCTGCAGGCGGTCGAAGCGCTCGCGCGCTTCCGTGTCCTGACTCGTTTGCACGACCCTGTCTCGCAATGCGTCCAAGTCGCGCATGATCTGGCGCTGAGATTCGTCGCGCAGCATGGATTGGATCCAACCGACCGCGGCCCAGCGCGAGCCATCCTCGACCGGTTCCACCCAGTGCAGCATGGAGGAGGGATAGACGATGGCATCGCCGGCCTTTCCCTTGATCCGTTCCTGGCCGTAGGGGGTTTGCAGAACGAACTCGCCGCCACGGTAGCTACCGGGGTCGGTAATGTAGACCGTGAATGACAAATCGGTGCGCATGGGTTGGGCGCGGACGCCGCCCATCAGGGCCGCGTCCATGTGGGCCTTATAGTACATGCCGACGTCGTAGCGATTGAATTCGAGCGTGAGCTGCTTTGGCAGGGCATAGGCCTTGAAATCCGGGCGTGCCATGAGGGCGCCGACCACAATCCTGATGGCGGCGTCGAATTGCTGCGAACCCCGCTCGACTTGAAGGTTCTTCTTCAGCTTGGGGTCGCCGCTGACCGTGCCGTCGATGAACTTGGAGTCCTCGATAACCCGGCGAACCTCGGCGACCTGGGCGCCGGTCAAGACGCCATCCAGTTTCAGCATGCCCCTATATTCCCTTCTTCGGTATGTCTTGCGCGGATCATAGTCGAGCCGTCAGGCGCGACCAACCGTCCGCTGGACCCAGGGCACCCGGGCCGACTAAGCTCATGGCCGCAATATCCATGAACCGGCGGGAGCGCCATGAGTGAGATCAATAACCGCGCCAGCTTGAGCGAAGATCAGGCCATGATCCGCGATGCCGCGCGCGCCTTCGCGCGCGACCGCCTGGTCCCGAACGCGGCGGCCTGGGACCGCGAAGCCCGCTTTCCCGACGAGGCGATCCGCGAGATGGGCCAACTCGGCTTCATGGGCATGCTGGTGCCGGAGGAATGGGGCGGGGCGGCGGCCGATCATATCTCCTATGCTTTGGCCTTGATGGAGGTCGCAGCGGGTGATGGGTCATGCTCGACGATCATGAGCGTCCACAATTCAGTCGGCTGCATGCCGGTGTTGAAGTTTGGCTCGAACGATCAGAAGACACGCTTTTTGAAACCCATGGCCGGCGGCGACATGCTGGCCGCCTTTTGCCTGACCGAACCCCAGGCCGGGTCCGACGCCGCGGCGATCAAGACCCGGGCCGAAAAAGTCGGCAACCGCTATGTCCTGAACGGCGTCAAGCAGTTCATCTCATCGGGGCAGAACGCCAAAGTGGCGATCGTCTTCGCGATGACCGATCCGGCCGCCGGCAAGAAAGGCATCAGCGCCTTTATCGTGCCGACCGACACCCCGGGCTATACGGTCGCGGGGATCGAGAAGAAGCTCGGCCAGAAGGCCTCGGACACCTGCCAGATCGTGTTCGATAACCTGGAGTTAACGCCTGACCTCTTGCTCGGCGAGGAGGGGCAAGGTTATCGGATCGCCTTGTCGAACCTGGAGGGCGGGCGGATCGGGATCGCGGCACAGTCCGTCGGCATGGCGCGGGCCGCGTACGAGGCGGCGCTCGCCTACGCGGGCCAACGGGAGACTTTCGGCACCGCGATCATCGGCCATCAGGCGGTGGCGTTTCGCCTGGCCGACATGGCGACTCGTTTGCACGCGGCCGAGCTGATGGTGCTGCACGCTGCCGCCCTGCGCGATGCTGGCCAGCCGTGCCTCAAGGAGGCGGCCATGGCAAAGCTCTATGCCTCCGAGATCGCCGAGCAGGTGTGCTCCGACGCCATTCAGATCCATGGCGGTTACGGTTACCTCGCTGATTTTCCGGTAGAGCGGATCTACCGTGACGTGCGGGTCTGCCAAATTTACGAGGGCACCTCGGACATCCAGCGCCTGGTCATCAGCCGCCAATTGGCGGCCGAGGCCTGAGCGGATCCGACCATGCCGGACGAACGCAAGGCGATCTCGGGTGTTCTGCTGGACCTTGGCGGCGTGATCTATGTGGGCGCCACACTGGTCCCTGGCGCTCTCGAAGCCCTGGCCCGTCTGAAGGCAGCCGGATTGCCGATCCGGTATCTGACCAACACAACCCGCACGCCACGCCGGATGATGCTTCGCAAGCTGCACGCCATGGGCCTGGAGGTCGCGCCGGACGAGCTATTCATGCCGGCTTTGGCGGCGCGACAGCTTTTGGAGCGAGAGGGCCTTTCGCCGCACCTTCTAGTACATCCGGCGCTCGAGGAGGATTTCGAGGGAGACTGGGGAACGTGCGGCAATGCTGTGGTTGTTGGCGATGCGGCGGAGGGCTTCACCTTCGCGGCCATGAATGCCGCGTTCCGAGCGCTTATGGGCGGCGCTCGGTTTCTGGCCCTGGCGCGCAACCGCAGTTTCATGGATGCGGACGGCGAACTGAGCATCGATGCGGGTGCTTTCGTGACCGCGCTAGAGTACGCGACTGGGCGTGCGGCGACGGTGCTGGGCAAGCCGTCACCCGGCTTCTTTGCTGCAGCTCTGGCCGGCCTAGACTGCGGTGCAGACCAGGCAGTCATGGTCGGCGACGATGTGGAAGCCGACGTGGCTGGGGCCCAGGCCGCCGGCATAACTGGAATTTTGGTGCGCACGGGCAAATATCGGCCGGGGGACGAAAGCTCGGTTTCGCCGTCGCCGGACGCAGTCGCGGAGAATATTGGTGCGGCCGTCGAGTGGATTTTAGCGCGGGCCGGGCCAGGAGTTGCGCCGGTCGTTAGGATTTAGCCGTGCGAAGGGGGAGGTGCCGCCAAGGGCAGGGACAGGATGAAGCGCGATCCCTGGCCCGGTCGGCTGATCGCTGTCAGGTCGCCGCCCATGGCGCGCGCCAAATCGCGCGAGATCGACAGGCCCAGGCCGGAGCCCGGAATCTTCTGTTCGTCGCGCACCTGGGACACGCGATAGTCCGGCTCGAAGATCTTTTGCTGTTCGTCCACGGGAATACCGATACCGCTGTCCCACACGACGATCTGCAGCATGTTGTCCGGGCCGACAACGGTCTCCAGGCCGATCGAGCCGCCTGCCGGGGTGAATTTCACCGCATTGGACAGCAGGTTTAGAAGAATTTGCACGCAAGCCCCGTGGTCGCCGCTGACCAGGCCGCCTGCCATGGGCCCGATTCGCGAGATGTCGACCTCGGCCTCGCGTGCGGCGAGGGCGATGATCGCCTTAGCTTTTACCACGACGTCCGCGATCTCGACCGTCTCGCAGGCCAGTTCGGTGGCCCCGGTCGATTTCGCCGCGGCTTGCAGCCCGGCGATCAAACCGTCCATGTGTTGGCCCGCCCCCCGGATCGTGCGGAAGCAATCTTGATAGCGTTCGCCCAGGGGGCCGAAAACCTCACTCAGGCCCAGGTCCGCGTAACCGATTACCGCGTTCAAGGGCGTGCGTAACTCATGCGCCGTACGCGCCAAGGGTGTGGGGGAGTCAAAGGATGCCGTCGTCGAAGGCTGGGCCTTAGCCGCTTCGCTTCGGGTGCCGCTTAAGCGGGACAGGCGCCAACTCAGATCCGCGTTGCGCAGGAGGGCGTCTTCCAAGGCCTGATTCAGGTCTATCAGATCTTCGTTCGGTGGGCTCGGCGGCTCGGTTTTGGCCTTGGTTTCTGGTTTGGCCTCGACCGCTGCGGGCGGCGGGGCGGTGAGCGCGGTGCCACGGAAGCCGGCAAAGCCGCCATCCAGTTGGTTGTAGTAGGGAACCCCACTCAAGAGATAGGGGACCTGGCGTTGCGCCGCCCCGATCATGACGAAGGCGGCGTTGCGAAACGGCTGCCGGGTCTGCAAGAGGTCCGGCTTGGTCGACCCCGTCGCTGGCTCGAAGCTGCCCAGGCTCGGCAGCGGGCGGCCGACCAGGGCCTGGGCCGGGATGCCGAGTGTGAGCGCCACCGGTGAGGAGACAAAACTCAAGGCGAGTGTGGCATCGGTCTCCCAAAGCCAGTCGACGCTGCAGCGCAGGAAATCCTCGTAACGGCCGATGACGTACATGCGCCGCCACCGCGCAGCGGCGGGCGAATCGTCCTCACCTGGCAAAGCCGCTTGACCGATGTCGTTATCGTGCGGCGATGTCGGCTCCGCTGGATCCCAGCTTCGGGGCTCCATCGATACCGTTTCTCCCGTCCCGGACCGAAGTGAACGGGATCTAATCGCCCGTTCTTACCCAGAATTATAGGCGTGCGGGGAGGTGAGAACAACTCAGGGTCATGGTTAACGCCGGGTTTCGGTGCCGGGCGTCGTTAACCCCGTTGGCCCCGTCCGGGCCAATTGGCTATGCTGGCACGCCATTCGAAACCGCCCAAGGAGCCGAGCTCGAACATGCCGAAGCCAATCGAGTTTTATTTCGATTTCTCAAGCCCGTATGGCTATCTAGCCGCGCAACGGGTCAACGAAATGGTGGCAGAGTACGATCGGGAGGTGGCGTGGCGTCCATTTCTGCTGGGCACCCTTTTCAAGACGACCGGCGCGAAGCCCCTGCTAGATATTCCGATGAAGGGCGACTATGCCCGGCACGATCTGGCGCGCAGTGCCCGCCTGTTCGGCACGCCTTTCGAGCTACCGGAGCGCTTTCCCTTCATGTCGGTTGCCGCCTGCCGCGCGTTTTATTGGCTGGCCGAGAGCGATGAGGCGGCGGCGGTGGAGCTGGCCCAAGGCCTTTACGACCGGGCTTTCGGCGAGGGCGGGAGCATTACCGAGCCGAAGGAGGTCGCCGAGGTCGCCGAGGATCAGGGGCACGACCCCCAGGAAGTCCTAGCGGCTCTGCAAGACCCGCGAATCAAGGACCTACTGAGATCGGAGGTCGATACCGCGATCGAGAAAGGCGTCTTCGGTTCGCCCTTCTTCATCGCCGATGGCGAGCCCTTCTGGGGCTACGACCGCCTGGAAGACCTGGGGATCTGGCTCGATACTGGCGGCTGGTAGGCCACTCGAACGTCCTATTGGGCGCCGGCTAGAACCGCGCGGAACATTGACGCGTCGACGTTGCCGCCCGATAGAATGACGCCGGCCCGCTTGCCGGTCAGCTTGTCCTTTTCCTTCAACAGGGCGGCGAGCGGGGCCGCGCCGGCTCCTTCGGCCAGGTTGTGGGTGTCGGTGTAGTAGGCGCACATGGCCGCCTTGATCTCGTCCTCGGAGACCGTGACAATCCGCTCCGCGCCACGCCGGATGATCTCCAGGGCGGTTGGGTCGGGGATTCGCACGGCGACGCCGTCGGCCATGGTGTCCGCGCTGTTGGTCGCGATCGGCCGGCCGGCCTCGAAGGACAGCGCATAGGCGGCCGCGCGCTCCGCGACCACGCCGACAACTTCGGTCCGGCTATTTAGCGCATCGCGGGCCATGATCATGCCCGCGATGCCGGAGCCCAGGCCAATCGGCACATAAACCACATCTAGCTCCGGGGCTGCCCGCAGAAACTCCAGGCTATAGGTCGCGACCCCACGGGCCAGCAGGGGATCGAACGACGGCACCATGTAGAGATCGTCGCGGCTGGCGCGTTGGCGCGCGTAGTCGTGGGCGGCGTTGAAATCCTGGCCGTGCTCGATCAGCTCCGCGCCCAGTGCCCGCATGGCGCGGTTCTTTTCCACGCTGTTGCCGTGCGGCACCACGACCACCGCCTTGAGGCCGTGGGCGCGCGCCGCATAGGCGATGCTTTGGCCGTGATTGCCGCGAGTCGCCGCGATCACGCCGGCAACATCCGGGCGTAGACGCTTGAGGTCGTCCATGAAGACTAAGCCGCCACGCACCTTGAAGGCGCCGATCGGGGTGTGGTTCTCGTGCTTGACCCAAACCTCGGTGCCGGCGCGCTCGCACAATAGGGGCCAGCAATACTCGGCGGTCGGGCGCATGTGGCCGTAGACCAGCGCCGCCGCCGCTTCGATTTTGTCGAGTTCGCTCATTTTGGGGGCTCCACAATTTCCACACGACCTTAGGAGGCGGCGGGAAGCGGCTGCAAGCGCTACATTGTCTAGCGACAATTTGCCGCGCGCGTTTGGTATGGGGCCAGGTTTTTGCTTGCCGACGCGCGGGGCGTCCGGCACACCTAGGCGGTTCTTGTTCACGGAGTCTCCGCCGCATGACCGTCCTGAAAAGCGCGATCAGCCCCCGCTCCGAAGAGTTCCGTAACAACCACGGCGCGCTCAAGGCCCTAGTCGCCGATCTTCAAGACAAGGTGGTGCGTGCCAAGCAGGGCGGTGGCGAGGCGGCCCGGGAAAAACACCTGGCACGAGGCAAACTTCTGCCGCGCGACCGGGTCAGAGCGCTCTTGGATACCGGATCGCCGTTCCTGGAACTGTCGCACCTGGCGGCCCACGGCATGTACAAAGACGAAGTGCCGGCGGCCGGAATCGTAACCGGAATCGGCCGCATCTGCGGGCAGGAATGCATGATCGTCGTGAACGATGCGACGGTGAAGGGCGGAACCTATTACCCAATGACGGTCAAGAAACATCTGCGCGCTCAGGAGATCGCGGAGCAGAACCACTTACCGTGCCTTTACCTGGTAGATTCGGGCGGTGCCAACCTGCCGAACCAGGATGAGGTGTTCCCGGACCGCGAACACTTTGGGCGTATCTTCTTCAATCAGGCCAATATGTCGGCCAAGGGGATTCCCCAGATTGCGCTCGTCATGGGCTCCTGCACCGCCGGCGGTGCCTATGTGCCGGCGATGTCGGACGAGAGTGTCATTGTGCGCAATCAGGGCACCATCTTTCTGGGCGGGCCGCCCCTGGTGAAGGCAGCGACGGGCGAAGTCGTATCGGCGGAAGAGCTGGGCGGGGCCGAGGTGCATGGCCGGATCTCGGGCGTGACCGACCACACGGCACGTAACGACGCCCATGCCCTGGCGGTCGCCCGGCGTATCGTCGCCAACTTGAACCGGGTCAAGCGACACGATTTGGATATCGCGCCGCCGCGCGACCCACTGTACGACCCGGACGAGATCTATGGCATTGTGCAGGAGGATCCGCGCAAATCCTACGATGTCCGTGAGGTCCTGGCCCGCCTGGTGGACGGTAGCGAACTCGATGAATTCAAGGCGCTGTACGGCACCACGCTGGTCTGCGGCTTCGCGCGCATTTTGGGCTACCCCGTCGGTATCGTCGCGAATAACGGCATTCTGTTTTCCGAATCGGCGCTCAAGGGCGCGCACTTTGTGGAACTTTGCAGCCGCCGCGGGATTCCTCTGGTTTTTCTTCAGAACATCAACGGGTTCATGGTTGGCCGGAAATACGAGGCCGGCGGCATCGCCAAGGACGGCGCCAAGATGGTCACGGCGGTCGCCTGCGCCAAGGTACCTAAGTTCACGGTGATTTTGGGTGGCAGCTTTGGCGCCGGCAACTACGGCATGTGCGGGCGCGCTTTCAGCCCACGGCTGCTGTGGATGTGGCCGAACGCCCGCATCTCGGTCATGGGCGGTGAGCAGGCGGCCGGGGTACTGGCCACCGTGCGCCGGGATTCCTTGGCGGCGCGAGGCGAGGAATGGCCGGCCGAGGAGGAAGAAGCCTTCAAGGCCCCGATCCGGAACCAGTACGAACGCCAGGGGCACCCCTACTATGCCTCGGCCCGGTTGTGGGACGACGGCATCATCGACCCCGGGGATACGCGCATGGCTTTGGGCTTGGGCGTATCCATGTCGCTCAACGCGCCGGCCGAGCCCACCCAATTCGGCATATTCAGGATGTAACGGCTATGATGAAACCCCTCTTCCTGGAAGAGATAGACGAGGACGGCGTGGCCCGGATCACCCTGACCCGGCCCGAGGTTCACAACGCTTTCAACGACACCCTGATCGCGGAATTGACCACGGTCTTGAGCGGCCTGGGCACCGATCCGCGGGTGCGTGCGGTGATTCTGGGTGCCCAGGGCCGCAACTTTTCGGCCGGCGCCGACCTTAACTGGATGCAGCGCATGGCCGGAAACACTCGGGACCAAAACCTGCAGGACGCGCGCGCGCTCGCCGGGCTCATGCGTACCCTCAACGAGTTGCCTAAGCCGACCGTGGTCCTTGTCCAGGGTCGCTCCTTGGGCGGCGGAGTCGGCCTGGTGGCCTGTTGCGACATCGCGATCTCGGCGGAGACCGCGAACTTCACACTGTCGGAGGTCAAATTGGGCCTGATCCCGGCGGTCATCGCGCCTTACGTCGTCTCGGCGATCGGCGAGCGGGCGGCCCGGCGCTACTTCCTGACCGCCGAGACCTTTTCCGCCCGAGAGGCCCAGGCCTTGGGCCTGGTTCACCGGGTGGTGCCCGACGAAGCCTTGGAGGATGCCGGCAAGAAGATCATGCGCGCCCTCTTCAAAGGTGGGCCCGAGGCCCAGGTTGCGGCCAAGGACCTGATCCACGCTGTCGCGCACCGGCCAATCGACGACGCGCTGGTCGAGGACACGGCGGCCCGGATCGCCCGCCAGCGGGCTTCCGAGGAAGCTCAGGAGGGGGTTGGCGCCTTTCTCGGCAAACGCGATCCCTCCTGGTCAAAGGAATAGGCCGGTATGGCGGACTCCGGCGGTATGGCGAAGAAATCTCGCCTGACGCTGGCCCGCCTGCGCTCCCTCGTAACGATCTTTACCGGTTCGTTCCGGGACTTGGTGCCCATTATCGTTGTTATCTGCTTTTTTCAGATCGTTGTGCTGCGCGAGCCCTTTCCCGATTTGGAACGGGTCTTGGTTGGCCTGATATTCGTCGTTGTCGGTCTTAGCCTTTTCGTCCAAGGTCTTGAAATTGGCCTATTTCCTCTTGGCGAAGGCATGGCGCAGGCCTTCGCGCGCAAGGGCAATCTCTTGGCCTTGCTAGGTTTTGCGTTTTGCCTCGGGTTCGGCACCACGGTGGCCGAGCCCGCCTTGATCGCGGTGTCCGCCAAGGCGGCGGAGATCGCCGGGGCGGCTGGTGCGATCGCCGACCATGCGGATTCCCGGGATTCCTATGCCTTGCAGTTGCGCCTGACCGTGGCGGTTTCGGTTGGCCTGGCGCTGGTCCTGGGGGTGTTTCGGATTTTGAAGGGCTGGCCGATCCAATACCTGATTATCGGCGGCTATGGCCTGGTGGTTATCCTGACCGCCTTCGCGCCGGACGAGATCGTCGGCATCGCCTACGATTCCGGTGGGGTCACCACCTCGACCATCACGGTTCCCCTGGTGACCGCCTTGGGCGTCGGCCTGGCCAGCGCGATCCGCGGACGCAATCCGATGCTCGATGGCTTCGGGCTGATCGCCTTTGCCAGCCTAACACCGATGATCTTCGTGCTGATTTTCGGCATGCTAGTCTAGGGGGGCAGCATGGACCTGCTTGAACACATGGTGTGGGCAACCCTGGCAACCCTGCGCGATGTCGCGCCGATCGCCATTATCCTAGTCGGCTTTCAGGTCCTGGTGCTGCGCCAGCGGGTCGCCAACTTGAAGCGCCTGTCCGGCGGGTTTGTTTACGTCGTCGTGGGCCTAACCTTGTTCCTGGTCGGGCTCGAAGAAGCCTTATTTCCAATCGGCGAGACCATGGCCGAGCAACTGACCTCAAGTCGCATGGTTGGCGAGCGCGACGGTGCGCCCGACTGGCGGGACTACGGCTGGGTTTACGCCTTCGCGGCGGCGATCGGTTTCGCCACAACGGTGGCGGAGCCGGCCTTGATAGCCGTGTCCCTGAAGGCCGAGGAAATCTCCGGCGGGTCGCTCAGCGCGTTCGGCTTGCGCATCGCCGTGGCGGTCGGCGTTGCGGTCGGGGTCGCTCTCGGCACATTCCGAATCGTCACCGGCACGCCGCTTCCCTTTTACATCATCGCGGGTTACATCGTGGTCATCGTTCAGACCACGCGCACGGTAAAAACCATCGTGCCGCTGGCCTACGATTCAGGCGGGGTGACCACCTCGACCGTCACGGTGCCGGTGGTTACGGCCTTGGGCCTGGGCTTGGCCTCGACGATCCCGGGGCGAAGCCCCTTGATCGACGGTTTCGGCCTTATCGCCTTTGCCAGCCTGTTCCCTATAATGTCCGTCATGGCCTATGCCATGCTGATCGACCGCCACAAGCGCGGCAAGTCATAGGAGTCGTCGATGCAGTTCAAGCTTATCATGGCTATGGTCGAGGACCGCCTCACCGATGACGTGCTGGAGGCGGCGCGAACCCGCGGCGCGACCGGGGCGACGGTGATCACCAGCGTGCGCGGAGAGGGCCTGCGCCCGGAAAAGACCTTCCTGGGCTTGGATCTAACCTCGGCCCGCGACGTTGTCTTGTTCCTTGTCGCCGCGCCCCGGGCACGCGAGATTCTGGAGGCCATAGAGGTGGCCGGAAGCTTCGACGACAATCCTGGATCGGGCATCGCCTTGCAGATCGAAATCGAAGACGCGGTTGGGCTGAAATCGCAGCTAGCCGCCTTGCAGCACGAGATTGAGGAAGAGATATGAAGGATAAGAAAAAGGATAACAAAGAGGTCAAAGTCGGCGACGCCATGACCGTCGCGGTGCGCACGATCGATGCCTTGGCCTCGGTCAAGGAGGCGATCAATTCCATGCGCGAGGGTGGGGTCAGTTCTTTGGTGGTTAACCGGCGCGACGACGACGACGAGTATGGCCTTTTGGTGGTCGCCGACATCGCCCGTGAAGTGATCGCCACCAAGCGCTCGATCGAGCGTGTTAGCGTCTATGAGATCATGTCCAAACCGGTCCTGACCCTGCCGGCCGAAATGCAGGTGAAGTATGCGGTCAGGCTTTTGGTGCGCTTCGGCCTGTCGCGGGCGCTGGTGGTCGACGGGCAGCGCGAACCGGTCGGCATCGTGACCCTGCGCGATATGGTCCTGCGCCCGGAACTGGCGTAAATCTTGGGCCGGGTTTCCGAGCGCCGAGAACTAGGCCGAGATTAGGAGTTAGGGCAGGGGATGTTCGGTAAGGTCTTGATAGCCAACCGCGGCGAAATCGCCTGCCGTGTCATGGGCACACTGCGGCGTCTCGGTATCCGCTCGGCCGCGATCTATTCCGAGGCTGACGCTCAGGCCGCCCATGTTGCCATGGCTGACGAGGCGCATCTGATCGGCCCGGCACCGGCGGTCGAGAGCTATCTCGATATCGCGGCGGTCCTGGCCGCCGCAAAGCGGGCCGAGGCCGAGGCGATCCATCCGGGCTATGGCTTCCTATCCGAGAATGCGGTCTTCGCCGAGGCCTGCGCCGAGGCCGGCATGGTATTTATCGGCCCGCCGGCCGACGCCATAAGGGCCATGGGCTCGAAAAGCGCGGCCAAGACCATGATGGAGCAGGCCGGCGTGCCCCTGGTCCCGGGCTATCACGGCGACAATCAGGATCTAGGCCTCTTGGCGGCCGAGGCCAACCAGATCGGGTTTCCGGTTCTGATCAAAGCGACTGCCGGAGGCGGTGGGAAGGGCATGCGCATTGTCGAGCGGCCGGAGGATTTCGACGAAGCCCTGGCTGGCGCGAAGCGGGAGGCCCTGGCCGCCTTCGGCGACGAACGGGTCTTGATCGAGAAATACCTGACCAAGCCACGGCACATCGAAGTCCAGATCTTCGCCGATACTCACGGCAACGCGGTTCACCTCTTCGAGCGCGATTGTTCGATCCAACGCCGCTATCAGAAGGTCATGGAAGAAGCCCCGGCACCCGGCATGACGCCGGAACGGCGCGACGAAATGGGCGCATCGGCGGTCGCGGCGGCGCGCGCCTGCGGCTATGTCGGCGCTGGAACCGTCGAGTTCATTGCCGAGGACGATGCCTACTATTTCATGGAGATGAACACACGTCTTCAAGTAGAACATCCAGTGACTGAGATGATTGCCGGGCAAGACCTGGTTGAGTGGCAGGTGCGGGTCGCCTTAGGCGAGGCTCTGCCTTGCAGCCAGGACGAATTGAGCATCGCCGGGCACGCGATCGAGGTGCGGCTCTATGCCGAGGACACGGCGCGCGACTTCCTGCCCGCGACCGGCAACCTGGCGCGCCTTAGGTTCCCGGTCGAGGGGCCGCACGTTCGGGTCGATAGTGGCGTGCGTCAAGGCGATACCGTTTCGCACCACTACGATCCCATGATCGCCAAGTTGATCGTCTGGGAGCGCGACCGGGACACGGCTCTGGGCCGCTTGCGCGCCGCGCTGTCGGCGACCGAGATCGTCGGCGTGACCACAAATCTGCCCTTCTTGGCGGCGATCGCCGCCCATTCGGCCTATGGCGCGGCGGAGATCGACACCGGTTTCATCGCCCGCCATCGCGACGATTTGGTTCTGGAGTCGATGCCGGTCGGGGACGAGGTTCTGGCGGTCGCTTGCCTGGCTGAACTGCTGCATCGACGGACCGAGTCCGGCGCCGCGGCCGAGCAATCGAGCGAACCCTTTTCGCCCTGGCACGACACCACGGGCTGGCGTCTGAACATCGACACCCACAGCCGGCTGGCCTTCCGCGACGGCGAGACCGAGACCGTTGTCACCGTGTATTACCGGGCCGATGGCTATGAACTGGCCCTGAACGGCAAGCAGGTTCGTGCCTCAGGCGAGCTCGGCCAAGATGGTGACCTGCTGGTCGAGTTCAACGGCCGGCGGTTTCCGGCCGCGGTAGTCCGCCTGGACGGCGATCTGATCGTTTTGCTGCGGGGCCGAACTTTCCGCCTTCATTTGGTCGATCCTCTGGAATCGGTGGCGGACGAGGCGGAATCGACCGGCCGGGTTGTCGCGCCCATGCCGGGCAAGGTGGTGCAGTTATATGTGAAGCCTGGCGAGGCGGTCCAACGGGGCGCGCCGCTGATCGTGCTCGAGGCCATGAAGATGGAGCACCGGCTGTCCGCCGAAATGGACGGGATCGTGGCAGAGGTGTTTTACGGAACCGGCGACCTGGTGGCGGAGGGGGCGGAACTCATGATCCTGAAGGAACGCGATGCGGGTGCCGCGTGACCGGACACTGGGTGCGCCCTGCTCATGGGGCGGGAGCATGAAGCCATGAACCTCCCCGAGCGGGTCAAGATAGTCGAGGTCGGCCCACGCGACGGCCTACAGAACGAAGCGGACATCGTGCCGGCGGCGGTCAAGATCGACTTGATCGACCGCTTGAGCGGGACCGGCCTGCGCACGATTGAGGCGGGCGCCTTCGTGTCCCCGAAATGGGTGCCGCAAATGGCCGATAGCGCCGAGGTGCTGGCCGGAATTTCGCGCGCGCCCGATGTCGCCTATCCGGTCTTGGTCCCCAACATGAAGGGATACGAGGCGGCGCGGGCGGCCAAGGTTGCGGAGATCGCGGTCTTCGGCGCGGCCTCGGAGACCTTCACACAACGCAATATCAACTGCTCGATCACGGAAAGCCTCGCGCGTTTTGCCCCGGTCGCGGAGGCGGCGGCGCGCGATGGGATCAGGCTGCGCGGCTACGTCTCTTGCGTGCTCGGCTGTCCCTATGAGGGCGAGGTCGCGCCGGCTGCGGTCGCGGAGGTATCGGCACGCCTGTTCGAGATGGGCTGCACCGAGATTTCGCTAGGCGACACCATTGGCGTTGGCACCCCGGCCAAAGCCCAAACCATGCTTAAGGCGGTTGCTGACGAGGTGCCCATGGAGCGCCTGGCGGTCCATTTCCACGATACCTACGGTCAGGCGCTGGCCAATATCCTGGCTTGCCTGGAGCTTGGGGTCGCCATCGTCGACAGCTCGGTCGCCGGTCTCGGCGGCTGTCCCTACGCCAAGGGCGCGAGTGGCAATGTGGCCAGCGAAGACGTCCTCTACATGCTCGACGGGCTGGGGATCGAGACCGGTGTCGATCTGGGCAAGCTCTGCGCCGCTGGGCGCATATTCTGCGGCCACTTGGGCCGCGAACCGGCCTCCAAGGCCGCGCGGGCTCTGGCCGCGAAATCTTGACCTAGGTCACTCGGCGCGGAAGACCCAGCGCCGCGATACTGTGAAGTTCCACAGGAAGGTCGCGCCGATGCTGGCGAGCTTGGCCAGGATCGGCGGCATCACCAACGCAGCCAACCAGATCGCCAGCGATCCGATGGCAAGCCCGCCCACCGCCACCGCCAAAAAGGCGGCGCCCCGGCGCATCGCCTCGCGGCCGCGGCTGGAATCGGCGAAAGTCCAGGTCTTGTTCAGCAGAAAACTGACCGTGACCGCGACCGTGAAACCAGCCGCGTTCGCCAAGAGTAGCGGCCAGCCCAGGCCGTAGAAGAAAATCGTGAAAAGGGCGATGTCGACGCCGGTATTGACGGCGCCCACGGCGGCGAATCGCATGGCTTGGCCGATCGCCGGATGGCTCTTGCTCATTTCCGGAAGACCCATACGTGCTCGCGAGTCTGGGGTTTCGGGGCGCGAACTTGCGACTCAGAGTGTGTTTCTATAGAGCATGGATGGGCACGGAGAAAGCGTCCGCTGCTGGAGCGCGGGCTCGATTCCGGGGGGCGGCGTGCGGTGAACGACAAGGTGGGCAACGTTAGCGAAGTCAACAAAACCTCAAGTGCGGGAGACAGCGGGCTTTGCCGTCTGCTGTCGGTGGTCGTGCCGGTTTTCAACGAGATGGAGACCTTGGGCGAATTCCATCGCCGGCTCGCGGCGGTTCTGGACGACTTGCCTCATGACGCGCAGATCGTCTACGTCGATGACGGCAGCACGGATTCCTCGGCCGATATCCTGAGCGGTCTGCGAGACGGCGACCCTAGGGTCGCCCTGATCTTGCTATCGCGGAATTTCGGCAAAGAGGCGGCCATGACCGCCGGCCTGGACCACGCGACCGGCGATGCGGTGATCGTTATCGATGCCGACCTGCAAGACCCGCCCGAGCTGATCCCGGATCTAGTAGCCCCTTGGGCGGAGGGGCGCGCCGAGGTGGTCTACGCCCAACGCCGCTCGCGGGCCGGGGAGACCTGGCTCAAGCGCAGCTCGGCCCATGCCTTTTATCGGCTCATGGAGCGGGTCGGGCGGGCACCCATGCCGCGCAACGTGGGGGATTTCCGGCTCTTGAGCCGCAAGGCCGTCGACGACCTGATCCGCCTGCGCGAACAACACCGCTTCATGAAGGGCCTGTTCGCCTGGATCGGTTATCCGCAAGTGGCGGTCCCCTACGACAGGGACCCGCGCCACGCCGGCGATAGCAAATGGAACTACTTCAAGCTCTGGGCCTTCTCAATTGAAGGCATTACGAGCTTCACCACCGCGCCACTGAAGGTCGCGACCTATGTTGGCCTGCTGGTCGCGGTTTTGGCCGTCGGCTTCGGCCTGGGCATCATCTACGACACCTTAGTGCACGGCAGCGACGTGCCGGGTTATCCCTCGCTCATGGTCGTGGTCTTGTTCCTCGGCGGCGTCCAGTTGGTGACCATCGGCATCCTTGGCGAATATGTCGGCCGGATCTCGGACGAGGCCAAGGAGCGGCCGCTCTATCTGATTCAACAGCAATTGCCGGCAAAATCTGCGGCGTCGAATTCGAGTGCACAGCACAAGGCGCCGGGAACAGGATCAGGAAAGACCACCGGGGCGCGATAGGTGCCGAACCCGATCAGCGCGCGGCCCGGCGCGGTCATCTCGGCGCTCTTGGCGTTCCATGTGGCGGTCTGGACCTTGATCCCCAGCCTGGTCAATCCGAACCTGCCGCTCGATGTCATCGAGGGTCTGGCCTGGGGCCATGCCTGGCAGTGGGGCTACGACAAGCATCCGCCTTTGTCGCCCTGGCTGGTCGAGCTCGCCTATGTGCTGGCACCTGGCCAAGGCTGGACCGTCTATCTGTTGAGCGCGCTTTGCGTCACCTTGGCATTTTGGGCGGTTTGGTGCCTGGCCTGGGACTTTGTCGAGCCGGCGGCAGCGGCTGTCGCGGTGCTGCTGTTGGAAGGCATCTACTACCACAACTTCACCAGCCCGGAATTCAATGCCAACGTCATCATGCTGCCGTGCTGGGCCTTGAGCGTGCTGTGCCTATGGCGCGCCTTGACCCGGGGCAGCCTCGCGGCCTGGGCCCTGTTCGGGCTGTTCGGCGCGCTAGGATTGCTCGGTAAATATTTCACCGTTTTCCTGATCGTGCCGCTGGGACTATTTCTTCTGTTCGACCGGGAAAGCCGCGCCGCCTGGCGAACGCCGGGGCCGTATCTGGCCATGGCGGTCGCCCTGGCCGTGCTGGGACCGCACCTTGCCTGGATGTTGGGGCACGATTTCCAGACCGTCACTTACGCGCTGCGGCGCTCCGGCGCGTTGAGCGATTCGGTGCTGGTGCGCCATGTGGCCTATCCGGGCAAATTTCTGCTCGCTCAGGCCGTGGCGCTGCTGCCGATGCTGGGCCTCTTGCTAACCTTGGGCCGGCCGGGCCGGCACGACGTCGGGCGGTGCCGGCGCGGTTTCCTGATCGCAGCGGGTATCGCGCCGCTTGTCCTGGTGGTTCTGGTCTCCGCCGCGTTCGGCCTGCGCCTGCGCTCCATGTGGGGCACGCCCTTGTTTCTCTTCGCCGGTTTGATGGCGGTCGCTTGGTTTGGGCCGGCGGCCATGAACCTGCGCCGGTTCGCGGTTGTCCTAAGTGGCCTGGTGGTGCTGGCCCCGGCGCTCTACGCGGCCCTGGCCCTAGCGCAGCCCCATGTGGCGGGGAAGGGCAAGCGGATTCATTTCCCCGGAGAGGCCCTGGCGCGCGAAGTGGATGCCGTGTGGCGCGCCAGGTTCCCGGGCCCCTTGCCTGTCGTCATCGGGTCCGAATGGTTGGCGGGCAATGTCGGCGCCTATTCACCGGCGCGGCCGTTGGTTTATATCCAGGGCGATTCGGCTCGGGCGCCCTGGCTCGACGATGCCCGGGTGCGCGATCTGGGCGCTGCGGTCGTCTGGGCCGCGGACGAGGGATCTAATCCACCGGAAAGCCTGGTCGAACGATTCGTTTGCCTGGAGCCGCAGCGGCCGATTGCGTTATCTTGGCAGACTGGGGCGCCACTACCGCCACTCGATTTTGGCCTGGCCCTGATTGCCCCTGCTAAGGTCTGCGCCAAACCCTAGGAAACACTCGTGCTGCATCTGATTAAATTGTCGGTTGGAACCGAGGATATCGAGGGTTTGGCCAGTTGGCAGGCCCGCCGGGTGGCGCAATTCGGCCGGGCCTTCCATCGCACCCGAATGACCCCGCGCCGCCGGGAGGAATTACTGAACGGCGGGTCCATTTATTGGATCATCAAGGGCTATGTCCGAGCCCGCCAGCGCCTGCTCGATATCGAGGCTGCGGTCGACGAAAACGGCCGGCCCTGTAATCTATTGATTTTAAATGCAGAGTTGGTGCGGACGGTCCCTCGGGCCCACCGTGCCTTTCAGGGCTGGCGTTACCTGGCCCCAGAGGACGCGGCGCCGGATCTGGATTCGATCCCCGGCGGCCTGGCGGAAATGCCTCCCGAGATGGCGGCTGAGTTGCACGAACTCGGCTTGCTTTAGCCGGTCCAACCTCTTGCGAGGCTTTGCGCAATAATCCAGACCGTTCGAAAAATAATCGCTAAATCATAGGCTTGGTGGAGAAACTTAATAGCCCTTTAGCCTGGGCCGGAAATTTCACTTTCATTAAAAATCAGGTATGGACAAGGTCACGCCAGGGGCATATATACACGTCCGTCGACGGCGGGTTTGCCTTCGGGCGTCGCCAGCGACACTTCCATTAGACCGCTCCATAATTGCAGCGCTTGTTGCGTTGCGGTTTGACGGCGCGGTCGGTATTATCGTCTCCCTCTTTTTCGACTCGGTCGGAATACGGGGGGATGGGGAAAGCGTGAAACCGCTTTCCGGGGGTAACGGGGGCCTTGGCCCAGCGTCTTACTACCCAGCTGTTTGACATTGTTGATTGTAAGGAAGGGATGCGCGGGCGGCGGAGTCCGGGTGCCGGTTTCGACTGGTTGCCTAAATCAGACTCTGATTCGAACGCGTATCCTAAAAGTGCCATGCACTTTTTTTTACGCGTTTGTGTCGGGAGCTCGATGAGTTCAGTCGCCAAGCGTCGACCCTCGGGTCGTGCGAAGCGGCGGAACACGTCAACTTGAGAGTTTGATCCTGGCTCAGAACGAACGCTGGCGGCAGGCTTAACACATGCAAGTCGAAGGTGATCCAGGACTTCGGTCCTGGTGAAACTGGCGCACGGGTGAGTAACGCGTGGATATCTACCCCGGGGTGGGGAATAACTACTGGAAACGGTAGCTAATACCGCATACGCCTTAAGAGGGAAAGCTTTAGCGCCCTGGGATGAGTCCGCGTCGGATTAGGTTGTTGGTGGGGTAATGGCCTACCAAGCCGACGATCCGTAGCTGGTCTGAGAGGATGATCAGCCACACTGGGACTGAGACACGGCCCAGACTCCTACGGGAGGCAGCAGTGGGGAATATTGGACAATGGGGGCAACCCTGATCCAGCCATGCCGCGTGCGTGAAGAAGGCCTTAGGGTTGTAAAGCGCTTTCACTGGTGAAGATGATGACGGTAGCCAGAGAAGAAGCCCCGGCTAACTCCGTGCCAGCAGCCGCGGTAATACGGAGGGGGCAAGCGTTGTTCGGAATTACTGGGCGTAAAGGGCGCGTAGGCGGAACATTAAGTCAGAGGTGAAAGGCCTGGGCTCAACCTGGGAACTGCCTTTGAAACTAGTGATCTAGAGGCCGGAAGAGGATGGCGGAATTCCCAGTGTAGAGGTGAAATTCGTAGATATTGGGAAGAACACCGGTGGCGAAGGCGGCCATCTGGTCCGGTACTGACGCTGAGGCGCGAAAGCGTGGGGAGCAAACAGGATTAGATACCCTGGTAGTCCACGCCGTAAACGATGTGTGCTAGCCGTTGGGGCACTTAGTGTCTCGGTGGCGCAGCTAACGCGTTAAGCACACCGCCTGGGGAGTACGGTCGCAAGATTAAAACTCAAAGGAATTGACGGGGGCCCGCACAAGCGGTGGAGCATGTGGTTTAATTCGAAGCAACGCGCAGAACCTTACCAGCCCTTGACATG
>JAJFGO010000021.1 GCA_021776095.1 Kiloniellaceae bacterium | reverse complement strand
GCCGTGTCTGGCGTGTGGAACCAGCCTAGAGCATGTTCCGATGATATTGAACCATTTGATGGCGCCAAATCAGCCCATCGGCGTCGTTACGAAACTTGCCCGATGCCCCACATCGCGCGGCGTTCCGTGCCTAGCCGAGTGGACTGATTTGGCGCCATCAAATGGTTCAATATGATCGGAATATACTCTAGCTGAGCCGGCGCGGTGCCGAACCTTGTGGAAGCGAATCCCTACCGGCGTCGATCTGGATTTGGTGGAAAGTTGGGCGCCGCAGCCCGCGCGTCGATCCGGTGACGCGCGGGTCAGGTGCGCTTGATCAGGGTCCCGATGCCGCCGGCGGTGAAGATTTCCAGCAACAAGGCGTGCGGAACTCGGCCGTCCAGGATGACCGCGGCATCGACTCCACCTTGAACCGCCGCGACGCAGGTCTCCACCTTCGGAATCATGCCGCCTGAAATCGTACCCTCGGCGCACAAGGTATCGACCTTTTCGACGGTCAGGTCGGTTACCAAGTTGCCCGATTTGTCTAGAACCCCGGTTACGTCGGTCAGCAACAAGAGCCTCGCTGCGCCGATCGCGCTGGCGATCGCGCCGGCCGCTGTGTCGGCGTTGATGTTATAGGTCTCGCCCTCGGGCCCGACGCCGATCGGGGCGATCACGGGAATCATGCCCGATTGCTCCAGGGCGGTCAGGATCTGCGGTTTGACATGCTGCGGTTCGCCGACGAAGCCCAGGTCCAGAATTCTTTCGATGTTCGAATCGCTATCGCGCGTGCTGCGCCGCAGGCGCGTCGCCTGTATTAGGCCGCCGTCCTTGCCCGATATGCCGATCGCGGTGCCGCCGGCGGTATTGATCGCGTTGACGATCTGCTTGTTGATACTGCCGGACAACACCATCTCGACGATTTCGACGGTCGCGGCGTCGGTTATGCGCAGGCCGTCCACGAACTTGCTCTCGATCTTCAGGCGCTCCAACATCTGGCCGATCTGCGGCCCGCCGCCGTGTACCACGACCGGGTGGATGCCGACCTGCCGCATCAACACGATATCCTTGGCGAAGATCTCGGCCAGCTCCGGGTCGCCCATGGCATGGCCGCCGTACTTGACCACGAAAGTCCGCCCGGCATAGCGGCGCATGAAGGGCAGCGCCTCGGTGATGGTCCGCGCCGTGCGTAGCCAATGCTTGGTGTCGGTGAAGTTTCTCGGGCTCATGACCGTAGCCTAATGCTCTTCGTGCGTCGGCGCCACCGCCTGGGGTTCGGCCAGCGCGGCTAGGGTGGCCCGCAGGGTGGCGATCCCGATGCCCACCGCGGCGCTGGTGACCGCGATCTCCGGATGGGCCGCCGGGCGGCGGACCAGTGCGCGCGCTGTGGCCTCCAAGGTTTCGGCCAGGGCGGCCGGCTTCGGCTTGTCCGCCTTAGTCAGCACGATTTGATAGGAAACCGCCGCCTCGTCCAGGCCCGCCATGATGCCTTGATCGGTATCCTTCAGGCCGTGGCGGGAGTCGATCAGCAACAGCACCCGGCGCAATTGTGGCCGGCCTTTGAGGTAACGCTCGCTCAAGGCCGACCAGCGTTGCACTTCGGTCTTCGCGGCGCGGGCATAGCCATAGCCCGGCAAGTCGACCAGGATCAGGCGCCCCCCCAGATCGAAAAAATTGAGCTGCCGGGTGCGCCCCGGCGTGTTCGAGGTGCGCGCCAGGGTTTTGCGGCCGGTCAGTGCGTTGACCAGGCTGGACTTGCCGACGTTGGAGCGCCCGGCGAAGGCGATTTCCGGTGCACCGGTGCGCGGCATCCAAGAGTCGTCCACGGCGGCGCCGAGAAATTCGCAGGCTTGCGCGAAGAGGTGGCGTCCCGCTTCGATCTCTTGGGGTGTCGGCTCGGTGTCCGATTGCGCGAGGGCGGCCGTGTCCGGCGCCGGGCCGTCGGCCGCGCCGCCCGGGCTCACGTCCGGCCTATGCGTACGCCGTGGCGCCGCATGATCACGGCCTGCTGGGCGATGGAAAGCGTGTTGTTCCAGGTCCAGTAAATCACCAGGCCGGCCGGGAACTGTGACAGCAGGAACGTGAAGATGATCGGCATGAACAGGAAAATCTTGGCCTGGATCGGGTCCGGCGGCTGCGGATTCAAGCGCTGCTGCAGGAACATGGTCAGGCCCATCAGGATCGGCCAGACGCCTAGGTTGATCGGGTCCAGCGCGCCCAACTGCGGCACCCCCCAGGGCAGCAGTCCGAAGCCGTTCAGGATCGAGGTCGGGTCCTGGGCGGAGAGGTCCTGGATCCAGCCGAAGAACGGCGCGTGGCGCATTTCGATGGTGACGAACATCACCTTGTAAAGTGCGAAGAACACCGGAATCTGAACCACGATCGGTAGGCAGCCCGCCATGGGATTGGCGCCTTCTTTCTTGTAGAGCGCCATCATCTCCTGGTTCAGGCGCTGCTTGTCGTCGCCGAAGCGTTCCTTCAGTTTGATCATCTCCGGCTGCAGTTTCTTCATCTTGGCCATGGCCGCGTAAGACTTGTTGGCCAGGGGAAAGAACACGAGCTTGACGCCGACGGTGAGAATCAGGATCGCCACGCCGAAATTGCCGATCAGGTCCGTAATGTAATGCAGGGCGTAGAACAGGGGCTTGGTCAGGAAATAAAACCAGCCGAAGTCGACCGCCAAGTCGAATCGGGCGATGCCGTTCTCGGTTTCGTAATCGTCCAGCAGCAAAACCTTCTTTGCGCCGGCGAAAAGATTGCTTTTGATCTCAGTCGCGGCGCCGGGTTGCAAGTTGGCGGCGCCGTAAAGGAAATCGGTCTGATACTTGTCGGCGCCGCTGCGCCCGTCGTGCAGAAAGCGCGCATTGATGGCCTTTTCCTGATCGGGGACCAGGGCGACCAGCCAGTACTTGTCGGTGATGCCCAGCCAGCCGCCGGTCGTCTCCACCTGGACCGGGCCGTCGTCGCTCAAATCGGAGTAGTCGATTTCCTTCAGGGTCTCGTCGAAAACGCCGAGCAGCCCTTCGTGCAGAATATAGAAGCCCAGGATATCGGGCGTGCCGGTGCGCGAGATCAGGCCATAGGGCAGCAGGGTGACCGCGGCGTCGGAATCGTTGTAGACGCGCTGGGTGACCGTGAAGAAATAGTTCTCGTCGATCTCGTAGAAGGTCTCGAAGCGCAGACCGGCGCCGTTGTTCCATGACAAGGTCACGGGCTGGGTCGGCGACAAGACATGGCCGTCGGACTGCCAGAGGGTGGCTGCGTTGGGCAGGACCGTGCCGCTGCCCGCGTCGGTCCAGCCGAAGTCCGCGAAATACGGATTGGCCGAATCCTGCGGCGATAACAGGACGATCTCCGGACTGTCGGGCTCGATGGTTTCCCGGTATTGGGTCAAGGTCAGGTCATCGATCCGGCCACCCAACAGAGAGATTGAGCCGCTCAGCGTCGGGGTTTCGATGCGGACCCGCGGCGCCCGCTTAATCGCTTCGGCGCGGGTCACTTCGGCGGACGCGGCCGGAATGCTTTGCGCCTGGCCGGCGGTCGGGACGCTGGGCCCGCCCGGTACACCAGTGGCGGGCACGCCGCCGGGCGGGGCGGTCGGTACGGCTGTGCCGCCGGCACTCTGCGTCACGGCCTCGCCGCCGGGCGGGGCGACCTGCTGATCGCCGACGAAAACTTGAAAGCCGATCAGAATGGCGACCGAGAGGGCAATCGCCAGGATTAGGTTTTTTTGTTCCATGAGTTTTTTTGGATCCGGTGCGGTCTCGGTCGTTCAGATGTGGTCGTGGCGCGCGAGGTTGCAATTAGCGTCCTGGCGCGCGGCGCGAATGAAAGGGCGGTCGTGGGTCGGGACCGGGTCGATCCCGGAGCCGCCCCAGGGGTTGCAGCGCAGCAGGCGCCAGAGCGATAGCGCGCTACCGCGCCAGGGGCCGTGCCGCTGCACCGCCTCCAGGGCGTACTCGGAACAGCTCGGCCAATAGCGGCAGCTCATGGGCAGGATCGGCCGGATGAACCATTGGTAGGCGCGAATCGCGCCAAGTGCCAAGACCTGAAAAATCGTCATGGGCGTCTCTGCCTTCCTACCCGCGGCGCCCGGCCGGCGCCTCGGTCCCGCTCCAGCCGTTTGAGCGCCGCGCACAGGTCGTCGCGCAAGGCCGTATAGGGCCGCTCGAGCGTCTCGCGGCGCCCGATCAGGACATAGTCGGTCCCCGCGCGCCCGCAGCCCGGCATGATCTCCTGGGCCACGGCCCGAAGCCGCCGCCGCGCCCGGTTGCGCCGAACCGCGTTGCCAACCTTTCGGCTGACCGTGAATCCGATCCGGATTTCCGGATCGCCGCTCTCAAGGACCGGCCGGTCGCGTTGGATGGTCGGCTCCGGCGCCGGGCGCCGGCGGGCCTGCAAGATCAAGCCCGGGGTCACCCACTTCGCGCGCGCGGCGGCCACCTTCAGGAAGTCGGGCCGCGTCTTTAATCGCCCGATGGTGGGCATCATCGCGGCTTACGCGGAGAGGCGCTTGCGACCCTTGGCGCGCCGGCGCGCGACGATGTTGCGGCCGCCCGCGGTCGCCATACGGGCACGAAACCCGTGGCGGCGCTTGCGGACCAGCACACTTGGTTGATAGGTGCGCTTCACGGCAGTTGCTCCGGTGTCTGGAAGGATTGAATTCGGCTCGCTGTATACGAGCCGCCACCCGCTCTGTCAACGCTACCGGGCCCTTGCCAGGCCTGTCGGTGCCGGCTTCTCCCGATAGGGGCCGTGTGGCGGGCCGGGGAGCGGCAAACCCATGGCAACCGGAGGGCTTCACGCCATGGTTACTGGTCCGTGTTAGCTTGCGATATTAAAAAGGCGGGCCGGCGTATCGGGGGGGCCGAGGTGCCGAGGGGACGAACGGGTGTGGGGATGACGAATTCGAGCGGCCCAAAAGCCGGAAAGCGGCGGCTGCTCGGCCGCCTGGCGCCTTTGGCGGTGCTGATCGCCGGTCTGATCTTGTTTTTCGTACTGGGCCTGGATCGCTACGTCGGCCTGGATGCCCTGCGCGAGCATCGCCACTGGCTGAGCGCCCAGGTCGAGAGCGAACCCTGGTTGACCGGCGCGGTTTTCGTCGGGGTCTATGCCCTGGTCGTCGCCTTCTCCATCCCGGGCGGGGCGATCCTGACCATTGCCGCCGGGTTCTTGTTCAGCACGGTGCCGGCGACCTTTTGTGTGGTCATCGGCGCCACCATCGGGGCGACGGCGGTGTTTCTGGCGGCGCGCACGGCACTGGGCGATTTCCTGCGGGCCAAGGCAGGCCCGGGCCTGCGCCGCATGGAGGAGGGGTTTCGCGAAAATGCCCTCAATTACTTGCTGGTCCTGCGCCTCATCCCCCTGTTCCCGTTCTGGCTGGTAAATCTGGTCCCGGCATTTCTGGGGGTGTCCTTGCGGGTCTATGTGATCGGCACCTTTATCGGGATTATCCCCGGCACCTTTGTTTATGCCAGTCTGGGCAACGGCCTGGGCGCGATCCTCGATGCCGGGGGCAGTCCCGACCTGCGGATCATTTTTACGCCCGAGATCCTGATCCCGATCGTTGGGATGGCCATTTTGGCTGTGCTGCCGGTGGTTTATAAGAAGATCAAGGCGCGCCGGGCCGGCGCCGGCTGACCGGTCCGAAATACGCCGAAACCCGGCGCATCCTGGGAGGGGGCCCAATGTCATGACGGGGATGCTGACGCCCGATATCTGCGTGCTGGGCGCGGGTTCGGCCGGCCTTTCGATTGCCGCCGGCGCCTCGCAAATGGGCGCCGAGACGGTTCTGATCGAAAAGGCAGAGATGGGCGGCGACTGCCTCAATTACGGCTGCATCCCCTCCAAGGCCCTGCTGGTCGCGGCCAAGGCGGCGGCAACCCACCGCCATACCGCGGCCCTGGGGGTTCATTTCGAGGCGCCACGGGTCGATTTTCGCGGTGTCCACGACCACGTGCGCGGCGTGATCGAGGCCATTGCCCCGATGGATTCGGTCGAGCGTTTCGAGGGCCTGGGCGTCACCGTGCTGCGCCACGCCGCGCGCTTCGTCAACAGCCGGGAGGTCGAGGCCGGCGGGGTCCGGGTCCGCGCCCGGCGCTTTGTGGTGGCGACCGGGTCGCGCCCCATGGTGCCGCCCATTCCCGGGCTCGATGGGGTCGATTTCCTGACCAACGAGACGGTGTTCGGCCTGACCCAACTGCCGGCCCATCTGATCGTGATCGGCGGCGGCCCGATCGGTTGCGAGCTGGGACAGGCGTTTCGCCTGCTCGGCGCGCGGGTTAGCATCGTCGAGATGGGCGGCATTCTGCCCAAGGACGATCCGGAGCTGGTCGCGGTCCTGCGCAATCGCCTGCGGGCCGACGGGATCGAGTTGCACGAGGGCGCCAAGGTGGTCGCCGTGGAGCGGTCCGGGGCGGAGGTCGCGGTCCGGATCGAGCGCGATGGCGAAAATCTAACCATCGCCGGCTCGACCCTGCTGCTCGCCGCCGGGCGTGCGCCGGCGCTCGACGATCTGGGCCTGGAAGCGGCGGGCGTCGACCGTGACCGGGGCGGCCTGGTGGTCGACCGCCGCCTGCGCACCAGCAATCCCCGGGTCTACGGGGCGGGCGATGCGGCGGGCGGCCCGCATTTCACCCACATGGCCGGATACCATGCCGGGATCGTCATTAAGAACGTGCTGTTCCGCTTGCCCGCCAAGGTCGATATCCGGGCTCTGCCCTGGGTTACCTACACGGCGCCGGAGCTGGCCCAGGTCGGCCTGACCGAGGAGGCGGCGCGCCAGGCCCACGGTGAGGTGCGTATCCTGCGCTGGCCGTTCGCCGAAAACGACCGGGCCCAGGCGGAACGGCACGGCAGCGGGCTGGTCAAGGCGATCACGACGCCCGGCGGCAAAATCCTGGGTGCCTCCATAGTCGGCAGCCAGGCCGGCGAGTTGATCCAACCCTGGGTCCTGGCGATTTCCCAGGGCTTGAAGGTCGGAGCCCTGGCCCAGATGATCGCGCCTTACCCGACATTGGGCGAGGCCAGCAAACGGGCCGCGGGCAGCTATTATTTGCCTAAGCTATTCAGCGCGCGGACCAAATGGCTGGTCCGACTGCTTGCCCGGTTGGGTTGAGCCGCGCGGCGTCGCGTCGCGCCTAGGGCCCCGGAAGCGCCCGGCGGCGATCCGGCGCGGGGACAAATTCGTGATAACTTTCACGGACTTGTGAACCAAAACTCCCAGACGTGAGTCGTGAATTCTGGGCCGAGTTGCCATTATTACGGAACACGATATCTCCGATCCGGCCCGCAAGTGCAACGTGCACTGACTTGCGGCTTCGACCCGAGGAACGTGGCCGGCGAAACCGCCGGCAAGGCATCACTCTAGGAGGCGACTTATATGATCAAGAAAACAGTTCTGGCGCTCAGCGTCGCGACCCTGGCGAGCGGTGCCATGGTCCTTCCCGGCGCTGCTGCGAAGGCGGCGGATACCACGGTGCAGATTGCCGCCTGTGCGGCGAAGTGCAACCCTTGCGCGGCCAAGTGCAATCCCTGTGCGGCGGCGAAATGCAACCCCTGCGCGGCGGCCAAGTGCAATCCCTGTGCGGCGAAGTGCAATCCCTGTGCAGCGAAAGCCTGCAACCCCTGCAAGCCGAAGGCCAACTAATTCAAAAATGGCTGGCCTTTAATTGCTGAGGTGCCGGCGCGTCCGCTACCGTCCAAACCCTCCCTCTCCCTTGGACGGTAGCGGCGCGCCACCCAGCGTGCCGCGATACGCCCCAGTCTCGGACCGGTATCCAGTCTGAAGCGCGATTTTCGGCTGCGCCATTCCACTAGATTTATGTACGGTTCCCTTCATGGTATAGTTGCGCCATGACGGTGACCAATTTAAGACTGCCGCCGCTGGCCAAGAGCCTGTCGGCCAAGCTGTTGCTCTTGACGATCGCCTTCGTGATGTTGGCGGAGGTCTTGATTTTCGCGCCGTCCATCGGGCGTTTTCGGCTGACCTATCTGGAAGAACGTTTGGCCGATGCGCACCTGGCGATCCTGGCCCTCGAGGCGACTCCCGACAATATGGTCGGCGAAGAATTGGAGCGCGAGCTGCTGACTCATGTCGGCGCCTATATGGTGGCTATGACCAAGCCGGGCGCAGGCAAGCTGATGCTGATGAGCGCCAAGCCCGACCGGTTGGATGCCAGCGTCGATCTGCGCGACACCCATTTTTTCGGCCTGATCGGAAGCGCGCTGGGAACCTTGATGGGCGACGGTCGCCGCGTGCTGCGGGTGGTTGGGGCCTCGCCGAAGAATCCCGAGGTGGTCGTGGAGATCGTTCTCGACGAGGCCGAACTGCGCGCCCTCATGATCGGTTATGGCAACCGGATCCTGGGCTTGTCTTTCGTCATTTCGCTGTTCACCGCGGCGTTGGTCTATCTCAGCCTTCACTTGCTCATGGTGCGGCCCATGCGCCGCCTGACCGCGAACATGGCGCGATTCCGCGATAATCCCGAGGATGCGTCGAGGATCGCCCAGCCGACCGGGCGTAGCGACGAAATCGGCGTTGCCCGGCGCGAATTGGCCAACATGCAGCGCGGCTTGCGCGATGCCCTGCAGCAACGCGCGCGTTTGGCCGCGCTTGGCACCGCCGTGACCAAGATCAATCACGATCTGCGAAATATCTTGGCCACCGCGCGCCTGGTCTCGGACCGGCTGATGGGCAGCGGCGACCCAGAGGTTCAGCGCGTGACCCCAACCCTGATGGGCGCTATAGACCGCGCCGTCGACCTCTGCGCCCAGACCCTCGATTATACCCGTCACGGCGCGCCCAGGATCGAACCGACGCGCTTCGATTTAACCGAACTGGTCGCCACAGTGCGCGAAAATCTGCCGGAAAAGGTCAACGGATCCCCGGCGCTCGGCTGCCTGATCGACGGCGCCTTCGAGATCGAGGCGGATCAGGAGCAACTGCACCGGGTTCTGAGCAACCTCAGCCTGAATTCAATCCATGCCGGCGCGGCGCGGGTTGAGGTGAGCGCCCGGCGGGACGGCGATCAGGTGCTCATCGAAGTGGCCGACAACGGTCCGGGCTTGGCGACCAAGGCGCGGGAAAATCTGTTCAAGCCCTTTGCCGGAGCCGCGCGGCCGGGCGGTACAGGATTGGGTCTGGCGATCGCGCGCGAATTGATGCGCGCCCATGGCGGTGATTTGCGCTTGGCGGCTTCGACCGCCGAAGGCACCCGATTTACGCTAATCTTGCCCGATCGCGAGGGGTCCCGACCGTAAGTTGCGCGGCGTTGCCGAACTGCTTGCACAAACGCAGGGATTCGATGGCGTGGCCGCGATCGCGCAAGATCGAGACCAGACCATCGGCCGGACCCTGCCATACCCCGTCTTTTTCCGGGATATGTGTGTGCAAAGCGGTGCAGCCGCGCCGCCGGGCTAGATCCTCCAGGAAATCTGCCAGGGCGTTGACGACGGCCGCGCGATTGAAAAGGTCGAGGGCCATGAAATGGTCGGCGATCAGCACGGGCCCGTGGGCAAGGCTCGGCTCGATGCGATAGATACTCAAGCCGGCGATATAGCCCTGCTCCGTCAGCACACTTAGGATACCGGTGTTGTCGGGTGCCTCAGGGCAGATCAGTTGCCCCGCGAAGTGGCGCCATTGTTCCAAATCGACACTTGGCAAGGCGGCCTGCACAAGAGGGAAGGCCTGGTCGACTAGCTTGCCGGATAGCGGTTTTGTGATCAGTTCTCGCACGAAGAGTCCATAGGCGATTTGTATGGCCAAGGCGGTATGCTGGGGGCTGGCGCCGGGACCGTCCTTGACCTACATCAATGGCAGGCGCAGCGCGCTAGGCTGCCCGGGACCTGTTCCGGCTCCGGCTTTTTTTGCGCCATGGTTAACGTGGCCAGCGAGAGGCTGGATTCATATGCGTGGCCGTGTAAAAATATTAGCTGGCTCTTGAATGACCTGCAGGCCGAGATGGCGTCCTTTGAGATCAAGAAGATGACAGACAATCTGCCGGGTGCGAGATCGCGGCCCGGGGGCCCGGCCTCGCCCTGCAGCGCCTGTAGCGTCCGCCATTTGACCCTGTGCGCGGCCTTGGACGACCAGGAGGTCGCCGACATGGCGGGCATCGTCACCTTGGTCGAGCTGGGCCCGGGGGAGCCCCTGTTCGACGAGGCCGAGCCGGCCAAGCACGTTTTCAATGTTACCGCCGGGGCAATCAAGATCTATAAGCTGTTGCCGGACGGGCGGCGGCAGATGACCGGTTTCTTGTTTCCGGGCGATTTCCTCGGCCTCGCAAACGACCGGACCTACGCCTATAGCGCCGAGGCCGTGACGTACTCGACCCTGTGCCGCTTCCCCCGGAAAAAGCTTGAGCCCCTGCTGGAACTCTATCCCAAGATGGAGCATCGCTTGCTAAGCATGGCCAGCCACGAACTGGCCGTGGCCCAGGAACAGATGCTTTTGCTCGGCCGCAAGACGGCGCGCGAGAAGGTGGCGTCTTTTTTGCTTATGTTGTCGCGCCGGGCGGTTCAGCGTGGCCAGAAGGACAACCCTGTCTCTGTGCCCATGAGCCGAAACGACATCGGCGATTTTCTGGGCCTGACCACCGAAACCGTAAGCCGCACCTTCACCCAACTGAAACAAAGCGGCGTCATTGCCTTGCAGAGCAACGGCAAGGTCGAGATCTCGGATCGGCGTGCCTTGGAGGAACTAGCGGGCGGCTTCTGACCGCGCCGACGCACGCTATATTGCAGCGCAGCAAATCAATCCTATAAACCACGGAGCCTGATGCCGAAGGGATCGGCGTCGGCGCACCGCTGGGAGCAAGAAGCTGAGTCTTGACCGTCCCGACAAGTCCTTGTCCATCCAGGATATGGGGCAGCGCAAGGGTGCCGCGCCGCTTGTCTGCCTGACCGCCTACACGGCCCCCATGGCCCGGGCATTGGATCCCCATGTCGATCTTTTGTTAGTGGGCGATTCCCTGGGCATGGTCTTGTATGGCATGGACACGACCCTGGCCGTGACGCTCGACATGATTGGTGGCGCACGGCTAGGCTGTGCGCGCGGGGCGAAGCGGGCCTGCGTGATCGTCGATATACCCTTTGGCAGCTACCAGGAATCGCTGCAGCAAGCCTTCGCCAACGCGGCCCGGCTCATGGCCGAAACCGGGTGCGCGGGCGTCAAACTCGAAGGCGGCCTCGCCATGGCCGAAACCGTGGCCTTTCTCGTCTCGCGCGGGGTGCCGGTTCTCGGGCACATCGGACTTACGCCGCAATCGGTTATGGCCCTGGGCGGATTTCGGACCCAGGGGCGCAGCGAAGCGTCGGCCGAAGGGATCTTGCGGGACGCCGACGCGATCGCGCAGGCCGGGCTTTCGCCGTGGTGATCGAAGCCACCACGGAGCCGGTGGCGCGCCGGGTTACCGAGCGGGTGCCGATTCCAACCATCGGCATCGGCGCCTCCCCAGCCTGCGACGGACAGATCCTGGTGACCGAAGATCTGGTCGGCCTATCTGGAGAGATTGTTCCGAAATTCGTCAAGCGCTACGCCGAGATGAACCGGGATATCTCGCTTGCCGTGGCGCGCTACGCCGAGGATGTGACGGCGCGGCGCTTCCCGGAGGATCGGCATTGCTTTGCCGCGGCCAAGGCCGCGGACCTCAAACTCACGTAACCGCCGACGTCGAGGCTAGAGCATGGTTCGATATGATCGGAATATGCTCTAGCGCCCGGCGATGCCGCGGGCCAGGGGCGGTACCGACCGAAGTTCGGTATCCCAGGGGAATAGGATCCAGGTGTCCTGGCTGACTTCGGTAATGAAGGTTTTGACCAGCGGCCGCCCGGCCGGTTTCGCATATACGGTTGCCAAGTGCGCTTTGGGCAACTGTTCCAGAACCACCTTGGCGGTCTGGCCCGTATCGACCAGGTCGTCGATAATCAGCCAACCGTAGCCGTTGCCCTCGACACCCTTGAGGATGCGCACGTCGCCGATCTCTTGGTCGTCGTAAGTAGCGACGCAGAAGGTATCGATCAGGCGGATTTCCAATTCGCGCGCGACGATGGCCGCCGGCACCAAGCCGCCGCGCGTGATGGCGACAATGCCGCACCAAGGGCCGGCCTCGATCAAGCGCCAGGCCAGCGCCTTGGCGTCGCGGTGCAATTGATCCCAGGACACTGGAAAGGTCCTGGACGGCGCGTTGTCGTCGGTCATGCGGCGGTTCCCTGCGGCAAATCTTTTTGTCGGGCGGATTAGAACCTAAGACCCGGTGCGCGGCAACGGCGCGCGATTTCCGTTGAAGCTTGACGCGAACACCAGTCGTGGTTTGGTCAATGGCGGCATGGGCGCCGTCTTGTGGAAAAATCTGTGGGCGGATTGTGCAAATACACGAATTTGCTCCACAGATTTCTTGCCGATTACTTCCGATTGCGATTGTTCGCGGCGCCCAAATAAATAATCATAATTCTCGTGCTTGGGGCTTTCGGGTTTCAAGTACGCGAACCGGAAGGATCTTTAGGGGTCACAGGTTCGTCGGGTGCGCGGCCCTAGGGTTTGTGTGTCTGATGAGGCTAGCGGTCTTCGGGCCGCCGGGTCGATCTGATCGGTAGCTTCTCGGAGTTGCACGAGCGGAAAGATTTCGAGCCCCCGAGGCGACCAAGGTTCGGAAGGCGTCAGGGTTGTACTCCTCGGAGTGCATTGCGAAGGGCCCCGCGTCCGCGCACCTGACGCCTTCTTCCTTTTGTACGTCCCTCATCGAAAATCTGGCCAGGGTCGTGACCCGATCAAAGTCGTGACTCGATCCCATTCAATCGGGTCGAAGTCTTCGGCGTCTTGATGCGCGCCGTTTTCTCGCCCGACGCAGCGGCCGACCGGTTCGTTTAGCCGGTTACAGTCTCGGTTTGGGCCGGTTCCGTTTGCACCAAGCCGATTGCTTCGAGCAGGTTGCGGATCTCCCCACGGGCGGCGTCGTGGCTCGGGTTCGCTTGCAAGTCCGGGTTATCGTGGCTGTAGTCGAGCACGGTCAAGCCCTTCAGGAACAGCTCTCGAAAGATCACCCGCTCGCCGAACCCGGGCGCGACCCGGAATCCGATGCGGTGCGCCAGCTGATCCATTAGACCCGCGATCTCGCGCTTGTTGCGCGCTTCGATGTGGGTCAGGCGGTTGCGCATGACGATCCAATCGACCGGCGGCCGCCCGGCCATGACCCGCCGATTGTTGTTTTCCCAAACCATTTGGCTATAAGGGCTCGGCGCCGAAACCTCGCGCCGCTCCCGATCGATCCGGGCCAGCATGTCGATATCGAGAAAGCTGTCGTTCAGCGGCGTGACTAGGGTATCCGCATTTTCATGGGCCAGGTGCGAAAGGTAGGTGTCGCTGCCCGGGGTATCGACGACCACAAAGTTGCAGTCCATCAAATCCTGAAAGGCTTGGCGCAGCTTGGCGCGCTCCTGGGTTTCGGCCTCCGCCTTGGTTTTCGCGGCAATTCGCGCGACGTGTCGATGCGTCGGGGTTTGCAGGGCATGGCCGCTGGCCTCCGCATAGGCCTGCCGATTCGCCAGATAGCGCGTCAGGGTGCTTTGCCGGGCGTCCAAATCGATGCTGCCGACCCGGTACCCCATTTGCAACAAGGCGACGATCAGGTGCATGGCGGTGGTCGACTTGCCCGTGCCGCCCTTCTCGTTGCCGACCACGATAATATAGGGCCGCGCGCGGCCGGCCGTTTCCGGGATCAGGGGGTCGTCCATGGTGGTCCGGCTCGGCTTAATGGCGGCGGGGCCGGCCGGCATCGCTTCGGCCAGCCGTCGCGCCGGATGCTGCCCTCATGGCCTGGGCCCGGCCTAAAATAAAATTCGCCATTCGTCCCCGCTTTCCGTGTTGCGTTTTGCCATCGGCTTTGGTGCGGCCGGGCGCACCGGCCTGGCGTGTGGCGGCGCCGCGGCGGGTCTTGGAGGCACCGGGGCTGCCGGGGCCTTTCGGGCGGCCGGCCGGGGCGCCTGGGTTGGGCGCTGGTTCGCGGCTTGGACGGCGGCGCTCTTGCGGGCTTGCAGTCCGGCCAGGCGCCGCGCCAGGCACTCCGTCGCGGCCCAGGCGGAAATCTGCGCGCCGTCCACGGTCCGGTGCACGGCGACCCATTGCCGGCGCTTTCTGGAATAGGCCGAGAGCACCACGTTCTCGCCCGGTAGGACAGCATCCAAGGATGAGGTATAGGCCGGCAGGTCCTCGTCGAGCAGGTCCGAGATTACGTCCCAGGGATAACCTTCCTCGACCAAAAGCGCGACCATCTTGCCGGTTTCGCTGGTGGTGTCGCCGAGCATGAACGAGACTACGATATCGAGCTCACGCTTACCCTGGCGCGCCCGGCCGAGCGACGCTACGAGCTTCTCATAGATCCTCATCTTGGTGCTTTGGTGGAGCACGCAAGTTCCCCATATGCGCCACGCAGGCCAATGGGGTATGGCCCTTCGCGGCATCCAACCCGACCCCGCGCCGCCCAATCGGCCGCTTCCCACCCAAGCAGCCGTATTCGGTTCCCTTGCCGCCCGGAAACTGGCCCGGCCGGCCGGCGCGCTTTGACCGATCGCCTCGCTCGACCCTGGACGGGTCTGACCGGACGGCGGTCTCGCAACGATCTCCCCGCCCCTAGACTACCCGAGACTCGCCCGGCTGTTCTAGGGTATTCGGCGAATTGCGCGCCCCGGGCGCTCCCAGCCCTAATTGTGCTGGGACGACACCCGCCAGGCGATATCGCGCCGGCAAAAACCCTCGGGCCAATCGATCAGGTCGACCGCGGCATAGGCGCGGGCCTTGGCCTCGACGATCGTGCGGCCGCTGGCGGTCACGTTCAACACCCGGCCGCCGGCCGAAAGCAAGGTCCCGCCGGGGCCCGCCTTGGTGCCGGCGTGAAAGACCTCCACGTCGTCCAGCGCCGCGGCTTTCTCCACGCCGTGGATTTCAGTGCCCTCGCGGTAGGCGCCGGGATATCCCTGGGCGGCCATGACCACCGACAAGGCGGCATCGTCGTGCCAGCGCAGATCCAAGGTGTCCAACACGCCGTCGCATGTCGCGAGCAAGGCCGGCAGAAGGTCCGATTTCAGGCGCATGCACAGGACCTGGCACTCGGGATCGCCAAAGCGCACGTTGTATTCGATCAGCATCGGCCCGTCTTCGGTGATCATCAGACCGGCATAGAGCACACCCCTGTATGGCTGACCCTCGTCGGCCATGGCGCGCACCGTCGGTTCGATGATCTCCTTCATGACCCGGGCTTGCATTTTTGGCGTCAAGGCCGGTGCCGGGGAATAGGCGCCCATGCCGCCCGTGTTCGGTCCGGTTTCGCCCTCGCCGGCCCGCTTATGATCCTGGGCCGAGGCCAGGGGCAGGATGTTCTTGCCGTCCACCAGGGCAAAGAAGCTGACCTCCTCGCCCTCCAGGAACTCCTCGATGACCAACGACGTTCCGGCGGCGCCAAAGGTCTTTTCGACCATCATTTCGTCGATCGTGGCCTCGGCCTCCGCCAAGGTGTTGGCGATGACCACGCCCTTTCCGGCGGCCAATCCGTCGGCCTTGATGACCAGGGGCATGTCGCTTTCGCGCACGAAGCTCTTGGCCGAGGTCGGATCGGCCAGGCGGCCGTATTCGGCGGTCGGGATGTCGTATTTCGCGCAAAGGTCTTTCAAGAACCCTTTCGAGCCTTCCAGCATGGCGGCGGCGCGGCTCGGCCCGAAAACCTTGGTGCCTTGCTCGGTTAAGAGATCCGCCAGGCCTGCGACCAAGGGCGCTTCCGGGCCGACCAGGACCAAGTCGATCGCCTTGTCCTCGGCGAAAGCGCACAAGCCAGCCAGATCGCTCGCCTCGATCGGCACGCATTCGGCCTCGTGGGCGATTCCGGCGTTGCCCGGCGCGCAATAGAGCTTGTCGCACAGTGGGGACGCCGCGATCTTCCAGCACAACGCGTGCTCGCGCCCGCCCGAGCCGACAACCAGAATTTTCATGCTCTATTCAAACTCCTCTCCGGCGGGCCGTGCCTTTTGTGCCCGTGTCCCTGGCCCGGGCGCCCGGCGTCTTGTAACATAGGCGGCGCATCATGAGCGACCCTTCGAGCCAAAACGACGACGCCGCGCCAGGCGCCCCGAACCTGCCCGTTTATACGGTTTCGCAGATATCGCAAGCGATCAAGCGAACCCTCGAGGGAAACTTCGAATGGGTTCGCGTGCGCGGCGAGGTTTCCGGATTCAAGCGCGCGGCCAGCGGCCATCTCTACATGACCCTGAAAGACCGCGATGCGGTCATCGACGGGGTCTGCTGGCGCGGCGTCGCCGGGCGTTTGTCGGTCGCGCCCGAAGACGGCATGGAGGTAATCGCCAGTGGCCGGGTGACTAGCTATGCCGGGCGCTCCAAGTATCAGCTCGTGATCGAGCAAATCGAGCGGGCCGGCGAGGGCGCGCTGCTCAAGCTCTTGGAAGAGCGCAAACGAAAGTTGGCCGCCGAAGGGCTGTTCGACGAGGCGCGCAAGCAACCCTTGCCCTACTTGCCAGAGGTGATCGGCGTCGTGACCTCGCCCAGCGGCGCGGTGATCCGCGATATCTTGCACCGCCTGGCCGACCGGTTCCCGCGCCACGTCTTGGTTTGGCCCGTGCTGGTCCAGGGCGAGGGCGCGGCCGCGCAGGTCGCCGCGGCGATCGAGGGCTTCAACGGCTTGGCGCCGGACGGCGCGGTGCCCCGCCCCGATCTGCTGATCGTCGCGCGCGGCGGCGGCAGCCTCGAGGACCTTTGGGCTTTCAACGAGGAGGTCGCCGTGCGCGCCGCCGCAGCCTCGCGCATTCCGCTGATCTCCGCTGTCGGGCACGAAACCGACGTCACCCTGATCGATTTCGCCGCGGACCGCCGGGCGCCGACTCCGACAGCGGCCGCCGAAATGGCGGTTCCGGTCCGTGCCGACCTGGTCGCGCAGATCATGGAGGGCGAACGCCGCCTGCATGCCGGTTGGCAGCGTGGCCTGGCCGAGCGCCGCACGGTGATCGAGGGCCTGGGGCGGGGTCTGCCCCACCCGCTGCGGCTTTTGGAGGAAAAGAGCCAACGCCTGGACGACCGGGCCGAACGGCTGCACGGCGCGGCGCGGCGGCTCCTGGCCCAGCGCGGCGAAAGGGTTGGGGATCTGGCCGCGCGCTTGCCCCATCCGCAGCGCCAGCTGGCCCTGGCCCAGGAACGCCTGAACGAGGCCGGCCATAGGCTCCAAACTTTGTTAGCGCGGCCGAACGCGCTTCTGCGCGCCGGGGAGGCCCTGGCGGCTTTGGGGCGGGTGCTGGAGACGGTCTCCTACCAAAGCGCCCTGCGGCGCGGTTTCGCCGTGGTCCACGGATCGGCCGGCATCGTTTCCCGCTCCGCCGATATCGGGCCCGGGGCGGCGCTCAGCATCGAATTCGCCGGTGACGACCGGATCGCGGCCCATGCAGATTCCGAATCTCCCCGCCCAGCGGCCCGGCGCAAGGCGCCACCGCGCGGCGAGGGCGGGCAGGGGTCTTTGTTATAAGCGGCTGCTTAACCGCTCGTGGGGCAGGATAGACGGAATTGGCAGGAGCACGCGTTTGACCAGAATCGCCGCACGAAAGAATTGGACGCTGTTGCCCGCGTTGGCCTTAGCTTTCGTCTTGCAACTGCTCGCGGGCGGGCCGGGGCAAGCGGCGCCGGTCAAGTTCGAGGGCCAACTGGTGCAAGGCGGCGTCGTGTTCGGCGCCAGCGAACCCGGTGCCCGCATCACCCTGAACGGGCGGAACGTTCGGGTCTCCGACGCCGGCCGTTTCGTGTTCGGCTTTGGGCGCGACGCCCCGCCGGAGGCGACGCTCGTCGTCGTCCTGCCGGACGGAACCCGGGAAGAGCGTGTGCTGAGGATCGAGGCGCGGCAGTACAAGATCCAACGAATCGAGGGCCTGCCGTCCAAGATGGTCACACCGCCTGAATCGGTGCTGGCCCGAATCCGCGCCGAGGCCGAGGTCATCGCGGCGGCGCGCGCGGTCGACCGGCCGGAGCCCTTGTTCGAAACCGGCTTTATCTGGCCGACCGTCGGCCCGATTAGCGGCGTCTTCGGCAGCCAGAGAATCTTGAACGGCGAGCCGCGCCGGCCCCATTACGGCCTCGATATCGCGGTGCCGGCGGGCACGCCCGTGCGTGCGCCGGCCGACGGCGTGGTGGCGATCGCGGCGCCGGATTTGTATTTCACCGGCGGCACGGTGCTGCTCGATCACGGCCATGGCTTGACTTCGGTCTACTCTCACCTGAAGGATGTCACGGTCGAGTCGGGCCAGCGCCTGCGCCAAGGCGATGTTCTGGGCACCGTCGGTTCGACCGGACGCGCGACCGGCGCACATCTGGATTGGCGGATTAATTGGTTCACCGAGCGTCTCGACCCGGCATTCTTTGTGCCGCCCATGCCGGCGGCCGAGGCGAAGGCCGAGTGAAGATGCACAAATAACGGAACTGCGAGAGAGATGATGCATACAGAAACGCCGGTACCGGTCAGGTTTGGTTTCCGCGGTATGGCGCTCGCGGTCGGGCTGATGGCATTCGCCGGCCCGGCGGTGGCGGAACCGCTTTACGTAGTCCAAATCGCCGCGGTGAAGTCCGAGGCGCGGGCGAACGAAGAATGGTCCCGTCTGAAAAGTAATCACACCGAGTTGCTGGGCGATATGAACCTCATCTTGCGGCAGGTCGACCTGGGCGACAGGGGCGTCTTCTTCCGGATGCAGACCGGGCCGTTTCCGAACCGGCTCATGGCCATCGATATGTGTCAGCAGCTCAAAGCCGTGGATATGGAGTGCATCGTCGCGGAACGTCCGTGAGCGGCCGCTACTTCGTCTAAGACGGATCTAGGCCCCAGTCTTGGCGCCGGTATTCCCGTAGGCCTCGTCGGGCCAGCGTCTGTGCAGCCAGAACCATTGTTCGGGACGCGCGCGGATCCAATCCTCTAGAATCGTATTCAATTCGCGCGTGACCTGCACCATGTCCCGCTGCTTGTCGCCGCTATCGGGCAAGGTTAGCGCTTCCTGCACGCTGACCCGAAAGCGGGCCGGCCCGGTGCGCTCAATGCGGACCGGCACCAGCGGACAACGGAACCGCAAGGCCAGTTGTGCCGGAGCCGCGGTGGTCATAGCGTCGGCTCCGAAGAACGGAATCGAAAGGCCACGGTTGAGCTTTTGATCGAATAGAAGTGCCATGATGCGGCCATCGCGCAAAACCTTGAACGATTCTTTTGCGCTGGCCTCGCCCTTGGGAATGCGCCCGCCGCCGGCCACGCCGCGGATCCGGTCGATGGTCGCGCGCACCAGAGGATTGTTCGGTTCGCGCACGATGCTTGTCATATCGAGGCCGTGAGTCGCGGCCATGACCGGCAAGATCTCCCAGTTGGCGATGTGCGCGGAACATAGAATGGCGGCGCCGGGTCGTGCGAGCAGGTCGCGCACCGGCCCATGGTCCACCAGTTCTATGTAGCCCGAATGTCTGTCGCCGATTCGGCCGAGGTGCGGATATTCGCCGAATACCCGGCCCAGGTTGTCCCACATCCCGACCACGATCTCTTCGATTCTTTGTGCAGAGAGTTCGGGCATGACCAAGCGCAAATTGCGCCGGGCCCGCTCGCTGGCGTGCAGGCGCGGGCCGATCTTTCGACAGATGAAGCCGCCCAGATTTGAGGCCGCCTCGGGCGACAGGGCCCGCAGCAGGGCCAGCGTAATGACGAGGCCACCGGCTTCCAGGAGGTGGCGGAGCCTTTTCATGACGCCGCGCCGCGCGGTTGGTGTTCCAGCGCGCCGGTCAACAAGGACTCGATCTTGCCTGGGTCGTGCCAGACGACCTTGACCGGCAGGGCGGTCACCCGGTCGCGCAAATCGACAGGTAGTCGCACCTGATCCTTTTCGGTGGTCACCGCCATGGCCCCGGCCGATTCGGCGCGTGCAATCATGTTTTCGATCTCGTCCCGGCGATAGCGGTAATGGTCGGCGAAGGCCTGGCGTTCTATCAAGATCGCGCCCATGGCCTCAAGCGTGGCGAAGAACTTCTCCGGCCGGCCGATCCCGGCGAAGGCGAGGATGCGCCGCCCGGCCAGGCTCGGTGCATCGCCGCGCGGCGCCAAATCCGCGCGCAGGATGGGCAGGCGGTTCGCCAGGAACGCGCCCACGCCAGAGGTGTCCTCCCCCAGCAGAATTGCGGCCTGGGCCCGTGCCAGGCCGCGTGCGATCGGCTCGCGCAGGGGGCCGGCCGGGATCACTTTGGCATTGCCGAAGCCATAGGCGCCGTCGATCACCACCAGGGAAAGTCGCTTGGCCAGGCGCGGGTTTTGCAGCCCATCGTCCATGACGATCGCCTGGGCCCCGGCCTGGGCTGCCGCGCGGGCCCCGGCAGCTCGATCGCGCGCCATCCAGGTCGGCGCGGCGCGAGCCAGCAAAAGGGCCTCGTCACCGACCTGGCCGGCATCGTGATGGGCCGGATCGACGCGCAGGGGGCCGGGCAGGCGCCCGCCATAGCCACGAGTCAGGCCGTGGGCGGCCCATCCCCGGGACTGCAGCAGGGCCAGGAGAGAGATTGCCACGGGGGTCTTACCGGCGCCCCCGGCGACCAGATTCCCGACGCAAATCACCGGCGGGCCGACTTCAACCGGGCGGGCCAGCAGGCGGCGCAGGCGCCCGGCCAGGTCGTAGGCCGCGCCTAAGGGCGACAGAAGCGCGGGCCAAAGACCGCCGTGGCGCCAGAATTCAGGTGCGCGCATGGCGCGGGGTCTTGTTCGGCGCCTGGGCCGCCGCCGGCTGAACCAGGGGCTGGCCGAAATGTTGGTCGGCCTCCGCCGTCAGGCCGTTCAGGCGTTCCTCCAAGACCAGCCGCAGGCGTTCCAGTTCCGCGTCGTCCGCCTTGGCGGGCACGTGGATCGGCTCGCCCCAAAAGATCACGCCGCGCCCGAAGGGCAGGGCAAGGCAGAAACGGTCCCAGGACCCGACGATCCGCCGCCGGCTGACCGCGCCCGAAAGCGGCAGGATTGCCGCGCCCGAGATTTGGGCCGCCTTGATTGCGCCGGTCTTGGCACGCATCCGCGGGCCGCGCGGGCCATCGGGGGTCACGGCAACGCATTGCCCGTCGTCGAGCAGCCGTTGAATGGTCCGCAGCGCGGCGGCGCCACCGCTCTTGCTCGACCCGGTTACGGTGTGCACGCCCAACTGCGCCGCCGCGCGCGAGATGAGAACCCCGTCGCGATGTTGCGAGATCAGGATATGGATGCTCGCGTCGGGTGGGATCGCCGCGCGCATCAACACCATGCGGCCGTGCCAGAAGCAGGCGATGAAAGGAAGGCCCTTGGCGATCAAGTCGGTGGTCGACGGCGGCTGAACCGTCATCCAACGGGTGGTTCGGTAAACCAGATGCAGATAGGCCGCCGCGAGCCGAACCAGGGCCGCTTGGGCCAGGGGCGATTTCAGGATGCGTTTGCTAAAATTCATGCGGCTAGTGGGGCCGGTCTCAGAATGGTTCGGTTTCTATGGGCGCGCGGTTCAGGAGCCGCTAGGCGCCCGCGGAGGCCCGTTGGCCAGGCCCCGCTTTCACCGCCCGGTCCGGTCCGGCGGCACCCTCGTCAACCGGCGCTATGGCACTCTTGTTGTCTGGCGCGGCGGCGCCAGCGTCGTCCTGGGCGGCAAACTGCAGGGCGTGCAGGCGCGCATAGCGCCCGCTACGGGCCAAGAGATCCGCGTGCCGGCCCGATTCGACGATCTGGCCCGCGTCCATGACATAGATGATGTCGGCGTCCACCACGGTCGAAAGGCGGTGTGCGATCACGACCGTCGTGCGCCCTTGCATGAGGTCGTGCAGCGCCGCCTGAACGTGCCGCTCCGATTCGCTATCGAGCGACGACGTCGCCTCGTCGAGCAGCAGGATGGGCGCGTTCTTTAGCATGGCCCGGGCGATGGCGATGCGCTGGCGCTGGCCGCCAGACAGGCGGCTGCCGCGCGGACCGACCGGGGTTTCATAGCCCTGCGGCAACTCGGCGATGAAATCGGCCGCGCCCGCCGCGCCGGCAACCTCCGCGATCTCCGCGTCGCTGGCCCCCGGGCGGCCATAGGCGATATTGGCGCGTACGGTATCGTCGAACAGCAGGATCTCCTGACTGACCAGGGCGACGTGCTGCCGCAAGGACTCCAGGGTCACGTGGCGCACGTCTTGCCCGTCGATGGCCAGCGCGCCGGCGTCGATATCGTAGAAACGCGGGATCAGGTTGATGACCGTCGACTTGCCCGCGCCCGACGAGCCGACCAAGGCGATCGTCTTGCCCGCCGGCGCCTCGATGGAGACATCGTGCAACGCCGGGGTTTTCGAATCGTAAGAGAACGAAACCCCAGAAAAGCGGACCGCGCCGCCGGTAATCTCCAGCGGTTTGGCGCCCGGCGCATCCTTGATCTCGGGCTCCATGTCCAACAGCGCGAACAGCCGAACCGCCGCCGCCAGGCCCTCCTGCAGGCTGGCGTTCAGCTTGGCCAGGCGCTTGATCGGTTCATAAGCCAGGAGAAGCGCCATGATGAAGGCGAAGAACGAGCCCGGTTGCTTGCCCGCCGAAATCACCTGATTGCCGCCATAGAGGATGACCGCCACGATCGCCAGGCCGCCCAGGATTTCCATGATCGGATGCAGGGTGTTGCGCGTGCGCTCCGCCTTGAAATTGAGCCCAAAGACCTCGTCGATCGCCTGGTTGGCGCGCGACTTCTCATAGGCTTCCATGGCGTAGGCCTTGACGTAGCGCACCCCTTGGAAGCTCTCGTCGAGCAGCGTGGTCAAGCGCCCGACATGTACTTGGGTGCGGCCGGAAACTTTCCGCATGCGCCGGCCGATCCGCACGATCGGCAGGATCGCGGTGGGAAAGGCCAAAAAGGCGATCAGGGCGAGCAGCCAGTCCTCATAGAACATGACCCCGACCAGGGCAGTCGCGGTCAAGCTATCCTTCCCGAAGCCCACCAGGGTGTTCGATACGGCATTGCGCAGCAGGTTCACGTCGTTGACGAAGCGCGCGATCAGGTCGCCCGGCGAGGTCCGGTTGAAAAACGCCAGGTCGGCGCCGATCAGGCGGGCGTACAGGCGTTCCTGAATCTGGGCCACAATCTTGTGGCCGACATAACTCATCAACACGCCCTGCCCATAGGAGGCGAAGCCCTTGGCCGCGAACACCGCCAGGGCGGCGAGCGCGATCGGCCACAGCAGGGCCTCGTTTCCAGCCACGAAGACCTGGTCGACGATCGGCTTGATCAACTGGGTGAAACCCGCCGTGCTGAGCGCCACGATCACCATGCACAGGATGGCGGCGGCGATCCGCCAAAACTGGTGGCGCACGTAGTCGCGTACCAGCCGGCCGACCAGGGCCCGGGTCGTCGCGTCCAGATTGAAGCGACCTGGTTTCGGCCCGTCGGGCGCGCTCGGCGAATCGGTCAGGGGGCGGTCTTGGCTCAAGGCTTGCCATGTATGTGTCAGGGGAAGGCGCGGGACAATACCACGGGGCCCGGCGCCGCGCCTAGTGCGGTGGAATAGAGATTTTTCGTGCCTAGAACGCCGTTCCGGGCCGCTCGCTCACGCTCCAGCCACGGTCATACCGTCGATGCGCAGGGTGGGCGCGTCGGTGCCGTAGCGGAAGGTCAGGTCGTTAGCCGGGGTTAGGTTGGCGAACATGTCCTTGAGGTTGCCGGCGACCGTGACCTCGCTGACCGGATAGGCCAGTTCGCCGTTTTCAATCCAAAAGCCCGTGGCGCCGCGGCTGTAATCGCCGGTCACGCCGTTCACCCCCATGCCCATCATCTCGGTCACGTAGAAGCCCGACTTGATATCGGCCATGAGCTCCGCCGGGGTCGCACTGCCCGGTTCCATGTAGAGATTGGTGATCGAGGGCGAGGGCGGGCTGGAGGTGCCGCGCGCGGCATGGCCGGTGGTCTCCAGGCCAAGCTGGCGGGCCGAACTCAGGCTCATGATCCAGGTCGTCAGGCGGCCGCCGTCGACGATCGCGCGGCGCGCGTTGGCGATGCCCTCGCCGTCGAAGGGCTTGGAGCGCAGGCCGCGCTGCCGGTGCGGATCATCGACGATGGTGATGCCGGCCGCGAAGATTGCCTCGCCCAGTTTGTCCTTCAGGAAGCTGGTGCCGCGCGCGATGGCCGGGCCGCTGATCGCCCCGGCCAGGTGGCGCAGAATCCCGTTGGACACCCGGGGGTCGTAGATCACCGGCGCCTTACCGGTCGCGCCCTTGCGCGCGCCCAGGCGCTTAACCGCCTTCTCCCCGGCTTTCTTGCCTAGCACTGCCGGATCCTCCAAATCGGCGCCGAACACGGTGGAGGAGAATTCGTAGTCCCGCTCCATGCCCTGGCCCTCGCCGGCCAAGACAGCGGCCCCGACCGAATGGCCGGAGCCGGCATAGCCGGCGGCGAAACCGTTTGAGGCCGCCAGGGCAATTCGAGTCAGGCTCCAGCCGGCCTCGGCCCCTTCGGAGTTGGTCACGCCGGTCACGGCGCGCGCGGCGTCCTCACAGGCCTTGGCCCGCTCGATCAGGGTTTCCGGCGTCGGTTCGGCGGTATCGCAGATCTCCAGCGCCGGAATGTCGCGGGCCAGCTGATCGGGCTCGGCCAGGCCGCAATAGGGGTCCTCCGGCACGCTACGAGCCATGGCGACCCCGCGCTCGACAAGTTCCGCCAGAACCGCGCTGGAGTGATCGGTCGAAGACACGATGGCCTGACGCTTGCCGATCAGAACGCGCAAACCCAGATCGTGGCCCTCGGCCCGTTCCAGGCGCTCCAAGTTGCCCAGCCTCTGGGCGTGAGACAGGGAAACCCCGGACACGAACACCGCGTCGGCGGCATCGGCCCCGGCCGCCTTGGCCTTGGCGATCAAGTCGCTGAGCAGATCGAGAGCGTTGGCGTCGGCGTCCATGGTCATAGGCGGCAATCCCGGATCGGCAGGTGGCTGGAAAGCGTCGGGGTGGCGTTGGGGCCTATAGTGGGCCCGTGTTCTGGGCCTTATATAGGTCTCCGGCCGGCCATGCCACACCCCCAGGTGGCCGTTTGGCGAACCTGCGCGGCGGCGCGGCGTTGCGCGCCTGGCGCGATACCGCTAACTCTCTGGCCGCCATGGCGCCTAAAGACTCCACCTCCTCGGCTAAGATCCTCATGCTGGTCGGCAGCGCCCGCCGGGAGTCCTATACGCGCGCCCTGGCGTCGGAAATCCGCCGGGGCTTGGCGGCGCGCGGCGCCCGGGTCGAGGTGCTCGATCTCTTCGAGACGCCCTTGCCGCAGATCGATCTTGCCTTGCGCGCGGAAAGGGACCGGCACCCGGACCCTACGACCGCCGGGCTGTTCCGGGCCGCCGAGACGGCCGAGGCTTTCGTCCTGGCGACTCCGATCTACCACAACAGCTATTCCGGGGTTCTCAAGAACGCGCTGGACCATTTGATGTTGCGCGACATGCGCTATCGGCCGGTCGGGCTGGCCGCCCATAGCGGCCGCTCGACCCAGGCGGTCGATCATCTGCGTCAGGTCGTGCGCGGCCTCTTGGGCGTTTCGATCCCGACCCATGTCTGCACCCGCGACGCGGATTTCACGGCCTCGTCGCCCGGGGTTTACCGGGTCGAGGACCCGGACATCTTGGCCCGGATCGAGCGGTTCTGCGACGAATTGGTGCTTTTCGCGGCTCACATGAGCGCCCTGCGGGCCGACCTGGACCGTCCCAAGGTCGCAGATTGATGCGCTAAAGGATATCCAGCACGGCGTTCGGCGGCCGGCCCAAGGCGGCCTTGGCCCCTTTCACCACAATCGGCCGCTCGATCAAGATCGGGTTTTCGACCATGGCGCGCAACAAGGCGGCGCGGTCCAAGGCCGGACCGTCCAGACCCTGGTCTTTAAAGGGCGCTTCGTGCTTGCGCATGATCGCGCGCGGCTCCAGGCCCAGCATGTCCAGGATTTCGCCCAGGCGCGCGGCATCCGGCGGTGTGTTCAGGTACTCGACGATCTGTGGCTCGATCCCGCGTTCACGCAAAAGCGCCAGGGTTTGCCGGGATTTGCTGCATCGCGGGTTGTGATAGATCGTGACCGTCATACCAGGGCTCCAGTTTGTTTCGCAGCTATAACAACCTCTTATTAACCCTCTTTCAAGACCTGGGGCGGCACATTGGGGCTGAGCTTAAAGCCGCCCCCAAGGGGAAATGCCCTACCTTTTGCACCTATTCGGTTTCTGCGCCTACGCGGCGCTCGCCGCAGCGATTGCGCTGCACGGGCCGCGCATTTTTGCGCCTTGGTTCCCGACGCTCGGTCAATTCGAAGCTTACGGTCTCGCCGCCTTGATATTTTTGGCCAGCGCCCTGGTGCACGAGGGGTTGGCCCGTTTCCTCCAGGTACGGCGCCATCGCGAGACCGAATTCCTGCTTGCCGAGGACGCCAAGGTCCAGCGGGAAGAGATGGACTGGATGCGCCGGGAAATTTCCGGCCTGCGCGAGGCCATGGCCGCCGCTGGGGCATCCGGCAATCTGCGTGCTGGCGGGCGGACCATCGACGAGATCATGTCTGAAGTCAAAGTGCTGAAAACTCTTATGGCGCAACTTTCGCCAGCGGCGATGGCGGCCATGAATATGGGGTCGGTTGCAGCGTCAAGTGCGCCGACTGGCGCCGGCGCCGTTGCCGTGGCAACCAAAGATGTGACGCCGAAGGTCAAGCCGAGAGGCGCAAAGAAGACTGCGGCGGACGGCAGCAAATTCGGTAGCAAACTTCCGGCGGCCGTGCTGGTTCACGATGCCGCGTCGACGGCGCCCGGCTCCCTGCCGCCAGTCTCAAAGGTTCTCAGCGACGATCAGGTCTTGGAGGTCGTGCGCGCATCGCTGCGCAACGATCAGATCGACTTGGTGCTGCAGCCCATCGTCAGTCTGCCGCAACGCAAACGCCGATTCTACGAATGCTTCTCGCGCTTGCGAGCCGAGGACGGCAGCATGGTCCTGCCGGAGCAGTATATCTCGATCGCCGAACAGGCTAATCTGATCACCGCTATCGACAACATGCTGCTGTTCCGCTGCGTGCAATTGATCCGCAAGATCCAACGCAAGAGTCAGAATCTGGATTTCTTCTGCAACATCTCGTCGCACACTCTGGCCGATAGGGATTTCTTCAGCGATTTCCTGGATTTCCTGGACAATAACCAGGAGCTGGCGGGGCACTTGATCTTCGAGTTCGCCCAGGCCGATTTCGAACGCTGGGCCGAGGCGGGCGCCGGCCTCCTATCGCGCCTGTCAATGCTCGGTTGCCGCATATCCCTGGATCAGGTGAGCGACGTCGATCTGGACCCCCGTGTTTTGGCCGCGCGGCAAGTTAGCTTCGTCAAGGTCGAGGTCGGGCTTCTGATTAAGACCCTGAGTAAACGCCGCGGCTTGCTGGACGATCTGCGCCGACATCAGATCGACCTGATCGTCGAGAAGGTCGAGGACGAGGCCCGGTTGATCGACCTTCTGGACCACGAGGTGGATTTCGGCCAGGGTTACCTGTTCGGCGAACCCCGTCTGGCCCGCCCGGCCGCCTAGAACCCAAGAGCGGCAAACCTACGCCAGAAGAATATGCTCGCCGAGTACCAATACCACCAGGGGCACCGGCGCGATGGCGATGGCGAGAGTCGCAAAAAAGGCCCCTGGCGAGAACAGTCCGCTGACGCCGGCCAAGAACGCGATGCCGCCTCCGCCGCCTATGACCGAGTTGCCGGGTGTATTGATCGCCAGTGCGACCGCGACGTAGCGATAGCGCAACAAATGAGGAACCAGCCGTCTCGGCGACCGCGATACCAGGTAGTTCAGTCGTTGCGCGCTATCCATTCGTTGAATTCTGCCGACGAAATCGCTTGCTCGTCGCAGCGAGAGATCGCTCAGGAGCTTCCGCAGCACGGGCACGGGGAACAGGAAACCCACGAGGAAGCTCAAGCTAAGCCCAACAAGTGTGCAAAGATAGAGCAGGAACAGGACCTTGGCGCCGAAGAGCATAATGAGCGAGAAGCCGATCTCCACACCCGGAACGAAGGGAATGGCAATCAGCAGCGTATAGGCCAGCGCTGAAATCATCAGCAGCCTGTGAACAACGTGCTCGGTTTTCGGGCCCAGCTCGATCTGAAGTATCTCGGCCAGCCAATCGCTTAGATAATTGGCCGCGACAATGGCGGCAACTACCAGGACGATCGCACAGAGCGCGCGAACCCGACGTGGCCCCTCACGCTGCGCCCTCACCGTCAATTAAGTTCCACCCTCCGGTCCGGGGGAACCTCCGTAAGCGTGCCCTTGAACCAGAATTCCTTCTCAATCGTCCAGTACCAGCGCTTCTTTATCCAGGTATAGACACCCTCGATTTTGCCGTCCTTTATCGTGCCCTGCCAGGCGATCGTGGCATCCGATACGGGGCATTGGGTTTCGGCTTCGAACAGAACCTCTTCGTTTTCGAATCGAACCAGATATTGGGTCTCCGGAAAGCCGCATTCGAGGCAACTCTTGGACAAGAACGTGCCGTTGTCGAATATCCAGCTATCGTTTCCCTTTGCGCCTTTTCCTATTGCGCCAAATTGGCCGCTGAACTCCTGTCCATCGAGAATCGACCAGCGCTGCGCGTCGGGAGATATGCCTGCCACGGGGACCATATCGCCCGCCCTTGCTGTAGGCATGAAGATCGTGAGCCACAGAATTGCCAGAGCGGCCGGAAAACCGAAACCATAATAGGAAAGCCGGTGAACTCGGGGCATTTCGCTCCTCCCGGTGTTCGGCCCAAGGAAAAAGTATAGCGCAATCCGGGCCGGCCTCAAAATCGGGACGCCAAATGGTGGTGCCGGGTCGCCCCGGGTTTTCCGCCCAGGCTTTCCTCCAACGCGCCGCTATGGCACAAGGTCCGGCTTCATCGGTTTGCTGGACCCCCCCTATGATCCCGATCCACGACGGCTTTGCCCCGCTCGCCGAGCGGTACGACGGTTTTATCATCGATCTCTGGGGTGTGATTCACGACGGGGTCCAGGCCTTTCCGGCGGCGATCGACTGCCTGGAGAGGTTTCGCGCGGCCGGAAAGCGGGCCGTGATCCTGTCCAACGCGCCGCGCCGGGTTTCGGCGATCATGGCGCGCAACGAAAAGATGGGTATCGCACCGGCCCTGGCGACCGCGGTGATGTCGTCCGGCGAAGATGCCTGGCGCCACCTGGCGCAGCGCCCGGACGATTGGTACCGCGCGCTCGGTCAGCGTTGCTATCACCTGGGCCCGGAGCGCGATCTCAACATGCGCGAAGGGCTCGGCTACAGCTTCGTCGGGGATCTGGCTGAGGCGGATTTCGTCCTGAATACCGGCTCCTTGGACGAAGAGGACACGGTGGCGGATTACGAGGACTTTCTGCAGGCCGCGGCCGGCCATGGCCGGCCCATGATCTGTGCCAACCCGGACTTGGAGGTCATGCGCGGCGCGCACCGCGAGATCTGCGCCGGGATCATCGCCGCCCGCTACGAGGAGATCGGCGCCGAGGTGCGTTATCACGGCAAGCCTCACGCCAGTATCTACGATGCCTGTTTCCCCGCGCTTGAGGGTATAGCGCGTGCCCGCATTGCGGCCATTGGCGATACCTTGCGGACCGATATCGCGGGCGCCAACGCGGTGGGGATCGACGGCATTTTCATCATGAACGGCCTGCAGGCCGGCGATCTGGGCGTGGACGAGCGGGGCTACGCGACCCCCGAGCGCCTGGCCGCCCAATGCACGGCCGAGGGGCATAACCCCGCCGCCGCCCTTCCCATGTTCCGTTGGCAGGACTAACTAACTACCGATAGCCATTGTTAGCGCGTGAGCGCTGGGACGGATCGGTGAACGAAAAAATCGCGGGCACGCAAAGCCGAACCTACGTCCGGCACTTCGCCGCGCCGCTGGAGGCGATTTGGCCGATCCTCTCCGACACCGCGCGCTTCAACGAGGCGGCGAAGCTGCCCAAGCACATAATCGACGAGATCCCGCAGGACGACGGCTCGGTCCAGTTTATCGGCCATGCCCGGATGGGCCCCTTCACCTTGTCCTGGGACGACAAGCCGGTCAATTGGGTCGCCAATCGCTGGTTCCGACATTGCCGGGACATGCGTAACGGCCCGCTCCGCTTCCTCTGTGCTCAGTTCACGCTGACTCGCGAGGACGAGGGCTGCCGGGCCGACTACACCGTGGAGGCGGCCCCGGCCAACCTGCTGGGCCGGGTGCTGCTCGCGACCCGGTTCTTTGCCGCCACCAAGGGCATGTTCATGAACCTGGCCGCCGAGGCGGAGCGCTTCGCCACCGGCGCCAACCCCATGCCTTTCGCCTATGAGGCCCCGCCCCCCGAGGCCGCCGCGCGCGACCGGGTCGAGCGTCTTGTGGAAAAGATCGAGGCTTCGACTCGGGGCCACGGCCTTGCGCGCCGCCTGGCCGACTATGTTCTGCAGTCGCAAGAGGTCGATCTGATCCGCATCCGGCCCCTGCGCCTGGCGCGGGAGTGGGAGGTGCCGCGCCAGCAAGCAATCGAGCTCTGCCTGGAAGCAGCGAGGGCCGGCCTGCTGGCCCTACGCTGGGACCTGCTCTGCCCCCGGTGCCGGATCGGCAAGGCGGAGGTGAGCGCACTCGACGAAGTGCCGAAAGGCGCCCACTGCGACACTTGCAACATTGACTATGACCGGGACTTTTCGCGCAACGTCGAAGTGACCTTCACGCCCGATGCCTCGGTGCGAAGCATCGTGGCGGGCGAATATTGCCTGTTCGGTCCCATGGGCACGCCGCATATTTGGCTGCAAATCACGCTTGCCCCCGGTGAATGCCGCACGCTGGAGATCGATCTGCCGCCAGGTTCGTATCGCGCGCGCACCTTGGAGCCGGGGCCCGAAGCCAGCTTCGACGTTACTTCGGCGGGTATCCCGACGGTCATTATCGAGGACGGCGAGGTGCGGGCCGAACCGTCCGCCGCGGCCGGCAACATCGCCCTGGAAAACCGGACCGAGCCGCCAAGGACCGTCATCGTCGAGGAACTTCATTGGGTTCGCGATGCCTTGACCGCCGACCGCGTCACCACCTTGCAGGTGTTTCGCGATCTTTTCTCCGATCAGGTGCTGCGCCCGGGCGACGAGGTTTCGGTCAACCGCGTGGCACTCATGTTCACCGACCTGCGCGGTTCGACCGCGCTCTATGCCTCGATCGGCGACGCGGCCGCCTATCATCTGGTGCGCGAGCATTTTGCCTTTCTCACCAGGATCGTGCGGCTCAACAACGGGGCCGTGGTCAAGACCATCGGCGACGCGGTCATGGCGGTCTTCAGCGACCCTGGCGACGCCTTTCGCGCCGCGCTCGACGCGCAGTTGAAAGTGGCGGCCTTCAATCGAGACAGTGACGGGCAGGGCCTCGTCATCAAGCTGGGATTGCACTTCGGCCCCTGCATCGCCGTTAACCTGAATGACCGTCTCGACTATTTCGGTTCGACCGTCAACATGGCGGCCCGTCTGCAGGCCCAGAGCGAGGGCGGCGATATTGTGGTCTCCGGCGAGGCGGCGGCGGACCCGGCCCTGGCCCCAATGCTTCGTACCCTCACGTCGCGCGAGGAATCCGTCGTCCTGAAGGGCTATCGGGAGGCGGTCAGCTTTCTGCGCGTGCTGCCAAAAGGCCGTGACGGGCACTGAATTCCGCCCGTATCGTCAATTGGACTTGCGTATGGTGGGCAGGGTATACTGCAGCGCAGCAGACGCATCCAGCAAGGCCACCAATCAGCCCGGGGGCGGACCATGAGCGAGTATCCAAATAAGACGCCGCAGGATTGGCACGCGCAAGCCAGCAAGGACTTGAAGGGCCGCGACCCCGAATCCCTGGTCTGGCACACCCCCGAGGGCATCGCGGTCAAGCCGCTTTATACCGCCGCGGACCTTGAGGGCCTAGGCGCCCTGGATAGCCTGCCCGGATTCGCGCCTTTCGTGCGTGGCCCGCGCGCCACCATGTATGCCGGGCGCCCCTGGACCGTGCGCCAATATGCCGGCTTCTCCACGGCGGAGGATTCGAACGCCTTTTACCGGCGCAACCTGGCCGGCGGGCAGAAGGGACTGTCGGTCGCCTTCGACCTGGCGACCCACCGGGGTTACGATTCCGATCACCCGCGCGTGGTCGGCGATGTCGGCAAGGCCGGGGTCGCGATCGATTCGGTCGAGGACATGAAGATCCTGTTCGACGGGATCCCGCTCGACCAAATGTCAGTTTCCATGACCATGAATGGCGCGGTGCTGCCGGTGCTGGCCGGTTACATCGTCGCCGCCGAGGAACAGGGCGTTTCCCAGGACAAGTTGGCCGGGACCATTCAGAACGACATCCTCAAGGAGTTCATGGTCCGCAACACCTACATTTACCCGCCCGAACCCTCCATGCGGATCGTCGCCGACATTATCGAGTACACGGCCAAGACCATGCCGAAGTTCAACTCGATTTCGATTTCCGGTTATCACATGCAGGAGGCCGGGGCGACCTGCGTGCAGGAGCTGGCCTTCACCATCGCCGACGGCATCGAATACGTGCGCACGGCGGCCGCGCGGGGCTTGGCGGTCGATGCTTTCGCGCCGCGTCTGTCGTTCTTTTTCGCCATCGGCATGAACTTCTTCATGGAGATCGCCAAGCTGCGCGCCGCGCGCTATCTCTGGGCCGATCTCATGCGCAGCAACTTCGCGCCCGAGAAGCCGACCTCTCTCATGCTGCGCACCCATTGCCAGACTTCGGGCGTGTCGCTGACCGAGCAGGACGCCTACAACAACGTGGTCCGTACCGCGGTCGAGGCCATGGCTGCGGCACTCGGCGGCACCCAATCGTTGCACACCAACGCCTTCGATGAAGCGGTCGGCCTGCCGACCGAAACTTCGGCCCGCATCGCGCGCAACACCCAGCTTATCCTTCAGGAAGAGACCGGCATCACCAAGGTGGTCGATCCCCTGGCGGGCAGCTATTACGTGGAAAGCCTGACCGCCAGCATGGTGCAAGAGGCGCGCAAGCTGATCGACGAGGTCGAGGCCCTGGGCGGCATGACCAAGGCGGTGGCGAGCGGCATGCCGAAGCTGAGGATCGAAGAGGCGGCGGCGCGCAAGCAGGCGCGGATCGATCGCGGCGAGGAGGTCGTGGTCGGGGTCAACAAATACCGCGCGTCGCACGAAGATGAAATCGAGGTGCGCGACATCGACAACACCGTGGTGCGCGAACAACAGGTCGCGCGCCTTAAAAAAATTCGCGAAACCCGCGACGAGGCCGCCTGCCACGCCGCCTTGGACGCCCTGACCGAGGCGGCGCGGACGAATACCGGCAACTTGCTAGACCTGGCGATCGACGCGACCCGCAAACGCGCCACGGTGGGCGAGATTTCCGATGCCCTGGAGACAATCTACAGCCGGCACCGCGCGACCATCCGCAGCATCGCCGGCGTCTACGGCTCGGCCTACGAAGGCGACGAGGGCTTCGCGAAGATCCAGCAGGACGTCGACGCCTTCGCCGAGGATGCCGGCCGGCGGCCGCGCATGCTGGTGGTCAAGCTGGGCCAGGACGGCCACGATCGCGGCGCCAAGGTGATTTCCACCGCCTTCGCCGATATCGGCTTCGACGTCGACATCGGGCCTTTGTTCCAGACCCCCGACGAGGCGGCGCGCCAGGCGATCGAGAACGACGCCCACGTCATCGGCGTTTCCAGCCAGGCGGCCGGGCACAAGACCTTGGTGCCGCAATTGGCCGACGAACTGCGCAAGGCCGGCGCCGAAGACATCATCATCGTGTGCGGCGGCGTTATCCCGCCGCAGGATTACGATTTCCTGCTCAAATCCGGCGCCTCGGCGATCTACGGTCCGGGTACCAACATCCCCCACGCCGCCGGCGAGATCCTGCAAATCGTGCGCAAGCGCCGCGCCCGCGCGGCGTAAGGGGCCAAGCTTGAGCCTCTCCATAGGCGTGGCCAAGGCTAACGCCGCCAAGGTCTTCTGATGCGGCCCACCACCATGGAACCGGGCCAGTTTCAGCCGCGCCGGCAGTTGCGCACCCTGCGCTTCTTGCTGCCCTATCTGTGGCCGAAGGACCGTTTCGATCTGCGCTTGCGCGTCGGTCTGGCGATTATCGCGCTGATCGGCGCCAAGGTCGCCAACGTCTTTGTGCCAATCCTGCTCAGCAAGGCCGTCGATACTCTGGGGACGCCCGCCGATCTGTTGGTGGCGATTCCGCTCGCCCTGTTGCTCGCCTACGGCGCCGCGCGGGTTGGTGCCTTGGCGCTCGGCGAAGTGCGCGACGCGCTGTTCGTCAAGGTCGCGCAGAACGCGATCCGGCGTATCGCGCTTAATACCTTCCGGCATTTGCACGCGCTTTCGCTGCGCTTCCATCTCGACCGTCAGACCGGCGCGCTCAGCCGGGCCATGGATCGCGGCACCAAGGGGATCGAGTTCCTCCTGTCCTTCGTCCTCTTCAACATCCTGCCGACCATTGTCGAGATTCTGCTGGTCTGCGGCATCCTTTGGGCGTTGTTCGATTGGCGCTTCGCGGCGATCACCGCCGCCAGCATCAGCGTCTATGTCTGGCTGACCTTCACCATCACCGAATGGCGCATTCGCCTGCGCCGGGTCATGAACGACGCCGATAACGAGGCCAACACCAAGGTCATCGACAGCCTGCTGAATTACGAGACGGTCAAATACTTCGGCAACGAGGGGCACGAGGCACAGCGCTACGATTCGGCGCTCAAGGATTACGAGGGCGCGGCGGTCAAGAGCCGTATCAGCCTATCGGTTCTGAACGTCAGCCAGGCCGTGACGGTAGCCGTCGGCATCACCGCGATCATGATTTTGGCGGCTCGAGGGATTCTGCAAGGCACCATGACCCTCGGTGATTTTGTCATGGTCAATGCCTACATGCTTCAGCTTGCCATGCCGCTCAACCTTTTGGGCACGGTGTACCGTGAGATCAAGCAGTCCCTGATCGATCTCGAGACCATGTTCGAGTTGCTGCATGCGCCGGCCGATGTTGTCGACCGGCCGGACGCGCCGACCTTGCGGGTCGAGGGTGGCGAGGTCGTTTTCGAGAACGTGGTTTTCGGTTACGACCCGCGCCGGCCGATCCTCAAAGGGGTCAGCTTCACGGTCCCGGCCGGCAAGACGGTCGCCATCGTGGGGCCGAGCGGCGCCGGCAAATCGACCCTCAGCCGGATTCTGTTCCGCTTCTACGATGTCTTGGAAGGCCGGGTCCTGATCGACGGGCAGGACCTGCGCGCGGTCTCGCAGGATAGTTTGCGTGCCGCCATCGGCATCGTTCCGCAGGATACCGTTCTGTTCAACGACACGGTCTATTACAACATCGCCTACGGCGATCCGGCGGCCAACCGGGCGCAGGTCGAGGACGCGGCGCGCCTGGCGCGCATCGACGAATTCGTTCGCGGCCTGCCGGACGGCTACGACACCATGGTCGGCGAGCGGGGCCTGAAGCTATCGGGCGGCGAGAAACAGCGCGCCGCCATCGCACGGGCGATTCTCAAACGCCCGGCGATTCTCATGTTCGACGAGGCGACCTCGGCGCTCGATACCAAGACCGAGCGCGAGATCCAGACCAGCCTGAGCGAGGTTTCGCGCGGGCGTACCACCCTGACCATCGCGCACCGGCTCTCGACCGTGGTCGAGGCGGACCAGATCTTGGTGTTGGAGGACGGCCGAATCGTGGAACGCGGCCGGCACCGGGACCTTCTGACGCGCGAGGGCACCTACGCTGCCATGTGGGCGCGCCAACAAGGCGGCGAGGAGGTCGAGGAGAGTCCGCCCGGCATTCCCGTCGCCCAGGATCCGGCGGCAGAGTGAACCGACACGCGGCTTGCAACATTTGTTTTCTATGGCCACGGGCGTTTCCTTGGGGATCGAATTTCCGTCGCCGCGCCGCTAAACTCGCCCCATGACGCCCGCCTTCACCCACCTTGCCCTGCACGTGCGCGACTTGGACGCTTGTATCGCCTTCTACCGGGATTTCTGCGCCATGGAGATCGTGCACGAGCGCGACGACGGCGGCACCCGCGTGGTCTGGCTGGCCGAGCCCGGGCGCGCGCGGGACTTCATCTTCGTGCTGATCCCCGGCGGGCCGGGCCGCGACCAGGGCGAACGCGACTACAGCCATTTCGGCTTCGCGCTGGCCAGCCGGGCGGCGGTCGATGCCATCGCGGTGCGGGCCGGGGCGGCCGGTTGCCTGGCCTGGGCGCCGCGCGACGAGCCCTATCCGGTCGGCTATTACTGCGGTCTGCGCGACCCGGACGGCAATTTCGTCGAATTCAGCTACGGTCAGCCGCTTGGCCCGGGCGCGCCCGATGCGTCCGAGGCCCGCACCTTGGCAACGAAGCCTTAGGAAAGGCTGGCCTAATCTTGACCCATGTTGACCAAGCTGCTTCAGGTTCTGTTCGTGCCCCGGCACGTGCGCGGCAAGATGGCCAAGCACGGCCCGGCCTCGGCGGGTCCTTCCAAGGTTGCGCCGGGCAAGGCCGCGCGAGGCAAGGCCGCATCGTCCGCCCCGACGGGCGATCGCAACAAGCTGCTCGAGGACACCATGTCGCTCTATCGGCAGCAGCGCCAGGATGTCTACGAATCCCTCGACGAAGCGACCCGGCGGCAGATCGAAGAGGACGCCGAGAAAGCCTTCGGCGACGCCCTGCGCCCCAAGGGCTGATCCGCCAGGGATTGATCCCATGAACGAGATCCGGCCCGGCGACCGCAACCTTGCGCGCGGCGTTCTGGCGGGCGAGCGCCGGGCGCTGGCCCAGGCCATTACCCTGGTCGAATCCTCGCGCGCCGATCACCGGGTCGCGGCCGAAGACCTGCTGGACCGGATTCTGCCGCGCAGCGGCCAGGCGGTCCGCCTCGGCATCACCGGGGTTCCCGGGGTCGGCAAATCGACCTTTATCGAGGCTTTCGGGCTGTATCTCATCGAACAGGGCCATCGGGTCGCGGTGCTGGCGGTCGATCCGACGTCGCGGCGCAGCCGGGGCTCGATCCTGGGCGATAAGACCCGCATGGCCGAGCTGAGCCGGGTGCCCGAGGCCTTTATCCGGCCCTCTCCGGCCGGCGATACCCTGGGCGGCGTGGCCCGGCGTACCCGCGAGGCCATGCTGGTTTGCGAGGCCGCCGGCTTCGACGTGGTGCTGGTCGAAACCGTGGGCGTCGGCCAATCGGAAACCGCGGTCGCCGACATGGTCGATATGTTCCTGCTGCTGCTCCAGCCGGGCGCCGGCGACGAGCTTCAGGGCTTCAAGCGCGGAATCATGGAGCTGGCCGACCTGATCGTGGTCAACAAGGCCGACGGCGAGCTGGCGGCACCGGCCGAGCAGGCCGCGGCCGAGTACCGGGGCGCGCTCCAGTTTCTGCGCCCGGCCAGCCGTGCCTGGAAGCCCGAGGTTCTGAAATGCTCGTCCCTGAACGGGACCGGCATGGCCGAGATCTGGGATGCCACCCAAAAATTCCGGGCCGCCCTCGGCGCCGTCGGCGAGCTCGAGAGCAAGCGAGCCGGCCAGGCCCTGGCCTGGATGTGGAGCGAGGTCAGCGAGACCCTGCTGGCCGCTTTGCGGGTCCATCCGGGGGTCGCGGCCCGGCTGCCCGCCCTGGAGGCCGAGGTGCGCGCCGGCACGGTGACGCCGACCGCTGCCGCCGAACGGCTGTTGGCCGCCTTCCGGGGCCACCCCTAGGGATCGCCCCAAGGCGGACCCCGTCCCTGCGCCAAGCCTTGACGGGGCCGGGCGCCTGCCGTAAAACCCCGCCTGCACCGGGTGGGGCTCCGCCCGGCGATCCGCACTTATGCTCAGACACAGGCTTTATTGAGGTCCGAACCATGGCTCGACGTTGCGATTTCACCGGCAAGGGCGTGATGGCCGGCAACAATGTCAGTCACGCCAACAACAGGACCCGTCGGCGTTTCCTGCCCAACCTGCAAGAGGCCTCGCTGTACAGCGACGCCCTGGGCCAGTCGGTCCAGGTCCGGCTCAGCACCAGCGCGATCCGCACGGTGGAAAAGCGCGGCGGCATCGACGCTTTCCTGCTCTCGACCCCGAGCGAAAAGCTGGGCACCAAGGCGCGGGTGCTGCGCCGCCAGGTCCAGAAGGCCGTGGCCGGCAAGGCCGCCTAAGCCTTTCCACGCCGCGTTTCGGGGCCCGCTTGGCGGGCCCTTTTCGATTCTGGGGGATCATTCCCGCAACGCGAAATGCAGCAGAATCGTGCGCTGCAGGGCGTTGTAGTTGTCGTCGGAAATCAGATAGATCTGCGTCGCGCCGCCGGGTCCCTGGCGCACCGCGATGCCTTCCATGTTATCCAGGGGCAGGGGCGGCGCCAGGGTCGCCAGCACCGGGCCGCTCAGGCGCGCGTTGGGCCGCACGGCGGCGCCCGGGACCCGCACCAGGCGGGCCCGGACCCCCTGCAGAAGGTTAAAGAACCGCTCGAGCACCAGGATGTCGCCGTTCGGCAGCAAGGCCGCCCCAGTGGGTCGAAAGCCGCCGTCCCGGCGATAGGCCAGACCGTGCCAGCGGCCGCCCCGCCACAGGTAGGCCGGGCTATCACTGGCGTCTTCCCGGCCCTCCGCGATCGCCAGCAGGCCGCCGTCGGCCAGCTCGCTCAGCGCCTCGATCCCGCTGTTGAGGCCCAGGCCGTTCAGGGCCGGCGGCGGCGCCAGAGGCACTGGGACACCGGAGAAGGGCGCCTCCGCGTTGTCATAGCGCCACAGGCGGTGGTTATGCTCGAAGGCGACGGCCAAGGCGCCGTCTCGCAGGTGGGCCATGGCTTCGGCATCCTTGTCGAGCTTGTCGGTCAAGAACCCGCCGCCGGGGCCGCGCAGGGGTGCGATGCGCCCCGCTGCCAGCCCGGTCAGGCGTCCCTCGGCGTCGTGGCGCAGGGTGAAGCCCACCGCATAGCCCTTGTCCGAGACCACCGTGGCCCGAGTGCCGTCGGGCGAGATCAAAAGGCCGGAGAGGCCGCCGAGGCGCCGGTCGGGCGCGCGCAACTCCAGGCCGCCCAACCAGGTCAGTGCACCGATACCCCCGGCCGGGATGTCCGCAGGTAAGCTCAGGCGCGTGGCAGTCAAGTCAAGGTCGCCCGCGTGTTGCCGGATGACCGGCGTCGGGGTGCAGGCCAGTAAGGCACCAGCCGCGAACAGACTACTGACCATGGCCAGCAAGATCTCGCGGGCACGCCGGGGGCGGGGGGCGCCGTTCACGTTCGCGCGAGGTCCCTCGTCATCCCCGGCCCGGCGCTCCATGATTGCGTTCGTCGTGGTTTGACCCATCGCCATAACCCGGAGGCTCCTATGTCAAGTATCGCCCGACGCCAAGTCGTACGCGCGCTGGCCGCCGCGCCCCTGGCCGGTTTGCCGCTCGCTGCCGTGCTCGCGGACCCGCGCCTGGCGCGCGCCGCCGCCGCCAGCCTACAGGAGGTATGGCTTACCACCCGGGGCGGCAAGGCGGTGACGGCGGCGCTGGCCTTGCCGGCTGTCACCCCGGCGCCTGCGGTATTGTTGGTTCACGAATGGTGGGGTCTCAACGATCAGATCAAATCTGTGGCTGCGTCGTTGGCCGAACAGGGTTACATCGCCCTGGCCGTCGATCTCTACGCCGGCAAGGTCACCGATCAGCCGGACCAGGCGCGCAGCTTGATGCAGGCGGTCAAGGGCCCGGCGGCGAGCGATACCCTCAAGGCCTGGGTCGCTTGGCTCCGGAACCGCAAGGACGCGACCGGAAAGATCGGGACCGTCGGCTGGTGTTTCGGCGGCGGCTGGTCCCTGAACGCCTCGATCGCGTCGCCGGTCGATGCCACGGTGATCTACTATGGCCGTGTCAATCAACCGGCGAGTGAGTTGGCCGCATTGAAGGGACCGGTCTTGGGTCATTTTGCGACCCGCGACGGCTGGATCGACAAGGACATGGTCGCCGGTTTCCGGTCCGCCATGGCGGAGGCCGGCAAGCGCCTGGAGGCCCATTGGTACGAGGCGGACCACGCCTTCGCTAACCCGACCCAGGCGCGCTACGATGCCGAGGACGCGATGCTCGCCTGGGCGCGTACCTTGGCCTTCTTCAAGACCAATCTGATGGCCTAGTGGTGCGACCCAAACGGATGGTTCCCATCCGTTTGGATAAGTCGCCCCACAAGATCAACGGCTTGGTGGTCCGATCCTAACGCTTGGGAACCAAGCGTTAGGATCGGACCACTAGGGCGTAGGTCAGGCCCGGACGCGTTGGCGTGGGCGTTGCGGGGCGGCGGTTGGGCCGACCTCGTCGAACAGGTCGGCCAACTGCTCCATGACCGCGCCGCCCAATTGCTCGGCATCGACGATGGTGACCGCGCGGCGGTAATAGCGGGTCACGTCGTGGCCGATGCCGATGGCGATCAGCTCAACCGGCGAGCGGTTCTCGATATAGCCGATGACCTCGCGCAGGTGGCGCTCCAGGTAATTGCCCGGGTTGACCGATAGGGTCGAGTCGTCGACCGGCGCGCCGTCGGATACGACCATGAGGATGCGGCGTTGCTCCGACCGGCCGATCAGGCGGCTGTGCGCCCACATCAGCGCTTCGCCGTCGATGTTCTCCTTCAAGATGCCCTCGCGCAGCATCAAGCCCAGGTTCTTGCGTGCCCGGCGCCAGGGCGCATCGGCCGGTTTATAGACGATATGACGCAGGTCGTTGAGGCGGCCCGGCCCGGGCGGCTTGCCCGCCGCGATCCAGCGTTCGCGCGACTGACCGCCCTTCCACATGCGGGTGGTAAAGCCCAGAATCTCGACCTTGACGCCGCAGCGTTCCAAGGTGCGCGCCAGGATGTCCGCGCACAGGGCCGCCACGGTGATCGGACGCCCGCGCATGGAGCCCGAGTTGTCGATCAACAAGGTGACCACGGTATCGCGGAACTCCATGTCCTTTTCCTCCTTGAAGGACAGGGAGTGCATCGGGTTGGTCACCACGCGTGTCAGGCGGGCGGTATCGAGGATGCCTTCTTCGAGGTTGAACTCCCAATCGCGGGTCTGTTTAGCCAGCAGGCGCCGTTGCAGCCGGTTGGCCAGTCGGGCGATGACGCTGCTCAGGCTGGAGAGCTGCTGATCGAGCATCTGGCGCAGGCGGGTCAACTCGTCCGGGTCGCACAGGTCCGCCGCCTCGACGATCTCGTCGAATTCGTGGGTGAAGGCGCGATAGGCGTCCTTGTCGCGGGTGTTGTGCCCGGCCTCTGGGTGCGGCGGTTCGCCCGGACGGCCGGGTTCCTCGTCGCCGGCGCCCGGCATCATCTCGCTATCGGCGCCGGCCTGCTGTTCCTCGGTCCCCTCGGCGTCGCTGGCCTCGCCGCGCTGGCCCTCTAGCGAGGCCTGGGCGTCGTCGGCGTCGCGCTCGCCGCCTTCGCCCTCTGACTCCGAGGAATCGTCCTGGGCGTCGTCGCCCTGGTCTTCCTGGTCGTCGTCCTCGCTCAAATCTTCGTCCTGGCCCATGTCGATGTCCAGGTGGCGAATCAGGCGGCGCATAACCTCGGCGTAAGCGCCTTGATCCTCGACTTGCTCGCTCAACTCCTTCAGGTCCGACATGGCCCGGGGCTCCAGGTGCGGGCGCCACAGATCGACCATGGCCTTGGCCGCGGGCGGCGGCGGCATCCCGGTCATGGCCTCGCGCGCCAGAACCCGCAAAACCTCGGCCAAGGGCACGTCCTCTTGGGTGGTGGCGCGGGCGTAACCGCGGCCCCGGTAGCGATCCTCCATGGCCGCGTCCAGGTTGGCCGCGACCCCGGCCATGCGCCGCATGCCCAGGGCCTCACAGCGGGTCTGTTCGACCGTGTCGTAGATCAGGCGGGCGTCCTCGGCGCCCGGCCGGTAGGCCCGGTGGATCGCCTGATTGTGATAGCGCAGGCGCAGGGCCGCGGCGTCCGCCTCGCCCCGGACCGTGGCAACCTCCGCGGCCGGAAGGTCGCGTGCGGGCAGGGGCAGGCGCACCTCGTCGCCGACCAGGCCTTGCGGGCCCGGTGTGAAGGCGGCCGACACGTCGTCACGCTCCGCGATCGCCCGGACCGTGGCGCTGGTCGTGCGCTTAAAGCATTCGATCGGGGATTCGGCGTCGCTCACGATTTTACCGTTGATATTCAGAACCCAGGGCCCAACCATATAGCGCGCCCCGGGCGGCGGTTAAAGACCCACCAGCCCATGGGCGCGGGCATGGGGAGCAGGGGCAAGCCATGAGGCTGGGCGAGGCATCCCGGGTCATAATCGGGATATTCCGAGGTATTCACCGAGAAATGTCCGGCCGGGAGCTTTGGCGCCGGGGCCTAGCATTTTTTTCGATCCTAGTCGCTTTTTGGGTATTCGATCCGATCGGTGTGGCGACCAACGCGGACAATGCCTCGGCGGCTTTGTTTTACCGGGTCGTCGCCCCCATGTATCCGGACCCGTTGGAAGTGGAAAATGCCAAGCGCGAGGAAGATCCGGATTGCCAAGAGGGCGCGAAGCATGAAAACGATCCGAAGTGCGCTATCCGAAATATCAAGGTTGTCCTGACTAACGATGCGTCCCTCAGGCAGATTCGGCAGGTCGGAGAAACCGACAAATTCTGCGTCGTGCCAGAGTTCGACAAGCAAGACGGCTATTTCTGCCCGGATTTGATCGCCGACATGGCGCGCGAGGAATTTGGGAAAGGCCCCGAAGGAAAGAAAAACATTTCCTTGAAGAGACTCACTTGGCCGCCGCCCTTCGCGCTGCACACGGCAATCTTGGAAAAGATCGTCGGGACACTTCCACCTAAGGCGTTGTTCATCGACTTCGGTTTCTTCGATGAGCGAAAAGGCTCGAATGTCGCGATGCTTCGAAGTTTTCTATGCCGCCATGCCCTCCGACAAACCGGTATGCAGCTGTTCGCTTCGCGGGCGTATCGGGATAACAACTGGGATTGCCCAAAGGCCGCAATGCTGGCAGACGAGGCGGCATCGAGGATTCCGGTCTTTCTTACGGCCGCCGCGCCGCGTCGCTGTGATTTCGACGACAAGAAACCTGACTGCACCAATGTCCTGCCGCAATTGGCCGCCGCCGCTTCGGGCATGGCTTCGACACGCTATATCGCGGAAGACCCCCAAAGCTTTAACCTCTATCCACGCTACGACTGCGAGATTGAACGCCCTTCGGCGGCGCTGGTCATGTATGGCGTTAAAGATCCCTTGGCGCCGTTTGAGGATTTTAGTTGCGACAGCCTAACAAAGGGAAAGCCAATATCGGTATTCTGGGCAACTTGGGGGTCGGAAGAATCGAGCCGCGGCAGCTTTCGCTGCGCGACCATGTCGTCAACCGTGATCGGGCGGCTATGGGATATTCTCTATGGCTGGTTGGCCGGTACTGTCAGAGGTCTTGCCGACCAATGGTTCGGTGACAGGTCGGGGTGGCCCAGCGCGCGTGACTCTTTTCTTATAACGAAGCCCTTGCGGCAGATTTGCCCGCCCCACGAGACCATCTCAGCGCATGAATTTCTTTCCGACACTCAGGGTGCGGATCTCGAGTTCGATGGTGCCTATGCGTTTTACGGCGGCAACTTCACCATGGCGGACGATCTGATTCGTCCACCCACCCACGGGTTATTGCCCGGCGTGCAATTACACGCCATGGCATTGGACAATCTTCTGCGCGACCAAGATCGCGCCGGTAACGATCGCCTCGAAATTTTCTTGATGCTCGCGGCCATGGCGGTCGCGGCAGTTTGGCATACTTACATCACTAATGCCCGCCGGGTCACGGAGGCAAAGAGGGATTTGAAAGTCGAAACATGGATCGTAGTTCAGGCACTTTATGCTCTGATTTGGACCCTCTCGGCCTTCGCATTGCTCCTGTTCTTCACATGGTTCGGGTTCTTCGTTCTGAAGCTAACGCCGATCAATTTCGTCGGCATCATTGTAGCGACGTCCGTCCCGCAATTCCGTGAATTCATGCTATGGGCCGTGGGCAGGTCTATGAAAGCGATCAAGCGCTGGAAAAGAAAAATGTTTTGGCCCGGCGCCGGCACCTGGAAGTAGCAGGGTATTGCTGCGGTTTTGGTGACCTACGATGGCGAGCTCCATGAATTCGGACTCGCATTCGCGCGCGCGGCGCACTACTATTTGTTTAATAGAAAATTAAAACTCAACTCAGATTAGACAGATCGAACCTAATCTATGAGGAGGTTCTAATGGGGGCGTGGAGAAAAACTGCGGCATTTTTAGCGGTTACCTTTGTGATCCCTTATTTGGCAACGGGCCAGTTTTGGGACGGCTCGGCAATGGCGGCCGAAATTAAGAAGCTTCGCGGTAGCAAGATCGTTCTTTATGGCGACCCCAAGGGTAAGAAGGTCAAGACCATAAGCGCCAAGGAGATTGCCTTGCCTCTGGCGATACTCTCGGACGGGGCCGTGAACGGTCGGTATCAAGTCGAATTGTCGGGTCGCAAGTTTTGGATCACCAAGGCTCAGGTCAAAGAAACCGACGCGAAGAATTCGAAGATCACGGCCAAGTGTCAGGACATCGCCAAGGCCCACGCCTCTTCGCGCGGTTTGGGGAACTGCAATTGATGCGCGGCACGGTTGCAGAGCTTGGCGGCCGGATCGCTATGTCCGCCGTCTTGGCGGCGGTCTTGACGCTCGCGCCCCATGGCCCCGCCTTTGCCTTCCTCGACTCGATCAACCCATTTGCCGACACCAAGGACGAATTCGAAGGTAAGTTCATCGATTCCATTGAGCCGGGTGCCTGGGTCCCACCACTCGAACGCCTGGCGCGGGAACATCAGGCGCGTAGCGGCGGGCAATCCGCCGGCGCAGCGAGTGGGCGCATGGGCGAAGATGACGACTCCGCGGCCGTTCCCGCCAAGCCGCCGGAACCGGCCGAGATTAAGATTCCCGACGGCCTGGCGTTCTTGCGCATAACTCAGAACTGGGTCGCGGACAGCCCGGTCATGGAGCGTTACCTGAACGGCATCGGCGCCCGCCTGCTGGCCACCTCTCCGGTAACCGGCGCCCCGGTCCGCTACTACGTGACGGCGTCGGAGGATTTCGGCCTTGCCGAGGCCTTGCCCGACGGCGCGGTCGGGATTCCCATGGCGATCTTGCAGAACGTCGGTACCGAAGACGAACTGGCCTACATCCTGGCGCACGAAGCCGCTCACGTTCTGCTCGAGCATCACGACAACGATTGGTTTCAGAAGCTGAACCAGAATTTCGTCGCGGCGGCGGAATTGGCGGTCGGCACGGCCGCCGCCTTGGCCCAGCAGTTCGGCGACAACCGTTTGGCACAAGCTGCGCTAGCCGTGTCTTTGATTGGCGAGGGGCTGCTGTTCGTCACCGACAAGGGGCTATTTCCCTCCTTCACCCGCGAGCAGGAGGACGAGGCCGATTTGCTTGGCTTCGATCTGACGGTCGCCGCCGGCTACAATTCGCAAGCCGCCTTCGATGCCATGGAAAAGTTACAGAGCTGGCAAGAATCGGCAGCCGTGTTGAAGGCGAAGAAAGCGGATACCCAAAAGGCGCAGATCGAGCAGGAGATGGGCAGCGCCGCGAACCGTGGCGATTTCGCCACCGCCTTCAGTGGCATGGTAAAGCGTTTGGGCTTCGCTGCAGACGAGGCGACCGACGAAATTTCCGAGGGCCATCGCGATGCGGAAAGCCGCACGGAGTCTTTATCGGATTATTATTTTCGCGAACACGCCGATGACGATGCCGCGCCGCTCATGCGCAATGTCGAGCTCCTCCGGGCGCTCAAATCTTCGGAAGTCGCGAACATCGTGGCCGGTTACGGTCATGCCCGGCAGGCCTTGGCGCTGCTTTCCGACGGCAAGTTGTCAGAGGCGCAGAAAGCTGCCGGGCAGGCGGTCTCGGGCCGCATGAAGCACGACTCGTTGGCGCGCTATGCCTTCTTCAAGACCCGTTTGACCCAAGGCAAGAAGGCTAAGGCGATCGCCAACCTGGAACTCGCCCTCAAGGGGCCGCGTCCAGCCTTCGCGATCTACCGCCAGCTGTCCAACCTTTATTGGGAGTCGGGCCGCCGTGCCGAGTCGGTCAAAGTGCTCGAGTCGGCTTTCGAGGAATTCGATAAGCCGCCGCCACTCTATCCGGATATCATCTATCGCGCGTTCTCGCTCGGCGATACGCGCAAGGCCAACATGATGTCCTTGGAATGCGGCGTGAAACACCGCGACATGCGCGATCTGTGCCAGAAGGCGGCGCAGGGGCTGGCGATCGACACGGCGCAGCAGTAAGCGCGATTCCCGGCGCCGGCCGGAGTGGTGCTGGCACGGGTTTCCGCGCCTCCCCTTTTTACACCAACGTCGCCTTGACTCCACTTTCGGGCAGGTCGGTGCCGAAGCAGCGCTGATAATATTCCGCGACCACCGGGCGTTCGATTTCGTCGCACTTGTTCAGGAAAGTGACCCTGAAGGCGAAACCGACGTCGTCGAAAATTTTGGCGTTCTGTGCCCAAGTGATCACCGTGCGCGGGCTCATGACGGTCGAGATGTCGCCGTTGATGAAGCCGCTTCGGGTCAAATCGGCGAGCGCGACCATGGCCGAAAGACGCTCACGCCCCTCCTTGCTGTCGTAATCCGGGCACTTGGCCAGAACAATCTCGGTTTCCTCGTCATGCGCCAGGTAGTTCAACGTCGCGACGATGTTCCAACGGTCCATCTGGCCCTGGTTGAGCTGCTGGGTGCCGTGATAAAGGCCGGTGGTGTCGCCCAGGCCGATGGTATTGGTGGTCGCGAAAAGCCGGAATGCCGGATGCGGCCGGATCACGCGATTTTGGTCGAGCAATGTCAGGCGGCCCTCGACCTCCAGCACCCGCTGGATCACGAACATCACGTCCGGCCGGCCGGCGTCGTATTCGTCGAATACCAGCGCCATGGGCCTTTGCAGGCACCAGGGCAACAGACCCTCGCGAAATTCTGTCACCTGCTTGCCGTCCTTCAGGACGATGGCGTCCTTGCCGACCAGGTCGATACGGCTGATGTGACTATCCAGGTTGATGCGCAGGCAGGGCCAGTTGAGCCGCGCGGATACCTGTTCGATGTGGGTCGACTTGCCAGTTCCGTGATAGCCCTGGATCATGACCCTGCGGTTGTAGGCGTAGCCGGCCAGGATCGCGAGCGTGGTGTCGCGGTCGAAGCGGTAGACCTCGTCCAGGTCCGGCACGTACTCACTGGATTGGCTATAGGCCGGGACCTGCATATCGCAATCGATGCCGAAAGTCTGCCGGACCGAAACGGTGATGTCCGGTCCATCCATCGGCAGGTCGCCGCCTCCGAGGGCGGGGGTGGAGGCCATGGTAACTCCTTGCTCAGACAAACTGTGTTTGGGGCCCAAAACAAACCGTGTTTAGGCCAATCGGCTTGGTACGGCGGGTATCGCGTCTAGGGCACGATAACTGGCGCTAACCTAGGTAAATCATGCGAAGCTGATCTTCAAGGCCGCGTAGGCCAGATTGACGGCCTTCAAACGCTCCTCGGCCGCGGTGTCGCCGCCGTTTGCGTCGGGATGCAGTTTTTTGACCAGAATCTTGTAGCGGGCCCGGATGTCCTGGAAGGTCACCGGCTCCCTGAGGTCCAGGACCGCCAAGGCCTTTTGCTCGTCGTTCAAGGGGCGCGCCCGGAACGATTCCGGCCCGTCGGAAAAGAACCCAAAATCGTCGCGAATCCGTGGCCCGTCGGGCCCCGCTCCGCGCTCGCCGGCGCGCCCGAACGGCCAGCTCGGCCGCTGCCACACGGTATCGTGGCGGCGTTGATGCTCGATCTCGCGTTCGCTCAGCCCGGCGAAAAAATTCCAGGCCAGATTGTAGGCCCGTACATGATCAAGGCAGAACCAATAGTACTGGTTCAAGCGGTCGCGTGCCACCGGCGCCCGGTAGAGTCCGTGTTCCTCACAGTCCGGGTGCTGGCACGGCCGGTTCGGCTCGGGCGGGCGCTCGAAAGGGGCGTCGATATCCTTTTGGTTCACACGTCGCATGGCTCGAAGTATGGAATTGGGCCCTCGCCGTGGCAAGGCGGCCGCCGCGGCCCAGGGGACTGTGAAACCGCCTAAACGGCTAAAATTCTAAACTCGAATGTCTTAATGACCGGAGTCCGGCTCGCTTCGGCCCTTGGGCGCTTCCTGGGGGTCGGATTTGCCGCCGCCCCGGCAGGCGGGGGAGGCCGGTACAGCGCCCCCGCGCCGGGCCCATTCCGCCGGCGTCAGGGTCTGCATGGACAGGGCATGAACCCCACCCTGCAACTCATCCCCCAAGAGGGCGTTGATAGTCTTGTGGCGCCCCACGAGCGCCTGACCCTCGAAGCGGTCCGAGACCACGACCACCTTGAAATGGGATTCGGAGCCGGGCGGCACATTGTGCATGTGGCTTTCGTTGAGGACCTGCAGGTGCGCCGGGTTCAAGGCGTCCCGTAGCTTGGCTTCGATATTGCTTTGCACGATCATCCGGTCCACCTCGGTTACGGCTGTCTCCTCCGATAATATAGGCTGATTGGTCCCCGGAAACAGGTTCCAGTGCCGCCAAAGGTGCGATTTCGCCCGGTTACCCGCCGGCACGTGTATATCTGCGGCGAATTGCCCTTTTTAGTTGTAATGTGATGCTCCATGACTACCATGGCAGGTAGGGTGCTGGAGAGGTTGGGACTTCGTCATATGGATTCTGCGCCGAAAGGTTTCTCTGAGCGGGCCAACCATTTGGAGTTTTCCAAACCGGTCAGCACCCTGGTCAACCGCAACGTCTTTGTCGGCCGGCGGCGCACCAGCATCCGTCTCGAACCGGCGATGTGGGACGCCCTGGCGGAGATCTGCCGCCGGGAAGACCGGACCGTGCACGAGATTTGCGGCATGATTGACGCCCGGCGCCAAGCCTCCAGCCTGACCGCGGCGATCCGCGTCTTCACCCTGGCCTATTTTCGGGCCGCCGCAACCGAAGACGGCCACGCCAGTATCGGTCACGGCGCGCTCCATACCGGGCGGCGCCGGCGCATGCGCCGGGCGGCCACGGCTTCGCAAGCCACCCTGGACTAAACCGAAACCGCCGAGCCGTAGGGTCCGTAACGGCGTCCTGGTTGCGACGGATTTCCGGTCCACCGCCCTAGGCTTTTCCTTCGCTTATTGCCTCCGGCGCGGCGTCTGCGTCCAGCCCGTCGTAGTAATCGGGCCACAGTTTGCGGGCCACCTCGCCGTCGCTGCGGAAGGTGTGGCAGGTATTGAGTAAGGGCGGCCGCCCGCTGCGCGGCTGGGCCGCCCGGCGTTTGACCAGATAGGGATAAAGGGTCTGAAAGGCGACGGTTCCCATAGCCACCAGCATTTCCGCCAGGTGCGTGCAGCCCTCGACGCCGCCGACCTTCTCGCGTACCGCCCGGCGCCAGCCGGCGGCCATGCGTTGCCCGATCATGCGTTTGAAATTGGGCGTCACCGCAGGGCATACCCCATAGGGCCCGCTGTCGGTGACGGCTTCGATATCGCGGACCACCATATCCTCGTCCAGGGTCACGCGCAGCCACATATCGTGAATCGGCTCGCCGGCCTTGATCTCGCCCCGGTGGTCGTTGGGAAAGCTGTAGGACTTCACGTCGCTGAGGTGGCCTTCGATGTCGAACAGACCGTCGGCCCGCCGGTAACCCCGGAAATCCAGGGCTCGGGTGTGCAGGTGTTCGCGTTCGGCGCTTGGCGAAAGGGGCATGATTGGCTCTTTGGGCGGGATTGGAATGTTGCGGCGCACTATAACCGCCGCCGAAGGTGCGTCAAACGGCGCCCCGGGCTCAGGGGCTTACCGGGGCCGAGCGAAGACTTTACGGATCTGCGGCCGTACTGTCCGCCTCAGTCTCGCCGTCCAGGGGGCGTATCCTTATGGACGTGATCTGGTTGCGCTGGCGGCCCATGATCTCGAAGCGGAAGCCGTGAAAAACGAAGGCTTGACCGACCTTGGGAAGGCGCCGCGCCTCGTGCAGCACCAAGCCGGCGACGGTCGAGGCTTCTTCATCGGGCAGGCGCCACTCGAATTGCCGGTTTAGGTCGCGGATGGTCACGCCGCCGTCGACCAGCATGCTACTGTCGGCTTGGATCTGGACACCTTCCATTTCCACGTCGTGTTCGTCGGCGATCTCGCCTACGATTTCTTCCAGAATGTCTTCCAGGGTCACGATGCCCAGGACCTCGCCGTACTCGTCGACGACGATGGCGAAATGTTCGTGGCGCGAGCGAAACGCCTGAAGCTGCGACAAGAGGTCGGTCGATTCGGGAATGAACCAGGACTCGCCAGCGATCGCCAGAACATCCAACTCCGCCAGGTTGGGTTGGGTCTGAACCGCGCGCAAAAGGTCCTTGGCATGCAGCACGCCGACGATGTTGTCCGGGTTGTCGCGCCACAACGGCAGCCGCGTATAGGCGCTTTGCAAGACCTCTTGGACCAGTTGCGCGGGCGGCAAGTCGGCGTCGACCGAAGTCACCTTCTTACGGTGGGTCAGAATATCGCCGACCTCGACATCGGCTAGATCCAAGATGGAACGCAGCATCGCCCGCTCGTGGCGGTCGTCGTCGCTTCCGCTGGCGTGCAGGTCGATCGCACCGCGCAGTTCCTCTTCGGTTTTCGCCGGATCGAGGTGATCCGACATCTCGATACCGAAGATCTTCAATGCGCCCCGCGCCACCACATGAACCGCGTGGGTCACCGGGAACAACAAGATCACCACGACGCGCATGACCGGCGCAACGCTGAGTGCGACCGCATCGGCATGGTGAATCGCATAGGTCTTGGGCAAAACCTCGGCGAAGATCAGGACCATTAGGGTCATCGCGATCGTCGCATAGACAACGCCAGCGTCGCCGAACAGCCGGATCATAATGCCGGTGGCCAGGGCCGAGGCCATGATATTGACGAGATTGTTGCCGAGCAAAATGGCGCCGATCAGGCGTTCCTTCTGCCGCCATAGCTCACGGACCAGGGTGGCGCGGTTCTCGCCCTGCTGCTCCAGGGTGTGCATGCGCGGCAGAGAGACCGCGGTCAGCGAGGTTTCCGAGCCGGAGAAGAAGGCAGAGAAAACAAGCAGCGCCACGATGGCGCCGATCGACAAGAGAATTTCCGTTTCCATCGTTTGCGTGCCGGATCAGGGAATGAGAAGGATTGGGGCCTGCAAGGGTTCGCGCCGGAGTGCCAGGCAAGAGGCCCGGCTCAGGCGGGTAAAGAATCGGTTAGAACAGCTTCCACATCTGTCATATCGACCTCGTCGCTGAGCATGGCTTGGCCGATACCGCGCACCAGCACGAAGGTCGTCCAGCCGCCGGAAACTTTCTTGTCGCGAGCCATGTGTTGCACCAGTCGTTGCGGATTCCAAATTCGGCCCTGTACGCAATCCAGGCCGGTGGTTAGACCGACGGCGGCAAGATGGCGCCTCAAACGCGCCGCGTCCTCGGCCGGGCACAGGTTGAGCCGAACCGACAGGTCGAGCGCCAGAACCATGCCGATCGAAACCGCTTCGCCGTGCAGGAGCTCGTCGCCGAATCCGACTTCCGCTTCCAGCGCGTGGCCGAAGGTATGCCCCAGGTTCAAGAGCGCGCGCGGGCCCGCTTCGCGTTCGTCCTCGGCAACAATCGCGGCCTTGGCGGCGCAGCTTTCTATGACGGCGTGCTGACGGGCACCGGCGTCGCCGTCGATCACCGACATGCCGTGTCCCTCGAGCCAGGTGAAGAACTCGGGGCGGTCGATCACACCGTATTTCACCACCTCGGCATAGCCCGCTAGCAGTTGCCGGCGCGGCAGGGTCGAAAGGACCGCCGTGTCGGCCAGGACCAGGCGCGGTTGATGAAAACTGCCGACCAGGTTTTTGCCGTGGGGCATGTTGATGCCAGTCTTGCCGCCGACCGAGCTGTCGACCTGTGCAAGCAGCGTGGTCGGTACCTGCACGAAATCGATCCCGCGCAGCACGATCGCCGCGGCGAAACCGGTCAGATCGCCGACCACCCCGCCGCCCAGGGCGATCAAGGTGGTGCTGCGCTCGACCTTCATGTCGAGCAGGCGCGCGATCAGCTTTTCCAGGTGACCGAAGTCCTTGGTTTGCTCGCTGGGCGGCAGGACGACCGCATCGTAGGCAATGCCGGCGTCTGCCAGGGAGCGCTCCATAGCGGCCAAGTGAATGGCCGCGACGGTCGCGTCGGTCACCACGATGGCGCGTGGCTGGCGCAGCAAGGGGGCCATATGCCGCCCCGCCGAGGCAAGCAGGTCGTCGCCGACCAGGATGTCGTAGCTGCGTTCGCCTAAATCGACGCGCTGGCGGGTCGGGGCGGTCATGGCGCGTTTCCGGGCGCCGGTTCCGCGTCGGCGCGGTAGGAGTTTATGGCGGCGAGCACCCGCTTCACGGTGATCTCCGGCGGGCCGTCGTGGCTGTCGACGACAATATCGGCCTCGGCATAGATCGGGTGGCGTTCCTCGATCAAGCGGCGCAGAATTTCGCGCGGGTCGCCGCGCTTGAGCAACGGCCGGTTATTGCGCCGCGCGGTTCGCTTCAACAGCAGGTCCAGATCTCCCCTTAGCCAGAGCGAAATCGCACCCTCTTTAATCAGGGCCCGGGTTTGCGGGTCCATGAAGGAGCCGCCCCCCGTGGCCAACACCTGGGCCGGCCGGCCCAGCAGACGCGCGATCACCCGGCGCTCGCCGTCGCGAAACGCCGCTTCGCCATGCTGCGTGAAGATATCTTCGATGGAGCACCCGGCCGCCGCTTCGATCTCCGCGTCCGCGTCGACGAAATCGAGGCCCAGTTCGGCCGCCAACCGGCGGCCGATGCAGGACTTTCCCACCCCCATTAATCCGACCAGGACGACGGTTTGGGCGGCGCCCTGGCCAGATGACCGACCTTGGCCAGACCCCTGGGCTTGCCCCAGGGAGGGCGCCCGGGCGCGAACCGGGTCGGCGCTGGGCGTGGGTTTATCGCCGGGGCCTGAATCAGGCATGGCGCCTAGGATTTTTGCCCGGATTCGGGCTCTGCCAGCGTTGCCAGACTCGAAAGCCGACGTATAGACTGCCGCAAATTCGCCATAGTCGAAACTTATCGTTCTTGTTCTTGAAATAGGCAAGCGCGAGATGCTGAGGCGGCGAATTGGACCTGCAGAAAATGGCCGACGGTGACATGCCGTCATATCCCGATCCCGTCCCTTTAACTTTCGTCAATATTCCTCATGAGAAGATTGAGCTTGATCGTGATTGTCCTAGTTCTTGGGTCGATTGTAGCTGGCGCTACCTATCTGGTCACCTGGGACATTCCGCCGCCTACCGCAAGTGTCGAAAAAGTTTTGCCCGATGAGCGCTTCCCACGCTGACCTTCGCCGCCCGACCTATGCTGTCGCAACCCTTTGTCTTTCGGCGTTGGTTTGCGTTGCCGCGCTATCTGTCCGGCCCGCTTTGGGCCAGGGCGTCCAGCCCAGCCCGGTCACCCTGGTGCCTCGGAACGTCCTGCGCGTGATTCCGGCGCCCGAGACCGCCACCCTGGCCGCCCCGGAACCGAGCGGCTTCGCTCCCAGCGCTCCGGACCTGAGCGGTCAGGGCCGGCAAGGCATCCAGGGTAGTCAGGGCGTTCAGGGCATCGAGATCAATCGTCTGGACGAGATCCCGCCAGAGGCGATCGGCACCCTGGGGCCGGAAGACGGCGGTTTCGGAATCGATATGTGGCGCGGGACCTCCCGCGGCGTGATCGAGGGGCTGTTGCAGCGCCTGCCGGCTCATATGTCGTCGCGCGCCATGCGGGATTTGACCCGCCGGCTTCTGCTCTCCGTGGCCCCGCCGCCGGCGGGCAAGCCGGCCGCCCTGGCCAGCGCCACCCTGGGCGCCTCGGGCCTGACGGCGCAGGATTCCGCCATGCCGGTCGGCCTGCTGGTCTTGCGCGCCCGGCTCCTGGCCGGTTTGGGCGAGGTGCCGGCCGTGGTCTCCCTGCTTTCGGTGGTGCCCGGCCATGTGGCCCAGGAAAGCCTCGAGCGGCTTTATGTCGAGGCGCTGTTTCTGAGCCACGAGCGCGACGAGGCCTGCCGCCGGGTCGGCAACGCGATTGCGGTCTACCACGAGCTGCCGTTCTGGCAAAAATCCATGGCGTTCTGCAACATGGCGGGCGGCGATCTGGACCGCGGCATGCTGGGCCTCGATCTCCTGCGCGAGCAGGGTCTGACCGACGATCCCTTGTATTTCGCCCTGGCCAACCGCTTTATCGGGGCCAAGGGCCCATTGCCCGCCGCCGATAGCCTCACGCCTCTGCACATCGCAATGTTGCATGCTGCGGAGGCACCGCTGCCAACCGGTGCGCTCGAAGGCGCAGGGCCCGGTTTGCTCTATGCCATGGCGACGGACCCCAACCTGACCCCGGCCGAGCGCTCTGCGGCGGCAGTGCGGGCTTGCGCCCAAGGTATCATTGACGGCGCCGCCCTGGCCCAGGGCTATCAGGCCATGTCGTTCGACCCCGAGCAGTTGGGCAACGCCTTGAGCGCGGTGACGCGGATGGACGGCCCGGCCGCACACGCCTTGTTGTACCAAGCGATTCAGGGCGAAGCCCTGCCGGCGACCCGGGCCGAGGTCTTACGGGTCGCCTTGGATATGGCCAAGGACGACGCCCTTTATCCGGCCGCTGTCGCGCTTTACGGCCCTTTGATCGGCGGAATCGAGGCCGTGCCGCAACTGACCTGGTTCGCGCCGACGGCGGGCCGCATGCTTTATGCCACGGGTCGACACGACTTGGCGGGCGACTGGTTGACCTTGGGCCGTCAAGAATCGCTCATCAATTCACAGGGCTCGGCGGCGGTGGCCGCACTGTGGCCTTTCTCGCGCCTGGCCGGCGGCGACTCCGTGACCACCCAGGGCGACCTGGCGTCCTGGCTTGCCATGCGCGAAGCGGCCGGAGCGACGCCACCGGATGGCGCGATCGCGCTGCTGCGGGTTTTGTTTCAGGCCTTGGGCGAAACGGATTCCCTGAGTTGGGTCGACATCGCCGCCCGGCGCGATCCGGCCGGCCGGCCCATGCCCGATGCCGCCTTCCTCTACGCCCTGGAAGACGCCAGCGAGGCGCGCCGGGTCGGCGAGACGGTGCTGCTCTCGCTCATTCTCTTGGGCGACGCGGGCCCCGTCGGCGCCCACGGCCGGGCCCTAGGGGCGGCGGTTTCCGCTTTGAGCCGGATCGGTTTGGAAAACGAGGCGCGCGCCCTAGCGATCGAGGCCGCGCTGGGCAACGGCGTCTGACGCGGTGACCGGGCCGCTCCAGCTTGAAGCGTTCCTGGAAATGTTGTCCGCCGAACGCGGCGCCGCGGCCAACACCCTGGACGCCTATCGGCGCGATCTAACCCATTTCACCGGATTTCTGAAGGACCGCGCAGTGGCCTTGCCGAACGCGGCACCGGCCGATATCCGGGCTTACTTGGCCGCACTGTCACGGGCCCGGGTGGCGCCGCGTACCGCCGCGCGGCGGCTGTCCGCCCTGCGCCAGTTCTTTCGCTTTCTCTTGGCCGAGGGCGCGCGGGCCGACGATCCGACCAGCGCCATCGATAGCCCGCGCCAAGGCCGCTCCCTGCCCAAGATCCTAAGCGAGGCGGAGGTCGAGGCGCTGCTGACCGCTGCACGAGCCCGAAACAAGGCCAAGCCAGGTATGGATAGCCTGCGCCTCGCCGCCTTGGTCGAGTTGCTTTATGCGACCGGGCTGCGCATTTCCGAGGTGGTATCCCTGCCCGATACGGCGCTGGCCCGCGACCCGCGGGTCCTGGTGGTGCGCGGCAAGGGCGACAAGGAGCGCATGGTGCCACTCAATGAGCCGGCGCGCGACGCCGTGGCCAGCTATCGCGTGGCCCGGCGCGCGGTGGAATTGCGGGTCCAGGCCCTAGCGCGGGCCCGGGTGCCCGCGAAATCCTCGCGCTGGCTGTTTCCCTCCAACGGGCGAAGTGGGCACGTGACCAGGCAAAGGGTCGCCCAAATGCTCAAGGACCTGGCCGTAGCGGCCGGCGTCAGCCCGGCCAAGGTGTCGCCCCACGTGCTGCGCCATGCCTTCGCCAGCCATCTGCTCGACCACGGCGCCGATCTGCGGGCGGTCCAAAAAATGCTCGGCCATGCCGACATCTCGACCACCCAGATCTACACCCACGTGCTCGACGCGCGCTTGAAATCCCTGGTTCACCGGCATCATCCCCTGTCCAAGCAATCCCGTAGCGGCTAAGCCCTCCGAGGCCCCGGATTGGCCCCAGGCCCGGTGCGGTTGACAAGCCGGGGCCGGGCGCGCACTTTCCCCGCCGATTTGCGCGTGCGCGCCGTTGTTCAGCCAAAATTCAATTTGAGGTCTAGAGGGGAGAGGGTATGAGCTTTACCATTATCGAGCAGGCGACCGCCCGCCTGAACCGAAGCGAGCTAGCCGTGCCGGGGAGCAATCCCAAGCTGTTCGAGAAGGCCGCCGGCTCCGCCGCCGACGTGATCTTTCTGGATCTGGAAGACGCAGTGGCGCCCGACGACAAGGAACAGGCGCGCAAGAACGTGATCCAGGCGATCAACGATATCGATTGGGGCAGCAAGACCTTGTCGCTGCGGATCAATGGCCTGGACACCCACTACATGTACCGCGACGTGGTCGATGTCTTGGAGCAGACCAACGGTCGCCTCGATATGATCATGATTCCCAAGGTCGGAACGGCGGCGGATGTCTACGCCGTCGATATGCTGGTCACCCAGATCGAGGACGCTAAGAAACGGACCAAGCGGATCGGTTTCGAGCACATCATCGAGACCGCCCTGGGCATGGCCAACGTGGACGAGATCGCCGCCGCGTCGAAGCGTAACGAGAGCCTGCATTTCGGGGTCGCGGACTATGCCGCCTCGACCAAGGCGCGCACCACCGTGATCGGCGGTCCCAACGCGCTCTACGGCGTTCTAACCGATCAGGAAAACGGTCGGGAGCGCGAGTATCATTGGGGCGACATGTGGCATTACGCCGTTTCGCGCATGGTCATTGCGGCGCGCGCCAATGGCTTGCGTCCCATCGACGGTCCCTTCGGCGACTTCTCCGATCCCGACGGATTCAAGGCGCAGGCGAACCGCGCCGCCTGCCTGGGTTGCGAAGGCAAGTGGGCGATCCACCCCAGCCAGATCGCCCTCGCCAACGAGGTCAACAGCCCCTCCGACGCGGAAATCACCAAGGCCAAGCGCATCATCGAGGCCATGGAACAGGCGACGAAGGAGGGTAAGGGTGCGGTCGCGCTCGACGGCCGCCTGATCGATATCGCCTCGATCCGCCAGGCCGAGGTTATGGTCAAGAAGGCGGAGCAGATCGCCGCTTCGGGCGGCTAGACCGCGCGAAACTTTTTACCTAATGCCGAACCGGCTCCGCGTTTCGCGGGGCCGGTTTTGATTTGTGGCAACGGCAACAAGGATCACGCCGATTTGGGCGGCTAAGCCTGGACGTGTGAAACCAAGAAAATGGGGCCGACCCTAATTCTTTGTGCTTAGCCGTAGGCCGCGTCGAAGAAGGCGACCTCCAGTTCCGCGATCTCGCGGAACAGGTTTGTGACCCGCGCGCCGCGCCGGCGATAGGCCATCGCCGGCCCGGTCCATCTCGCTACGCAGCCAGGCGACAAACGCCTCGAACTCCGGGATGGCATGGATGTCAATCCATTCGGCCAGGTAGAACCGTTTAGGACGCGTTTCGCCGGCGGCACTGGCCCAGGTCAGGTAGACCCATTCCGCCGGCAAGAGAACCGCGAGCGCTTCGGCATAACCCTCACGCGCGGCGCCGAGCATGACTTCGCCGAAGCGCCGCGTGGCGTGGTTCGATGTCGCCGTGCTCCAGTCTTCCTTCGACACACCCAGGGCCTGGAAGGATCGCAGGAAGTAGTCGTTCTCCTCGCTCGTCACCGCCGCGAGGAAGGCAGCGAGTTTGGTTTTGGGCGGCATGTCCGGCGCTTGCGCGATGGCAAAGCCCAGAACGCGGACCAGCGTATCCACAAAGATATAGTCCTGCACCAAATAGCGTGCATAGACGGCGTCCGGCAAACTGTCGTCGATCAAGTCGCGGGTGAAACGATGACTGACGGCTCGGGTCCAGAACGGTTCCGCTTCCTGCCGCAAGACTTCGGAAAAGCGTGCTGGGTTTTGTTCGTTGGGCATGGCGCACCTATCGCAATTCGACGACATAGCTCTCCACCGGCGGCGCGGTCTTGATGACCTCGGTCGCTAGCAGGAACTGTGCGAAGCGTTGGTAACGGCCGCGGTCGACCGCCGCCGGGCGCAGCGCGAAACGCGGCAAGGTGTCGGCCCAGGCGCGCCGGTTCAAGTTGTCGTCCAGGTCCTTCTTGTGCCCGGCGAAAAGGGCCCAGGCTTCCTCCGGGTGATTGATCAGGAATTGCACGCCGCGTTCCAGGGCGCGCAGCACCTTGGGCAGGCGCGGGTCGTCCAATTTCGCGCTGTTGGCCACCAGGATCAGCTCGTCGTAGGGTGGCACGCCTTCCTCCTCCACATAAAAGGCGCGGCCTTTGCGCCCCTCGATGGCGAGCTGGTTGAGCTCGAAATTTCGATAGGCGCCGATCACCGCGTCGACTTGGCCGCTGAGCAGCGCCGGGCTGAGCGAGAAGTTGACGTTGATCAGCTTGACGTCGTCCATTGTGAGCCCGTGCTGGGCTAGCATAGCGCCCAAGATCGCCGTCTCGGTTCCGCCGACCGAAAATCCGACGCTCTTGCCCTTTAAATCGGCGATGGATTTGACCGGGCTTTCGTCCAGAACCATCAGGGTATTGAGCGGAGTCGCGATCAACGTGCCGATGCGCGCCAAGGGTAACCCGGCGGCCGCGTGTATGTGCAATTGCGGTTGATAAGACACAGCGATCTCGGCCTTCCCGGCGGCGACCAGCTTGGGCGGGTCGTTCGGATCGGCCGGTTCTATCAGCGTGACCTCCAGGCCTTCCTCGGCGAAAAAGCCTTTCTCGTAGGCGACGATGATTGGCCCATGGTCGGGATTGATGAACCAGTCGAGCAGGATGGTCAGAGCCTCGGCCCGCGCCGGCAGCGCGACCAGCGAGAGGGCGAAAGTTAGGCACGTGGCGGTCAGAATTTTGGTTGGCATGACGGATCTCCTCGTTACACGGGCAGCGGGAGATCCGGGGTGGCTTGCGAGGAGACGGCCGCCGGGGCGATTGATCCCGTGTGGCGGCAAGTTCCGTTCCCTGCGCCGGCATGACCCGGATCAGGTTCTAAGGGTCACCGCCGAAAACCTGTGTCCGGCGCTATCTCAGCCCAAGCGGGCCCCCCTAGGAACGGGCGGAATGATGATGTCGGTGTGGGGCGGAGTCAAGATGGCCTTGCCGCGAGCTACACACTAACAATGCTATAGTCGACGCGCGGAAAGTGGATGGCCACGTGGCCGACCTGCGGGTCGTCGCGGTCGAGCACGATGTCTTGCACGCTGATGTGGCGGACCAGGCCCTTGATTCCCGCCGTGCCGCTGACGCCTTGGGCTTGCACCTCAACCGCGTCGCCCGGTTTCAGGCCGCTCGGGTCGTCCGGGTCCGAGGCCGGGGGCGGCGCCGGCTCCGCCGCGCGGGCGATCTCGAGCGCTTCGGTGCTGGTGAGCGTGCTGACCGAGCCGTGGCCGAGCGCGCGCATCCGCTCCTCCCAGGCACAGAGCATGGGGAACTGGGCCAGGAACGTCGGACCTTTGGAGTAGCGATTACGCAGAAACCAGGCCAAGTAGTAGCAATTGGCGTCCGGCAGACCCGGCTGGTCGCCGAGCATGAAGCGCCGGCCGGTGGCCAGGCGATCCTCGATCCAGTCGAACTGCGCGCGCAGGCTGGCCAGCATCTCCGGCAAGGCCGCTTGCAAGCCGGCTATGCTGGAGTCCGCACCGAAATAGAGCATCAGGCGGTCGCACTGAAATGCCGATGGCATGTCTTCGCCCACGTCGGCGAAGATTACGGCGATGGTGGCGGTGAAAAACCGCCCATCGGTCCAGCGGCTGAGACCCCAGGCTAGACCGTCGGCACCGCCGGGAAACAGCGTTGGTTCGGGAAAACGCCGCTCCAACTCGCGCAGGATGCCTTGGCTGTCGCAATAGATATCGGCGCCCGCTTGCATAACCGGGGTCAGGCGGTAGCCGCCAGTCAACGGCACGAGGTCCGGCTTGGGCGGCACCCGGGGAATGATGACCGAGCGCCAGGCCAAATCCTTCATGCCCAGGACCGCACGTACCTTCTCGGACACCGGGCTTTGCGGATAGTGATGCAGGATGATGTCGGACATGGGGTTCAGTCTCCTTCGTCAACCCGGCCGTAATCGCGTTCGGCGGCTTCCGGTGAAATCAGGCCGTCGCGCAGGTCTTGCGCAACCAGTGCCGCCAACCGCTTATTGGGATCGCCCAGCCCGCCGCCGCCCGGCATTTCCAGAATCAAGCGGTCGCCGGCCGGGATGGTTTGCCGGCCCTTGCCCGACAACTCTGCGCCGGAGCCGAGGCTGACCCGGCCACAGACGCCTTTCGCACCGCCGCCCCGGCCGCGCGGTGGGTGCAGGATTCGGTCGAAAAGGGCCGAGACGGCGAAGGGCGCGCCCTGGGCATGGGCGATTTCCATAACCTGCCCGGTGCCGCCCCGGTGCTCGCCGGCGCCGCCGGAATCGCGGCGGTATTCTTTCCGCCAGACAATGAGAGGGGCGATGGTCTCGTTAACCTCGACCGGGGTGTTGCGGACTCCTGAGGGAAAGGCTGTCGCGCTTAAGCCGTCCTGGCCCGGCCGCCCGCCGGTGCCTCCGGCGTGAAACATGCTGATGGTGAACGGTTGTCCCGGTGGATCGCCGCCACTTTCGTTGTCGCCCGCGACGCCGTGGCCGCCCAGCAAAGCGGTGATCCAAAGACAGGAGGTGCCCTCCGCCGGCACCGCCTCGGGCTTGGCTTGGTAGAGGCAGCCGAGCACCACGTCGGGCAGCATCTGCCCGACCAAGTGGCGCGCGGTCACGGCGCAGGGTTCCGGCGCATTGAGGATCGAGCCTTCGGGCGCGCTCACTCGGACCGGCGCGAGGGACCCCGCGTTATTCGGCACCGCGCCGCCGATCACGCAACGCACGCCGAAGGAGGCGTAAGCCTGAGTGTAGGTCAACGGCACGTTGATGCCATAGGCCGAGACCGGGGAGGTGCCGGTGAAATCCACATCGATGCCACTCTCGCCGATGGTCATGCGCGCGACCAAATCGATCGGTCGTTCATAGCCGTCGATCCGCATGGCGTTGTCGTAGCTGCCGAAAGGCAGGGCGCGGATTTCCTCCAGCATGGCCTGGCGCGAATTTTCGATCACGGTCTCGGCCAGGGCGTCGAGCGTATCCAGCTCGAACTCGCGCATCATTTCGATCAGGCGCCGGCAACCGGTTTCGTTGCACACGGCGAGCGAATAGAGGTCACCCTCGACCTGCACCGGCTCGCGCACGTTGGCGCGCACGATATCCAAGAGCGACTCGTTCATAACGCCGCGTTTCGCCAGCACCATGATGGGCAGGCGCAGGCCTTCCTCGTAAACCTGGCTCGCATCGGCACCGAAGCCCCGCCCGCCGACATCGACCACATGACTGGTGGAGGCGAAAAGCGCCACGATCCGGCCATCCAGGAACGTTGGGGTCACCACGGTGAAGTCGTGGGTGTGCCCGGTGCCCAGCCAGGGGTCGTTGGTGATGTAAACGTCGCCCTCCGCCATGGTATCGGCTGGAAAGCGATCGAGAAAAAAGCCGACAGAGGCAGCCATGGCGTTGACATGCCCCGGCGTGCCGGTCACGGCTTGCGCCAACATGCGACCCTGCAAATCGAACACTCCGGCGGAAAGATCGCCGGCCTCGCGCACCGAGGTAGAGAACGCCGTGCGGATCAAGACTTGCGCCTGTTCCTCGACCACCGAGAGCAGGCGATTCCACATGATCTGTCGCTGAACTTGTTCGAGCGCGGACGCTTGGGTCATGTGCGGTTCTCCTTGCCTGGTGCGTCGGTGCGCTCAAGCACGAGATAGCCGAGCGAGTTCACCCCGGCCTCGAAGCTGGGCGAGACGACGGTTGTCGTCTGGTCCTCGACGATCAAGGCGGGGCCGGGAATCGTGACGCCTGGCTTGAGGTCGGCGCGCCGGTAGATTGGGGTGTCGAGTTCCTTCGCCTGGCCGGGGTCGAAGACCGCACGCCGTGCCACCGGGGCCGGTATCGCGTTCTCCGCCGCCACCCCGGGCAGAACCTCCGGCGCCGCGACTTGGGTCTGGACGGTGAGGGTCCAGCTCAGGACCTCGATGTCGAGATCGGGAATCGTGCGGCTGTAGAGCGCGGTGTAAACCTCGTCGAAGGCGGCCTTCAGGGTTATGGCGTCTGCCACAGTCAGCGGCCGGACCGGAACCCGCACGTTGACCTCGTGGCCTTGGCCGAGATAGCGCATATAGGCAGTGCGGATTTCGATCAAGTCTTGCCCCGGCGCGGCCGGGCGCACGATCGCCAGGGCTTCTTCGCGCATCTCCTCCAAAGTAGCATTGACTGCGTCGGCATCGAAGCTGGACAGGCGCTGATAGCGGCTGCGCACCACCTCGTAGGCGATGGGCGCGCGCAGGAAGCCGATGGCCGATCCGACACCGGCGCCGCTCGGCACCAGAACCCGGTCGAGACCCAGCTTCTCCGCCAGGCGCGCCGCGTGCAGCGGCGCGGCGCCGCCAAAGGCGACCAGGGTGCGGGTGCCAATTTCCTTGCCCCATTCGATGGCGTGGACCCGCGCGGCGTTGGCCATGTTCTCGTCGACCACCTCGGCGATGGCGAAGGCGGCCGCGGCGCCCTGTAGCTCGAGCGGCGCGAGCACCCGGTCGATGGCCCCGCGCGCGGCAGCGGGTGCGAGGGTGACCGACCCGCCGGCGAAACTGCCCGGATCGATCCGGCCGAGCACCAGGTCGGCATCCGTCACCGCCGGTTCCTCGCCGCCCCGGTCGTAACAGGCCGGGCCGGGTTCCGATCCGGCGCTTTCCGGCCCGACATTGATGCGCTTCAGGGTGTCGACCCAGGCGAGCGAGCCGCCACCTGCGCCGATCTCGACCATCTCGATCGCCGGAACGCGAATTGGCAGGCCGCTGCCCTTGAGAAAGCGATAGACCCGGGCGACCTCGAAACTGCGCGACGAGAGTGGCTCGGCATCGTCGATCAGACAGATCTTCGCGGTGGTGCCGCCCATGTCGAAAGACAGTACCCGGTCGAGGCCGCATTCCTCGGCAATCCGGCTGGCCAGGATCGCCCCGCCGGCGGGGCCGGATTCGACCAGGCGGATCGGAAACTGGACCGCCGCCTCGAAGCTGGTCAAGCCACCGCCGGACGTCATGAGCAGAAACGGGCAGGTGAAACCGCCGGCCCGCAAGGCCGATTCCAGGCCGGTCAGGTAACGCGCCATTAAAGGCCGGACATAGGCGTTGGCGCAGGTCGTCGATTGCCGTTCGTACTCGCGGATTTCCGGGCAGGCCTCGCACGATAGGGTCAGGCTAAGCTCGGGCAGGGCGGCGCGCAGGACCTCTGCCACCCGGCGCTCGTGCGCAGGGTTGGCGTAGGCGTGGATCAGGCCGATGGCGACGCTCTCCACCCCTTCATCGCGGATCAGCGGGACCAGGGCTTCGACCGAGGCCTCGTCCAGCGGGCGCAAGATCTCTCCCGCCGCGTTCAGCCTCTCGCGCACCGGCCAGCGCAGATAGCGCGGCACCAGGGGCTCCGGCCGGTCGATCGCAATATCGTATTGGGCGAAACGGTTTTCGTAGGCCATCTCCAGGGAATCGCGCAGGCCCTCGGTGGTAATCAGCGCGGTCTTGGCGCCTTTGCGCTCGATCAACGCGTTGGTCGCCAGGGTCGTCCCGTGGATGATCAAGCCGACCTGGCCCGGGGCGAGGTCGGCCTCGGCCATGACCTTGGCCACGCCGGCCAGCACACCGTCCTGAGGCTGTCTGGGTGTGGTCAGAACCTTAGCCGTGACCAGTGTTTCGCCCATTTCAAGGACGACATCGGTAAATGTGCCGCCGATATCGACGGCTAGTCGGGCCTGGCCCGATGAGGCATTCATGATTGGGTCGATCCGCTCTAAGACAAACAACCAGAGCAAATCCAAATCTGCTCTATCCGCAGTGAACCAGCGTAAGCCGGTCCGGCGCGCGCGCGCAAGAGTGGGTAGCGGTGGCGCCCGCCCGGCCGACACGATAAAACAAAGGCACGGAGCAAGCCGAACGGATTGAGGGGCATGGAACAGGCTGAGACAGCGCATTGGTCGGACGAAGTTCACGCGGTTCTGCGCGAACATCAGGTGCGGCAGGTTACCTACGTGCCCGATGCCGGGCACCGCGAGTTGATCAACGCCTGCGCCGAAGATGGGCAGATGGCCTCGGTCCCCTTGACCACGGAAGAAGAGGGTATCGCGCTTTTGGCCGGGGCCTGGCTGGGCGGGCAGCGCGGTGTCCTCCTTATGCAAAGCAGTGGCGTGGGCAACTGCGTGAATATGCTCTCGCTCGCGCGGACCTGCCAATTCCCCTTGTTGATGCTGGTGACCATGCGTGGCCAGTGGGGCGAGTTCAATCCTTGGCAAGTGCCCATGGGGCAGGCGACGCCGGAGGTCCTGCGTGCCACCGGCACCATGGTTTTCGAGGTGGCGCAGGCGGCGGAGATCGGCGAAACCGTCAATGCTGCGGCGCGCATGGTCTTCAATGGTCCGGCCAGCGCGGCGGTGCTGATTTCGCAACGCGTCCTCGGCGCCAAGACCTTCGGGAGGTGAGCGAGGTGGAGATGTTGTCCTCCCAAAGCACGCAATATCCGCTGCGCCGTCGCGAGGTGGTCGCACGCCTTTTGGCCGATCGTGGCGATCTGCTGGTCGTGACGGGCCTGGGCGCGCCGGCCTGGGATGCGACCGCGGCCGGGGATCATCCCTTGAGCTTCCCCCTGTGGGGCGCCATGGGCGGTGCCGCGATGATCGGCCTGGGCCTGGCGCTGGCGCAGCCGGCGCGCCGCGTCCTGGTGGTCACCGGCGACGGCGAAATGCTCATGGGCCTTGGCGCCTTGGCGACCATCGCCTTGCAAGCGCCCAAGAACCTGACGGTCGTGGTCCTCGACAACGAACGCTATGGCGAGACCGGCATGCAGGCGACGCACACCGCCGGGCCCGCCGATCTAGCCGCCATCGCGGTCGGTTGCGGCTTTCCGGTCGCTGCCGATGTGTTCGACCAGGCGGGCCTCGAAGAAGCCTTGCCACGCATTCGAAACGAGGCCGGTCCCCTGTTCTTCGACATCAAGGTCCGGGTCGAGGACTTGCCCCTGGTGCTACCGCCCAAGGACGGCGCCCATCTCAAGGGCCGCTTCCGCGCCGCGTTGTTGGGCCCGGACGCCGGTCCTTAATTGCCTGCGGCGCGGAATCGGCCATGAGCGAACACTACGACGTCATTGTCGCCGGGGGCGGTGTGATGGGCAGCGCCATCGCCTATTTCCTGGGCGCGGACCCGGATTTCGACGGCACGGTTCTGGTGGTCGAGCGCGACCCCAGCTACGCGGACTGTGCCACCACCCGGTCCTGGGGCGGAATTCGGCAACAGTTCTCGACCCCGGAAAACGTGCGCATGTCCCTCTTTGCTACGGACTTCGTTCGCGCCGCGGGCGAGACCCTGGCGGTCGACGGCGAGGCGCCCGACTTGGCCTTTCGCGAACGCGGCTATCTCTTCCTGGCCAGCGCGGCCGGTCAAGCCGTCTTGCGGGACAATGTGGCGGCGCAACGCGCCCTGGGTGCCGCGGTTGACTTGCTTGATCCGCCGGCCTTGGTGGCCCGGTTTCCCTGGCTTGAGGTGTCGGACATCGCCGCCGGGGCCTTTGGCGCGCGCAACGAGGGTTGGATCGATCCCAGCGCTCTGTTGCATGCTTTCCGGCGCAAGGCCCGGGCCCTGGGCGCGGTCTATGTGGCCGACGAAATCTGTGCGATCGACCGAGCGGGCGCGGGCGTCGCGGGGGTTCGCCTGCGCGCCGGCCGGCGACTCGGTTGTGGGATACTGGTCAACGCCGCTGGTCCCTGGGCCGGGGCGCTGGCGGCGCTCGCCGGCATCGAACTGCCGGTTCGGCCGCGCAAGCGCACGACCTTCGTCTTCGACTGCCGGGAGCCCTTGCCGCCCTTGCCTCTGACCGTCGACCCAAGCGGCGTCGCCGTGCGGCCGGAGGGCGCACAATACCTTGCCATCCTCTCCCCGCCCGAAGACCAAGACCCGGACAGCACGGACCTGGAGCCGGATCACAGCCTGTTCGAGGAGGTCATTTGGCCGGTGCTGGCGGCGCGTGTGCCCGCCTTCGCGGCGATCAAGGCGACCGGCGCTTGGGCCGGGCACTACGACTACAATACCTTCGATCAGAACGCGGTCCTGGGGCCCCATCCGGATCTCGGCAACTTTCTGTTCTGCAACGGATTCAGCGGCCACGGCATTCAGCAGAGCCCAGCCGCCGGGCGCGCCTTGGCAGAGCTGATCGTGCACCGGCGTTACCGCACTCTCGACCTTTCCGCCTTTTCTTTCGACCGCATTCCGGCCGGCCGGGCGCTCCGCGAAGTCAACGTCGTATAGGTCCGCGCCGGTGGAGCTTTGCCATCGCCTCGGCAGTACCGCTGTGCTAGAGACTTAACCCATGCAGACGTTCCTGGATTTCGAAAAACCGATCGCCGATCTGGAAGGCAAGATCGAGGAATTGCGCCATATCTCCAACGACGGCGAGATGAATATCGCCGAGGAGGTGGCGAAGCTCCAAACCAAGGCGGACCGCCTGCTGCGGCAGAGCTATGCCAAGCTGACGCCCTGGCAGAAGACCCAGGTTGCGCGCCATCCCGAACGCCCGCACGTCTCCGACTACATCGCCAATTTGATCGAGGACTTCACGCCTCTGGCCGGCGATCGCCTGTTCGGGGAGGACCAGGCGATCCTGGGCGGTCTGGGCCGATTCCGGGGGCATTCGGTGGTTGTCATGGGCCAGGAAAAGGGCCGCGACACGGCCAGCCGCGTGCGCCACAACTTCGGCATGGCGCGGCCGGAGGGCTATCGCAAGACCCAGCGCCTGATGGCCCTGGCCGATCGCTTCGCGATTCCGGTCATTACCCTGGTGGATACCGCCGGGGCCTATCCCGGGATCGGCGCCGAGGAACGCGGCCAGGCCGAGGCCATCGCGCGCTGCATCCAGATCAGCCTGGGCCTGGGCGTGCCTTTGATTTCGGTCGTCATTGGCGAAGGCGGGTCCGGTGGGGCGATCGCCATCGCCACGGCCAATCGGGTGATCATGCTGGAGCATTCGATCTATTCGGTCATCTCGCCCGAGGGCTGCGCCTCGATCCTCTGGCGCAGCGGCGAACAGGCGCAGGAAGCGGCCGAGGCCATGAAACTGACGGCGCAGGATTTGCTGCGGCTGCGGGTGATCGACGAAATCGTGCGCGAACCGCTTGGCGGGGCGCAGCGCGGCAAGCGCGAGGCCATCGAGGCCGTGGGCGACGCGGTCGAGCGCCATCTTCTCGAGCTGCGCGACCTAGACGATCAAGCGCTGCGCACAACTCGGCGCGACAAATACTTGGAGATGGGGCGGGCGGGCGCCGCCTGAATCGGCGCGTTCCTCCGCAGAGAGGTCGTTTCATGGTTCGTTTGAATGAGTCGCGGCTTGCCCTGCGGGCGCGCGCGCGCGAGCTGGCCCAGACCAAGATCGCCCCGCGCGCGGCCGAGGTCGACCGGAGCGAGCAATACCCCTGGGATAACGTGCGCGATCTGCGCGACGCCGGCTTCTTCGGCATGACGATCCCCGAAAGCTATGGCGGTCAGGGCCTGAACTACCTGGATACCGCCCTCGTGATCGAGGAAATGGCCAAGGTCTGCGGCGTGACCGCGCGCATCGTGGTCGAGGCCAACATGGGCGCCATCGGCACCGTCATGACCTACGGCGCCGAGGCGCAAAAGCGCCTGGCCGCCGGCTTGGTCTTGGACGGCGACAAGCCGGCGATCTGCATTACCGAGCCGGACGCCGGCTCGGCCGCGACCGACATGACCACCCGGGCCGAAAAGCGCGGCGACCGCTATGTCTTAAACGGTCAAAAGCATTGGATCACGGGCGGCGGCGTGTCGCGGCTGCATCTGATTTTCGCGCGGATCTTCGACGGCGCCACGGAGCAAGGCATCGGCGGCTTTATCGTCGTGCGCGACGCCGATGCCGGCACGCCCAAGGGCCTGACCATCGGCGCGCGCGAGCCGACCATGGGTCTGCGCGGCATTCCGGAGACCCAAGTATTCTTCGAAAATCTGGAGGTGCCGGCCGACATGCTGGTCCAACCGCCGCAGGGCCTGCGGCGGGGCTTCGCGCAACTCATGAATGCCTACAACGGGCAACGGGTCGGCGCCGCCACGGTCGCTTTCGGGATCGCGGTCGGGGCCTACGAACAGGCCCTCGTCTATGTGCAGGAGCGCGAGCAGTTCGGCCGCCCGATCTGCGAGTTTCAGGGCCTGCAATGGATGTTGGCCGACATGGCGACCCAGATCGAGGCGGCCCGCGCCTTGATTCACAAGGCCGCCGAGTGCGATGGGTTCCCCGACCCCTTGGAGGCGGCGCAGGCCAAGGTCTTCGCCTCCGAAATGGCGATTAAGGTGACCAACGACGCCTTGCAACTTTTCGGCGCCGCCGGGTATTCGCGCAACAACGCCCTGGAGCGCATGACCCGCGACGCGCGGATGTTCACCATTGGCGGCGGCACGGCCCAGGTCCTGCGCACCTTGATCGCTGGCCGCCTGCTCGAACGCAAGCTGCCGCAAACCCGCGACGGGTATCTCAACCTCGCGCGATAATCCGATTTCAAGAGAGCCTAGCATGCCGACCGCCGCCGATATCCTTGCCCATGCGCTTCACGACGCGGGCTGCCGCCATGGCTTCGGCATTCCCGGCGGCGAGGTCTTGACCGTGATGCATGCCTTGGCCGACGCCGGCATCGACTTCCGGCTGTGCAAACACGAAAACGCCGGCGGTTTCATGGCCGAGGGCACCTATCACGTGACCGGCGCGCCGGGCATCTTGGTCGCCACCCTGGGCCCGGGAGTCGCCAACGCGGTCAACGTGATTGCCAACGCCGAGCAGGACCGGGTGCCGCTGATTTTCCTGACCGGTTGCGTCGATCCGGCGGAGGCCGAGGGTTATACCCATCAGGTCTTCGATCATCGGGCCTTGCTCGGCCCCATCACCAAGGCGAGCTTCACTCTCCACGACGGCGCGGTCGAGAAAGTGGTCGAGAAGGCGCTGTTCATCGCACGGGAAGGTCGCCCCGGCCCGGTTCACATCGATGTGCCGATCTCGGTCGCGGACAAGGCACAGGCCGCGCCCAAGCCGGTGCGCGTCCCGCGCGCCGCGCCGGTCACGCCGGCCGAAGGCCCGGACCTGGAGGCCGCCCGGCGGGCCTTATTGGCTGCGCGCCGGCCAGTCATGATCGCCGGGCTTGAGGTTCTGGCCCAGAACGCGGAAGCGGCTGTCGCCGCCTTCGCCCGGGACTACGGTGTGCCGGTGATCACCACCTACAAAGCCAAGGGTATCCTGCCCGAAACCGAGACTTTGGCGCTCGGCGGCGCCGGATTGTCACCGGTCGCGGATGCCCACCTCATGCCGGTGATCGAGGCCAGCGACCTGATCCTTCTGGTGGGCTACGACCCCATCGAGATGCGCCACGGCTGGTGTGACGCTTGGGACCCCGAGGCCAAACCGGTGATCGAGTTCACGGCCAAACTTCAAGCGCACGGCGTGCACGGGGCCAGCCTGTGTTTTGCCGGCGATATCGGCGCCGGTCTGAAGGCGCTCGGCGATTCGACGGCGCCGCAGAACACTTGGTCGAACGGCCGGCCGGCCCAGGTCCGCAAAGAGTTGATACAAGCCTTCGCGCCGGACGAGACATGGGGCCCGGCGGCCATCGTCGATGAGGTGCGCAAGGCCGTGCCACAAGATGCCGTGGCCACAGTGGACAGTGGCGCCCACCGCATCCTGCTCAGTCAGGTCTGGCAATGCCCCTTGCCGCGTACGCTGCTGCAATCGACCGGGTTATGTACCATGGGCTGCGCCCTGCCGCTGGCCATCGGCGCCAAGATCGCAGCGCCCGAACGCGCCGTGGTCGCCTTCACCGGCGACGCGGGTCTCGAGATGGTGCTGGGGGAATTGGCGAGCTTGCGCGACCTGGCCTTGCCGGTGGTGGTGGTGGTGTTCGTCGACGCGTCCCTCGCCTTGATCGAGCTCAAGCAGCGCAAGTCGGGCAAGCGAAATCTGGGTGTCGATTTCGGCGCCAGCGATTTTCCCGCCGTCGCGCAGGCCATGGGCGGGCGCGGTGTCGCAGTCCGCGACCGCGCCGCGCTACGCGATGCGGTGGTCGAGGGCTTGAGTGCCAAAACCTTCACCGTCATTGCCGCCCATATCGGCGCCAAGGCCTACGACGGAAGATTCTAGATCAAATCAAGCCAAGCAGGCGCCACCACAGATAGTCGAGCGGGAAGAGCACGACGACGGTGACCGCCGCGACCGCGGGCATCAGCTTGGTCATGTCGGCGAGCGAAACCCAACCGAGTTGGATTGCGACCGCCAGCGGCGGCGCCTGATAGGCCAGTAGCGGGGTCGAAAAGCTGAGCACCTGAAGCATGAGGACGCTGGTCAGCGACAGGCCCGCGGCTTCCGCCAGGGTCTCCGCGAAGGGGGTCATGACCGCCGGCACGCCGGGCAGGGTGACACCCAGGCCGACACCCATGCCCATGCCGGTGATCGCCGCGAAGTTGCCGAAAGGCCGGGCCGGGTCGAGCGGCGCGATGGCGATCAAGGCCTCGCCCAGGCGCGCGCCCCAGCCGGACTCGGCAATCAGCGTGCCGACCCCCAAGATGCCCGCCACATAAACCAGGGACGCGAAGTTGACCTTGCCGAAGTCCGCGGTGCCAAGCACGCCGATCCCGGGCAACAGGCAGGCCGCTGCGGCGGTGAGCGAGATCCAGGCCGGTGAGATGCCGTGCGCGAAATCGGTGACCCAGCCGGCCAGCGCCAAGGCCAGGATCAGGCTCAGGCGCCACTCCGCCGGGCTCAATTTGCCTGGCGGTTCATCGGCCGTGGCCACGCGCGGCGGCATGCGGTCGGGAAAGAACAACAGAACGATGCCCCCGACGGCGGCCGCCTTGAGCAGGCCCAGGACCGGGAAATGCAGCAGCAACCACTCGCCGTACCTGGGCACGTAACCGTGAATATCCTCGGCCACGCCCATCAGGACCACATTGGGCACGTTGGCCGGCAATATGCTGAAGGGAATCAGAAAGGCACCGGAAACCGTGGCCGCGACGATCGCCGTGCGCCCCTTCGAGCGTTCGGCGAAACCGAGGCGTTGCCCCAGCGCCTGGGCGATCGGCATGAGCAACATGACCCGGCCCATGGACGACGGCATGACGAAGGCCAAGGCGACGCCGACCGACAACATGGCGAACACGGTACCGGCGTAGCTGCGCCCGAAGGCCGCGGCCAGGCGGTTGGCGATGCGCGCGCCCAGGCCGGTCACGTTGACCGCGACGCCGACCACCAGGCCGCCGAAGATTAGCCAGGTCGCCGCAGTGTGAAATCCGGCAAAGGTGACCGAAGCCGGCGCTACGGCGAAAAACATGGTCAGTGCGAAGAATATGAGCGCGGTGACGTGTTCGGGAATGGCCGCGGTCGCCCACAGCCCGATCGCCAGCACGACCAGGGCCAGCGCGGTGCGATCGCCCTCGATGCCGGTGCCTAGAAAGGCAATGGCGGCGGCCGCCAAGACAACCAGCGCGCCGCCGATGCGCCGAGCGATCATCCACGGACCATGGGTTAGTGGGGTGGGCTGGCTAGTTCAACTTGCCGTGGCAGTGTTTGTACTTCTTACCGGAACCGCAGGGGCAGGCGGCGTTGCGCGGCACCTTGCCCCAGGTCGTGGGGTCGTTGGGATCGATCTGGGCCGCCGCTTGGCGGGTCGCGACGGGGCGGGGCCCCGGACGTGCCCGGGGGCGCTCGGCGGTCGCGACGCCGCCCGCGTGGGCTTCGGCCAGGTCCGCGCCGTTGCCCGCGCCGGCCAAAGCCGGATCCTGGCGTGTCTCGTGCATGGCCTGCGGGCCGCGTTGCACCATGGCGGCCTCCGGCTCCGACGCGCGCAGTTCGACCCGCGTCAAGAGCATGGTCACCTCGTCGCGTACCTCGGCCAGCATGTGCTCGAACAACTCGAAGGCCTCGCGTTTGTATTCGTTCAAGGGATCGCGCTGCGCATAGGCGCGCAAGACGATGCCATGACGCAGATGGTCGAGCGACAGCAGATGGTCCTTCCACTGCTTGTCCAGGACCATGAGCAGAAGTTGCTTTTCCAGCGATCGCATGACCGGCTCGCCGTAGTTCGCCGTCTTAGCCGCCATGCGGCGGTTGAACTCGGCCGCGATGCGCTCGTGGATTTCTTGATCGGCAATGCCTTCTTCCGCGATCCAGTCGCTGATCGGCAGATCGGCCCCGACGATACGCAGGGTTTCCGCATGCAGGCCCGGCCCGTCCCATTGTTCGGCATAGGTGCCGGCGGGAATATGGCGGGCGACCAGATCTTCGATCAATTGCTGGCGCATGTCGACGACCGCCTCGTGAACGTCTTCGGCGCGCATCATGTCCTTACGCTGCTCGTAGATCACCTTGCGCTGGTCGTTCATCACGTCGTCGTATTTGAGCAGGTTCTTGCGGATCTCGAAGTTGCGCGCCTCGACCTTCTGCTGCGCTTTTTCGAGCGCCTTGTTGACCCAAGGATGGACGATGGCCTCGCCGTCCTGCAGGCCCAGGCGGCGCAACATGGTATCCATGCGTTCCGACCCGAAGATGCGCATCAGATCGTCTTCCAAGCTCAGAAAGAACTTGGAGGCGCCGGGGTCGCCCTGGCGGCCGCCACGGCCGCGTAGCTGATTGTCGATGCGCCGGCTTTCGTGGCGCTCGGTGCCGATAATCATCAGGCCGCCGGCCGCCAGCACCACCTCGCGCGCCGCCGCGATCTCGGATTTGATCTGCTCGATCTTCTTCTCGCGCGCCGCCGGATCCTCGATCGGGTCGGCTTCCTGCCAGACCCGCATCTCATAGTTGCCGCCGAGTTGGATATCTGTGCCGCGACCGGCCATGTTGGTGGCGATGGTCACCGCGCCCGGGGTGCCGGCCTGGGCGATGATTTGGGCCTCCTGCTCGTGATACCGGGCATTGAGAACCTGATGTGTGATCTTGTGCTTCTTCAGCTCCGCGGCCAGCGCTTCGGACTTGTCGATCGACACTGTGCCAACCAGCACCGGCTGCTCGCGGCCCTGGCAGTCCTGAACTACCTCCAGGATGGCATCGAATTTTTCCTTGCCGGTGCGGTAAACCTCGTCGTCGCTGTCGTCGCGTATACACGGCAGGTTGGTCGGAATCTCGATCACTTCCAACTTGTAGATGTCCAGGAACTCCGAGGCCTCGGTCATGGCGGTTCCGGTCATACCCGCGAGCTTGGGATAGAGCCGGAAATAATTCTGGAAGGTGATCGAAGCGAGGGTCTGGTTCTCGTTCTGAATCGACGCGCCTTCCTTGGCTTCCAGCGCCTGGTGCAGCCCCTCCGAATAGCGCCGCCCCTCCATCATGCGACCGGTGAACTCGTCGATGATGATGACCTTGCTGTCCTTGACGATGTAATCGGTGTCGCGCTGGAACAGCTTGTGCGCGCGCAGGGCCTGGTTGACGTGGTGCACCAAGTTGACGTTCTCGATATCGTAAAGCGATCCCTCGCCCATCAAACCGTCGCCGCGCAGCAACTCCTCGACCCGTTCGGTTCCGCTGTCGGTCAAGGCAACGCTGCGGGCCTTTTCGTCCTTTTCGTAGTGATCGTCTTCGAGGCGCGGGATCACCGTGTTGATCTTGGTGTACATTTCCGAGGAATCTTCGGCCGGCCCAGAAATGATCAGGGGCGTGCGGGCCTCGTCGATCAGGATCGAGTCAACCTCGTCCACGATGGCGAAATTGAATTCCCGCTGAACCATGTCCTCCAGCTGGAATTTCATGTTGTCGCGCAGGTAGTCGAATCCGAATTCGTTGTTGGTGCCGTAGGTCACGTCGCAGGCATAGGCCGCGCGGCGCTCGTTGTCGTTCAGGCCGTGCACGATGCAGCCGACGCTGAGGCCCAGGAAATTGTAGATCCGGCCCATCCATTCGGAATCGCGCTTAGCCAGGTAGTCGTTGACCGTGACAACGTGAACGCCGCGTCCGGCCAGGGCATTCAGGTAGACCGCCAGGGTGGCGACCAGGGTTTTGCCCTCGCCGGTTTTCATTTCGGCGATCATGCCCTGGTGCAGGACAACGCCGCCCATGAGCTGCACGTCGAAATGGCGCTGACCCAGGGTACGCTTGGCGCCCTCGCGCACGGTGGCGAAGGCCTCGACCAGCATATCCTCTAGGTTTTCGCCCTTGGTGGCGCGTTCCCGAAAGGCCGCGGTGCGGGCCCGCAAGTCATCGTCGCTCAGGGCCTCGAATTCCGGTTCCAGGGCGTTGATCGCCTCGACCGAGGCGCTTAAGCCCTTCAGGAATCGTTCGTTCGCGGATCCGAACAGCCGCTTCGCCAGCGCGCCGAGCATGGGATAACCTCAAGGCGGGGTAACCGGCGGGAAAGCGCCGGTTCTCAAGGTCACACATAGGGGGCACGACGGGTTCTGTCAACGCTAGGACCGGCCGGCGTTGGGGCCCCGGGCAGGCCTGAAAGGCCCCAGGGGCGGTCCGGCCCGCGTTTCAAGAAGGCGCGAGGCCCGCGCGCCCACTCTTGTGCCGCTGGCCCGGGCATGCATGATGCGGCCAAACCAAGGCCTCGCGCGGCACGCGCCTATGGCCCGTCCGCGTTTCGATTCAGGAGATTCCCATGCAATTGCCCCGTTTTTTTCCGGCTGGCCCGACCCTGGCATTAGCCCTGGCCTTGGCCATGGTGGCCTTTCCGCTCGGCCTCTCGGCCCAAACCCAGAGCCCCGAGGGCGAGGACGATCCGATCGTGGCCCGGGTCAATGGCGAAGAAATTCGCCGCTCCGCGGTCTTTGCCTTGGCCGGCACCCTGCCGCAGCAGTTTCAGTCCCAAATAATGCAGGTTTACCCACTTTTGGTGCAGCGTCTGGTCGATTTCAAGCTGGCCAATGCCGCCGGCCGCGCCGACGGCCTGGCCGAGGACGAAGAGGTCAAGAAGCGAATGGCCGAGTTGGAGGACCGGGTGATCCGCGAAGTTTGGATCGAGCGGGCTGTCGACGAAGGCATGACCGAGGAAGCCCTGCGCACCCGCTACACAGCATACCTGGCCGCCAATCCGCCGGTCACGGAGCAGAATGCCCGCCATATCCTGCTCAAGACCGAGGACGAGGCGCGCGAGATCATCGGCAAGCTGGACGGCGGCGCCGACTTCGCGGGGACCGCCACGGAACATTCGACCGGCCCCTCAGGCCCGCGCGGCGGCGATTTGGGTTATTTCACCGACGATCAGATGGTGCCCGAATTCACCGCTGCGGCCAACGCGCTGCAGCCCGGCGAATACACCAAGGACCCGGTCGAAACCCAGTTTGGTTGGCACGTTATCAAGGTCGAGGACCGGCGCGATGTCGCCCAGCCCAGTTTTGAGGATATAGAGCCGCAATTGCGCCAGGACTTTGCCCGCGAGAACGTGGACACCGTGTTGCAAGGCCTGCGCGACAAGGCCGAGATCGAAATCACGGCCGAGGGCAAATCCATGCTGCCGGCCGGGGCTGCGCCGGCCGCGGCACAATAGTCGCCGCCAAAGCCGGGTTCGTGCCATGGTCTCGACGGTTTCGCCCCTAGCGCCGGCGGGCTTTCCTAAATTGCCGCCGCTGGCTGGGGTTCGCCTGGCCACTGCGGCTTGCGGCGTGCGCTACCGCGAGCGCGCCGACGTTTGCCTGATCGAACTGGCGCCGGGCACGGCGGTGGCCGGAGTCTTAACTCGCTCATTGACCGCCTCGGCGCCGATCTTGTGGTGCCGGCGCGCGCTCAAGGGCGGGCGCGGCCGGGCGATCCTGATCAATTCCGGCAACGCCAATGCCTTCACCGGGGCCGCCGGCCTGGCCTCGGTCGAGCGCACGGTGCAGGCCACCGCCGATCTCTTCGAGGCCAAGAAGACCCAGGTCTATGTTGCCTCGACCGGGGTGATCGGCGAGCCCCTGCCGGACGCGCGGGTCACCGCGGCCCTGGCCGGCCTCAAAGCCGCCTTGGATCCGGTAGCCTGGCCGGAGGCGGCACGCGCCATCATGACCACGGATACCTATCCCAAGGGCGCGACCCGCCGGGCGGAAATCGACGGCGTGCCCGTTACCCTCAACGGCATCGCCAAGGGCTCGGGCATGATCGCCCCGGACATGGCGACCATGCTGTCCTTCGTGTTCACCGATGCCAAGATCCCGGCCAAGGTGCTGCAAAGCCTGCTCGCGCGCGGTGCCGACGACAGCTTCAACGCGATTACCGTGGATGGCGACACCTCGACCAGCGATACGCTGCTTCTTTGCGCCAGCGGTCAAGCCAAGCACCGGCGGGTCTCGGCGCCGGGCGATCCTCTGCTCAAGAGCTTCCGCGCCGCATTGAACGATCTATTGCGCGACCTGGCGCAACAGGTTGTGCGCGATGGAGAGGGCGCACAAAAGTTCGTCACTATCGCGGTTTCCGGCGCTACGTCGAAGCGCGCGGCGCGGCGGATCGGCCTGGCAATCGGCAATTCGCCGCTGGTCAAGACCGCCATAGCGGGCGAGGACCCGAACTGGGGCCGCGTTGTCATGGCCGTCGGCAAGGCCGGCGAAAAGGCCGATCGCGACCGCCTGGCGATCCGCATCGGCGGGATCGAGGTTGCGCGCGCCGGCTTGGTCGCGCCCGGCTACGACGAGGCGCCGGTCGCCCGCCACATGAAAGGCCGGGACATCTCGATCGAGGTCGACGTCGGGGTCGGGAACGGCCGGGCCACCGTTTGGACCTGCGACCTGACCCACGGCTACATCGATATCAATGCCGACTACCGGAGCTGACCGGGCGACCTCGCCCAACCAGGACGGCTGCTGGAGCGCGGAGCGGCGGACTTCGGCTCCGGCCCAGCCCATGTTGCTGGTGGCCGCCGTGGCGCTGGTCGATGTGGACGGTCGGGTGCTGCTGGCCAAACGGCCCGAGGGCAAAGCCATGGCCGGCCTGTGGGAGTTTCCCGGCGGCAAGGTGCAGGCGGGCGAAACTCCTGAACAGGCCTTGGTGCGCGAGCTAAGAGAGGAGCTTGGCATCGACACCCGGCAAAGCTGCCTGGCGCCGATCGGTTTCGCCTCGCACGCCTACGAGGACTTTCATCTCCTGATGCCGCTTTACGTCTGCCGAACCTGGCACGGCACGCCCAGTGCGCGCGAAGGCCAGGACCTCGCCTGGGTCCGTCCGCCGCGTCTGGGCGACTACGCCATGCCGCCGGCCGACGCGCCGCTCATACCGCTATTGCGGGACTTGCTCTAAGTCGTCCTATCGGTTGTCGGCGTGCCGGGTTATTCCGACGGGCCAATGAAGCGCGGCAGCGTAGAGCGGCCCTCGCCCTTCGACAGGCTCAGCATGAGGACCTCGCCCTGAGCCTATCGAAGGGCGAGAGCAGGGTCGGTTGTACGCCCGCCGGAATTATTCCAGAACCGTGGGCCAGTTCCGGTTCGCCTTGGCGATATTGCCGGGGACATCCTGTTCCCATCTGGCCTGCACGCCCTTGCTGTAGTTCAGATACAGCTTGCCGTCCACGATCCGCCAGGCTTCGGGAACCGTGGAGGCGGTATAGCCTTGAGATACGGCCCAGGCGCAATAGCCGCCGAATTGCGGCGCATAGGCGGCGGGGTTGGCCTTGAAGGCATCCAGATTCTCCTGATTGGCGAAGCGCCAGGTCGCGCCCTTCCAGTCGAACTCGAAGCCGTCTTTTCCTTCCGTCGGCCGGCCTTCGGTGAAATAGGCGACCGGGTCGTAGCCCCGGATTGCCAGATCGCTGAAGCTGGCGGTGAAGACCGGCTCCTTCGCGGCGGCGGGCAGGGCGTGCACCAGCATCGCGGCCGGCAGCAACACGGCGATAAACAAGCGTCGAATCGACATGGCGGCGGTTCCTAAGTCCAAGAGGAAATCGACTCATCCTATGCAGGAGATGATCCCAAAATTGTCGCGGTGAAACGAGGCCGAAATCACATCTTGGTGAGGACGGTGCGTTTTCGGTGTCTGCCCAATCTACGGCGCGGCGGTTGATTAATCGCCCGCCACCACTGCCGGCAGATAACCGGGGCGGAGCAGGCCCAGATGGATTGCCTGCGTTTCGAGTTCGCGGAGTCCTTCAACCCGGTAAGCGAGAAGTCCCGCGTCCCGGGCCCCTTCGACGTTTTCAGCCCCATCGTCGAAAAAGATAAGCTCGGTGGGGTCGCAGCCCAAATCCCGGACCACGAAGGCAAAGACGTCACGGTCCGGCTTGGTCTTTCCAATCAGATGAGAGGCATAATGTTTGTCGAGAGACTGGCGCAGCCCGCCTTCGTCGAGCATGGCATGCTAATGGAGTTCGTTCGTGTTGCTCAAACACGCCAAACCGAAGCTTGGGCGTAGAGCGGCCAGAAAGCTCTCGACGCCTGGAAACGGCGGCTTGATCCAGGACCGAAACATCTTGAGAAAAGACGCAGGATCGAGCGCAAGACGCCATTCGTCGACAAAATTGCGCGAAAATGCCTCCGGCCCGCATTCGCCCCTTTCGAACTCGATAATGGACCGGGAGGTAACCCAGCGATGCCTGATGCCATCCGGTCCGGGGTCAACGTCGAGCAGTTTCCTGACCTCTGTCAAGCCGATGAATTCGACGAGAACACCGCCCAAATCGAACAAGAGAAACTTTGGTTTATCCACTCGTTGGCCTTCAATTGCGTGCGGAGCTCGATCCGCCTCAGGGTTGTCATTCAGTCATCGCGATAATCGGGAGGGCGTGGCGCTCGGTCAATCCGCGAAAAGGTGACGCCATGGGGGCCGATGGCATACCATCGCGCCATGCAGCCAATTGTCATTGCCCAAGTCTTGGCCCTCTTGGCCTTGGCGAACGGGACGCCGGTTCTGGCCAAGAAAATCTTCGGGGCCCGCTTCGCGTGTCCGCTCGATTGCGGTATCCGCTTCTTCGATGGCCGGCCGGTGTTCGGCGTTTCCAAGACCCTGCGCGGTTTGGCGCTGGCGATCGTCGTTACCGCCGTGCTGGCGCCGCTGATCGGCCTGAATATGGAAACCGGGGCGGCGGTCGCGGCGGCTGCCATGATCGGCGATCTGTTTTCCAGTTTCCTGAAGCGCCGCATGAACCTTGCGCCCAGCAGCCAGGCGCTCGGCCTCGATCAGGTGCCGGAATCCTTGTTTCCGCTTCTGGTCTGCCGAAACGCGCTCTCCCTAACCGCCATCGATATCGCGGCTACGGTAGCGGCTTTTTTCGTCGCTGAGCTCTTGCTGTCGCGCCTGCTCTACAAGCTCAAGATCCGCGATCGGCCGTACTAACCCCGCACCAGGCGATGCAAGGTGATTTCGGGTGGGCAGTTGAGCCGTACCGGCACGATGCAGGATCCGGCGCCGACCGAGGTGTATCCTTGCATCTCGCCATAGCGCCAGGCACCCGATCCCATGCGCCGGGGTAACTTCGCGTCCAAGGTGATCGGGACCGAGCCCGGCAGGCAGATCTGTCCGCCGTGGGTGTGTCCGCTCAACATTACGTCAAAGGCGGCATGGGCCGCTTGCCGGTATACTTCCGGTGTGTGCGACAGCAGGATTGAAACCTCGTCGTGGGGGATTCTCTCGGCGGCCTTTTCGATATTGTCGACCCGGAAGTAATGGGCGTCGTCGATGCCGGCCATGTGAAGGCGCGCACCATCCCGCTCGATGGCCTCACATTCATTCAGCAGCATGCGGATGCCGATCTCTTCCATTCCGGGCACCATGAGAATCGTATCGTGATTGCCGAGGACGCCGTAAATCGGACTTTCGATATGCGCGCAGACCTCCTTCAGGCCGTTCAGGGTCGCCTCGATGGGGCCGTAGGTCTTGCCCCTGAAATCGCCGGTCAGGACGCAGGCGTCGTAAGCCAATTCACCCGCCAACTGCGTCACATGGCGCATGGCGCCTTGGCTCATGTCCACGTGCATGTCGCTGATGTGCAGGATGGTATAGCCGTCGAAAGGCGCGGGCAGACCGGGCAGCTTGACCGTGTTTTGCCGAAGCACCACCTGCTCCGCGTTCCGCAGTCCGCGCCAATACAAGCCGCTCAACCGCAGGCAGTTCCGGATCACCGAATGAACCGAATACCAGTTCTCGATATGAAAGAAATTCAGGCCGCCGCCGAAAACGCGGGCCTCGTCGTCGGTCTCGATGCCGAGGCGCTGCCTGGCATGGAGCCGGCCGAGCCTTTGCTCCAGCTTATCTAAGACGTCCGGACTCATGGCTGAACCTTGCAGGCCACGCTACCGCTAAACCGCCCCAAGGCGCAGCGCCGGGTCAAGGCCGAAATTATGACGAGCCTCCGCTAGCCTCGCCCCGTCTTGTCGCCCGCCGGGCGTTCGGTGGTGCCTAGGGCGTCGGCGAGGCGGGTTTGCGCGCTGCCGGGGCGTAGTGGTTTGGGCTGGTCCGGGGCGGGCGCCCAGGCGGTCAGGTATATCACCTCGAAGGTCGCGGTCAGGCGGCCCTGGGCATCGGCGAAGTTCTCTTCGTAAAGCGCCGCCGCGCGCAGCAAGGTCGACCGGCGGGACGCGGTCTTGCGCCGGGTGTGCACCGCATTGGTTTCGCCCATGGCGCGTAGATCGCCCATAAGCGCGAGCGCGTTGGGATAGCTCACCGGGATGGTATCCTTGTCGACCACCGGCAGGGCGAAACCGGCGCGCTGCAACAGGCCGCCCACGTCGCGCACGTCCGCGAAGGGCGAGACCCGCGGGCTGGCGCCGTCCTCCTCGGCGATCTCTGCCTCCATTAAGGCCGTGCGCAATTCGCGCAGAGTCTCGCCGCCCAGCATGGCGGCGAGCAGCAAGCCGTCCGGCTTTAGGATCTGACGAAGCTGAAGCAAGGTGCCCGGCAGGTCGTTGACCCAGTGCAGGCTGAGCGCGCTCAACGCAAGATCGAAGCTGGCCGGGGCGAAGGGCAAGGCCTCCTCGTCTGCGGCCAGGCTGGGGCGCCCCTTGCGCGCGGCGGCGCGCGCCATCTCCGGCGCCAGGTCGCTTTGCACCAGTGTTTCGATTCCGCCGCGCCCGGCTAGCGCACCCGCGATCTCGCCCCCGTGGCAGCCCAGATCCAGGGCACATGGAAAGCGCCGGGTGACATCCTCCAGGCGCTCCGCCAGACGCCCGGCCACCTCCCGGAACAGAAATCCGTGGAATTCGATCTGCGGCGCGGCGCGGGCGCGGTGCCGGCGCACGCTCCGGCGGTCGAATATGGTCATGGTATCGGGCATGGCGCCACTATGGTCCGGCCCGGAGCAAAGGCAACCGACGAGTGAGTTTACCTGGCCGCGCTGCCGGCCTAGCCTGGGTCCCGCCGAATGCCGTGAGATCCTTGGAGGCAGCCATGTCCGATTCCTTGCCGACCATCCGCGCCCTCGATGTTCGATGCGTCGAAGCCCCCTTGGCGCGGCCGCTTCGTACCGCCGTGGGCGAAATTCCGGTGGCACCGCTGGTCCTGATCGACATCTTGACTGAGGAAGGCGTCACCGGCCGGGCCTATGTTTTCGCATACGTGCCGGCGGCGCTCGCGCCGATCGCGCAGTTCCTGACCAATCTCACGGATGAGATCAAGGGCAAGACGGTCAGCCCCGTCGAGAGGATGCGGGGCTTCGAATCCAGGTTCCGGCTGCTTGGCCGCCAAGGTCTGGTGGGCATGGCTCTGGCCGGGTTGGACATGGCCCTTTGGGATGCGCTGGGTCGGGCGCAGGGTGTGCCTGTGGTCCAGCTTTTGGGTGGCGAGGCGATCGGCATTCAGGCCTACGACAGTTTTGGGCTCGTCGATCCGGTGGCGGACCGGCCGGCCCTGGAGCAATCGCTCGAGCGTGGGTTCCGCGGAATCAAAATCAAGATCGGGGGCGGTAGCCTGCGGCAAGACCAGGAAACCGTCGCGGCCGTGCGCGATATTCTGGGACCGGATATCGCCCTCATGGTCGATTACAATCAGTCCCTCAGCGTGCCGGATGCCATACGGCGAATTGAATGCCTGGCCAAACACGACCTCACCTGGATCGAGGAACCGGTCCCGGCCGAGGACATTCACGGTCATGCAAAAGTACGGTCCGCCTCGCCGGTTCCAATCCAAACCGGCGAGAACTGGTGGTTTCCGCTCGATATGGCCAAGGCGATCGAGGCGGGCGCCTGCGACTACGCCATGCCGGACTTAATGAAGATCGGCGGCATAACCGGATGGCTGCGCGCCATGGGCGTGGCGGAGACCGCGAGCGTACCGGTTTCGAGTCACATCTTCATCGAGGCGAGCGCACACGTTCTGGCAGTCACGCCGACGGCGCATTGGCTCGAGTATCTCAACATGGCGGACGCGATTCTGAGCGAACCCATGGTTGTGACGGAGGGTCGCGTCACGCCGCGCGGCCCCGGCCTCGGCATGGATTGGAACGAAGAGGCTGTCGAACGTTATCGCCGCTAGGCGGCCGCATTTGACAGTGGCCGCCCAAGGGCGAAGACTTCGCCCATGCTTCAGGCAACAGAACTTTGGCGCAAATTACCGCAGCTCGCGCTCAATGCGGTGTTGCCGCCGCGTTGCCTGTCCTGCGGCGCGCTGGTCGAGCGCAGCGGTGCCTTGTGCGGGACGTGTTGGGCCGAAATTGCCTTTCTGGCGCCGCCGCTCTGCGCGTGCTGCGGGCTGCCGTTCGAATACGATTTGGGGCCGGGCGCCCTGTGCGGGGCCTGCACCCACGAACCGCCCCGCTTTACGCGGGCCCGCGCGGTCATGCGCTACAACGAGGCTAGCAAGCGCCTGATCCTGGGCTTCAAGCACGGCGACCGGAGCGAAGGCGCGCCCGCCTTCGGTGCCTGGCTGGCCCGCGCCGGGGCGGAGCTTATCGAGGCGGCCGAGGTGATCGCCCCGGTGCCCCTGCATCGCTGGCGGCTGCTTGCCCGGCGCTACAATCAGGCGGCGCTTCTGGCCCACGCTGTGGGGCGGGAGAGCGGCCGGCCGGTGATCTCTGACTTGCTGGTGCGCCGCCGCTTCACCCCCTCCCAGGGTCGCTTGAGCCGGGCCGCGCGGCGGCGCAACGTGGCTGGCGCCTTCGCGGTCAAGCCGGCGCGCGCGGCCTGCCTGGCCGGGCGCCGGGTCCTCTTGGTCGACGACGTTCTGACGACCGGGGCCACGGTGGCGGCCTGCACCCGGACCCTACGCCGGGGTGGGGCGGCGGCGGTCGACGTGCTGGTCTTGGCGCGGGTCCTGCGCGCCGACTGATGCTTGGCTTTCCGTGTCACGGGCCTGTAATTTCCTGTTAGGCCGATTACATCTAATATGCCGGGTCCGGGATGGCTCGGGCTAGGCCCTGGCGGAGTTCGTGAATGACGCGGCGGATTGAAATCTATTCTTCGATGTTGTGCCCGTTTTGCTACCGGGCCAAAAAGTTACTGGAAAGTAAGGGGGCTGCGTTCGAGGAAATCGACGTCATGCTCAGCCCTGGTAAACGCCAGGAAATGATCGAACGAAGCGGCGGGCGGACCAGCGTGCCGCAGATCTTCGTGGATGGGCAGCACCTCGGCAATTGCGACGAGATCTATGCCCTGGAGGCGGAGGGCCGGCTGGCCGAAATCCTGAAAGAGGCGCCCGCTGGCTAACACCTTCACCGCCGCCTGCGTGCAAATGACCGCCGGGCGCGACCCGGCGGAGAATCTGGCTGCCGCATCCAAGGCGATCCGACAGGCCAGGGCGCAGGGCGCCGAGCTCATCATGACGCCCGAGACCACGAACATGATGGAGCCGCGCCGCGCCCTCATGTTCGAGAAAGCCGCGGCGGAAGAGGCCGATATGTCGGTGGCCGCCTTCGGCGACCTGGCGGCGGAGTTGGGCGTCTGGCTGCTGATCGGCTCTCTGGTGGTCAAGGTCGCCGACGACAAGGCCGCGAATCGCTCCATCCTGTTCGATCCCAAGGGCCGGGTTGCCGCGCGCTACGACAAGATGCACATGTTCGACGTAGAGATTCCGGACGGGCAGAGCTATCGCGAATCCAAGGCTTACCGGCCCGGCGACCGAGCAGTTCTGGCGGATTTGCCTTGGGGCCGCTTGGGCATGACGGTCTGTTACGATCTGCGTTTCCCCTATCTCTATCGCACCTTGGCCCAAGCCGGGGCCGATTTTCTCAGCGTGCCGTCGGCCTTCACCCGCTTTACCGGCCAGGCGCACTGGCACGTCCTGCTGCGCGCGCGGGCCATCGAGACCGGCTGTTTCGTCTTCGCCCCGGCCCAGTGCGGCACCCACACGGAAGGGCGCGAAACCTATGGTCATTCGCTGATCGTGGCGCCTTGGGGCGAGGTCTTGGCCGACGGGGGCGAGATGCCGGGCGTGACCCTGGCCCAGATCGATCAGGCGCGCATCGAAAAGGCGCGGCGCATGGTTCCGGCGCTGACCCACGATCGCCCCGTGGTGCCGCCTGGCACGGCGGCCAAAGTCTAACATCCTAAACAATGCCTTAACGGGATTGTCGTAGCGTTAACGACACGCTTGCGAAGACTTCGGTTTGCTAGGGACATTGTGGCGCGCCAAGGCCAGTGCCGGTGTCGACGCCGGGAAAATGGGCAATCGAGATACAAAGGATAAAGCCGCACATGGCCATGGGCTTGCGCAGTCCATAGGTGGCTCGGTGTATGGTTATCTATCTCTGTTCCGTTGCCGGTTGTGCTGGCGGATCACAGTCATCGTTTTTCTCAGCATCCTAATTGTCGAAGCCCTAATCCTCGTTCCGTCCTATTTCAAAAGGCAACAGGAACTGCTCGACGGGCTGGCGTCGTCGGGCCGCACTGGATTGACCTCGGCGCTGTATTGGCGGGGTCATGGCCCCGACCTTTCGGTCGATGAGCATGCCTTCGACGCGCAAGCATTCGCCTGGCTGTGGCCCTTGGTCGGCTTTCGCCTTTATTCGCCGGACGGCACAGTTCTTGGAACCTTCGGCGAAGCGCCGCTTCACGACTATGAGGCGGTGCGCGCGGGGACCGGCATCCTGACTCCCGGTGATAAAGGCACGCGCTACGAAGTATTCTCGAACATGGGAGAATCCTATGCGCCTGTCACCGCCGTAATCAGGTTGGACAACAGCCACCTCGCGACTGAGCTTCAAGACTTCGTGTGGCGGATTACCGGCTTGGTTGTTTTGATTGCTCTCTTCGTTTGCGGCGCCACCATGGCGGCCCTGGCCTTGACCATCCTGAAGCCGGTCCTGGATCTGCGCACCTTGATGCTCCTAGCGAAGGAGAACCCGGAGACCGCGGATCAATTCGCCTCCAGGTCGCGCGGGTGGGACGAACTGGGCGACATTACGGACGCCTACGACAATCTTGTTCGGCGCTTGACCGGGCGATACCGGAGCAACTTGCGCGAGCGCGAGCAACGATTCGAGGACTTCGCGCAGGCGGCATCCGACTGGTTCTGGGAGATGGATGAAAATCTACGCTTCTCCTACTTTTCGGAGCGCTTTACTCAAGTGACCGGCGTGCCGAGCGAGAAGCTGTTGGGCAAAACCCGCGAGGAAACGGGAATACCGGGTGTCGATCCCGAATTCTGGCAACAGCATCTAGACGATCTGTCGGCCCATCGGGCGTTTCGTGGGTTCACCCACCCTCGAACCAAGTCCGACGGGAATGAGGTCTGGTTGTCAATCAGCGGCAAGCCCACTTTCGATCCCGATGGAAACTTCAAGGGTTATCGGGGCATTGGGCAAGACGTTACTTACCTGAAGCAATTCGAGGAAGACCTGCGCCTGTCCAAGAACAAGGCGGAGCTAGCCAACCAGGCGAAATCGGCCTTTCTGGCCAACATGAGTCACGAGCTTCGCACCCCGCTAAACGCCGTTATCGGATACTCCGAGATCATCGAATCCGAGATGTTCGGGACCGTCGGAGATCCCAAATATGTGGACTACGCCAAGGATATCCACGCCTCGGGCAGGCATCTTCTCGCACTCATCAACGACATACTCGATCTTTCAAAGATCGAATCCGGCACCAGCGAATTGGAACAGGAAACCATCGCGATCGGCCTGTTGCTGTTGGATGTGGAGGTGCTGGTTCAAGCCCATATCCAAAAGGCGGAGGTCGAGCTTAGTGTTCACGTTCCGGACGGCCTGCCGGATATCCGCGCCGATCGTCGCAAGTTGGTGCAGATCCTCACCAATATTCTCACTAACGCAATCAAGTTTACGATGTCCGGTGGCACGGTTTCTTTAGAGGTCGCGTGCGACCCCGGTGCCGGACACGTGATTACCGTCGTCGATACCGGTATTGGCATGTCGCCGGAGGAAATTCCAATTGCCCTGGCGCCGTTTCAGCAAGTCGATTCCGGGCTGGACCGCAAATACGAAGGGACTGGCCTCGGCTTGCCGCTCTCCAAGGCTCTCATGGAGTTGCACGGGGGAACGCTGGAGCTGCTGAGCGAGCGTGGCATCGGCACGACGGTGATTCTACGTTTCCCGGCAGACCGCGTCGTACCCGGTGCGCACAGCAAGATTGCCATGGCAATGCGGGGCGATCAGGTGGGCTGAGGCCGGCACTAGGTAGTGACGATTTCGCGGCGCGCGCAGATTCGCTGGACCACGGCCGGTCGGGGGGCTTCGACCGTCAGGTCTTCGTAGGCCAAAATCCGCAGACGCCCGCGCACGGCCTCCAATAACTCGCCGGGGTCGAGCAGGTGATCGGGGTTACGTGGGCGCCCGAATCGCTCGTTACCCTTGGCGAAGGTCTCATAGATCAGGACACCGTCCGGTGCCACCGCCTGGATCAAGGCAGGAAACAGTGGCCGATACAGGTAGTTGGTCACCACGATCCCGGCGAAACGCCGTTCGGTCAGGGGAAACGGGCCGCCGTCCTCCAGGTCCGCCTCCCTGATCTCTAACCCTGACGCGTCGGCCAGATCGGCCAGGTGCGAGGTATCCAAATCGACTGCGACTACCGGATGTCCACGGCTTAGAAACAGGCGGGTGTGGCGACCGGCCCCGCACGCGAGGTCGAGGACCGGGCCGCCCCTGGGCACTGAAGCGGCAAAACGCGCGATCCAGGCGGAGGGTGTCAAAATCGTTTGATGACCTATAATTTAGCCGGCCTCCGCATTACCTCTTGCCGGCCGGCGCGAGACCGACCATTTTTAGACCAAGGCGTTCAAGATTCGGACAATTTAATTCACTAGGTCTGTGCACGCGATGATCGTCTACAACTTGAAATGCCGGAAAGACCATGTCTTCGAGGCTTGGTTTCGCGATAGTGCCACCTACGAAAAGCAGGAGGCGGCTGGGGCCTTGGCTTGTCCAACTTGCGGCAACCGCAAGATCGAAAAGGCCCTGATGGCGCCGCGCCTGTCGAAAGGTACAGCCAAGGACGACGGCCCGGTCATGACCCACAAGGCCGCCATGGAGACCAAGAAGGCCGGCGAGGTCAAGAAGGCGCTGGGCGAACTGCGCCAAAAAATTGAGGAAAACTTCGATTACGTGGGGCCGCGCTTCGCCGAGGAAGCCCGCAAGATTCATTATGGTGAGGCCGATTCGCGGAACATTTACGGCGAAACCTCCGACGAGCAGGCGGAGGCGCTGAGCGAGGAAGGCGTCGACTTCGGCCAGATACCTTGGGTCCCGCGCGAAGATTCCTGAAACTCTGCCGGAACCGCTCAGGCCGGGCCGGGCGGCGCGCCCTTCACCGCGAAGACCATGTAGTTCACGTCCAAATCGCGGCTCAGCCGCCAGGCGGCGTTGAGTGGGTTGTAGGTGACCCCGGTCATCTCCCGAACCTCCAACCCGGCGCGGCGCAGGTGGGCGGCTAGCTCCGACGGCCGCAGGAACCTGCGCCAGTCGTGGGTGCCGCGCGGCAGCCAACGCAGGACATACTCGGCGCCGACGATGGCCAGCAGATAGGACTTGGGCGTCCGGTTCAGGGTCGCCGCCACGCTGGCGCCGCCCGGCGCGACCAGGGCGCCGCAGGCCGCCAGGAATCCGCCGACATCAGCGACATGCTCGACCACCTCCATGTTTAAAACCAGGTCGAAAGCCGCCCCGGTCTCGGCCAAGTCCTCGGCCGCGAGGCAGCGGTAGTCGATCTCCAATCCGGTTTCGGCGGCGTGGTGACGGGCGATCTTGATATTCTTGTTGGCCGCGTCGATCCCGGTCACGCGCGCGCCTAGGCGGCTCAGCGGCTCGCAGAGCAGGCCGCCGCCACAGCCGATATCCAAGACTCGCAGGCTCTCCAACGGCCGGGCGGCCAAGGGATCGCGGCCCAGATGCGCGCAGACCCGGTCGCGGATGAAGCGCAGGCGCGTCGGATTGAGCTGGTGCAGGGGACGGAATTTGCCGTTCGGGTCCCACCAGGCCTCGGCCATGGCGGCGAACTTCGCGATTTCATCCGCGTCGACGCTGGCGCGCCGAGGTGTGCCGCTTGACTGTGCCCGCGCCTTGGTCATGGGCCCTCCCTTCGGGGTCCGGGCCGCCCTTGCCTGGCGCCCCCGGATGCGAGTATCCATAGCCGCCCGCCCCCCCGGGGGCAACCGGACGGCTGGGCATGAAACCGGCCCGGAACGCGGACAGGACGCCAATTACATGGCCCGCATCGTGATGAAATATGGCGGCACCTCGGTCGGCGACCTGGTGCGGATTCGCGAGGTCGCGCAGCAGGTCAAGATTGAGGCGGACGCGGGCCATGAGGTCGCCGTCATCGTCTCCGCCATGTCCGGCGTGACCAACCAACTGGTCGATTACGTCGATCATGCGGCGAAACTCTGCGATCTGCGCGAATACGACGTTGTGGTCTCCTCGGGCGAGCAGGTGACCGCCGGATTATTGGCCGTGGTGCTCCAGGACATCGGCGTGCCGGCGCGCTCGTGGCTCGGCTGGCAGATTCCCCTGCGCACGGACGAGGCCCACGGCAATGCCCGCATCGAAGATGTCGATACAACCGATTTGGTGCGCCGTTTCGCCGAGGGCCAGGTCGCGGTGGTCGCGGGCTTTCAGGGCGTCGATTCCCGTGGTCGGATCACCACCTTAGGGCGCGGCGGCTCGGATACCTCGGCGGTTGCCCTGGCGGCGGCGCTCGGCGCCGACCGATGCGACATCTATACCGACGTGGATGGGGTCTATACGACCGATCCGCGCATCGTCGCCAAGGCGCGCAAGCTGGATAAGATCACTTACGAAGAAATGCTCGAAATGGCGTCCCTGGGCGCGAAGGTGCTGCAGACCCGCTCGGTTGAGATGGCGATGAAGCACCGGGTCCGGTTGCAGGTTCGCTCCAGTTTCGAGAGGTTGCCGGGTACCCTAGTGGTTGATGAGGATGAGATTGTGGAAAAGGCAATTGTGAGCGGCATCGCCTATAGCCGGGACGAGGCGAAGGTCACCTTGACCAATGTTCCGGACCGTCCCGGCACGGCGGCGCGCATATTCGGCCCTTTGGCCGACGCTGGGATCAACGTCGATATGATCGTGCAGAACGCGGCGGTCGACGACAAAACCACCGGGATGACCTTCACGGTGCGCAAGAGCGATCTGGATCGCGCGGTCGTGGTCCTGAAAGACCAGCAGCCGGATTTGGGCTATGGCGAATTGAAGGCCGATTCCAATGTGGTCAAGGTTTCCGTCATCGGGGTCGGCATGCGCTCGCATGCGGGGGTTGCGCAAAGTATGTTCAAGACCCTTGCCGAAAAGGGCATCAACATACAGGTGATCTCAACCTCCGAGATCAAGGTCAGTGTTCTGGTCGCCGAGGAATACACCGAGCTGGCGGTGCGCAGCCTGCACAGTGCCTACGGCCTGGACGCCACCTAGGCGCCTGACCGGGCCCGTTTGGGGCCCGATGTCGCCGGGATTGTCCGGCTCGAGCACACCCTGTTAAAAGACTAGTAATAACGGGAATGGTAAAAAGTCCGGTAATGCTGCGGCCCGCGCGGCACCGGTGCTTGGCTGGGCCATGGCCGGAGACCTGGGTCGACCTTGGCCAAAGACGGTGAACATCCGTGAATTTCATGAATAAGCGAGAAGACAACGTTCACGTCGGACGTTTCGGCCCCGACGGGGCCCCGGCGGACAGCCGGGAAAGTGTCGCCGCCGTCCTGCGCCGGGCGCGCGAGAACCACGGCCAGGACGTGCGCTCGGTCGCGCAGGTCTTGCGGATCCGCCAAGCCTACCTCGAGGCCCTTGAATCCGGGTCTTTCGATAAGCTGCCCGGCACCGCCTATGCCCTGGGTTTCCTGCGCACCTACGCCGAATACCTGGGCCTCAACGCGAACAACATCGTCGACCGCTTCAAGGACGAAGCCAAGGCGCCGGAACAGCGGACCGAACTGATCTTTCCGGAGCCGGTGGCCGAAGGGCGCATCCCCGGCGGTGCGATTATCCTGATTTCGGTGACTTTGCTGGCCGTGGCCTATGGCGGCTGGTTCTACATGACCAATCAGGGCCGCAGCGTGGCCGATTTGATCCCCGGCATGCCGGAGCAGATTCAGACTCTTGTCGACGACGAAAACGTCGAACCTGTGGCGCCGGTCGAAACGCCGATTCAGGCGGTCTCCGAAGATCCGCCCGCGAAATCGACCCAAATGGCCGCGCCACCGCTGGCCAAGCCGGACCCGGTCTTCGAAACGGTCGCCGAGCCGGTCGTTGAGGCGGCGGCGGAACCGGCTGAGGCGCCGAGTGCCGCGGTTGCCCAGTCCGACCCGGTCGAGACCGAAGCGGTCCCGGCCCCCGCGGCCGCCGCGCCGCAGGTTCAAGACAGTGCGCCTGTGCGCGATCCGCGACCGGCCCAATCGACCCAGGTGGCCGCCCTGCCGACCGACAACGAGTTCACGGACAATAGTCCTAAAGTTGACACAGCGGGGGTAACCGCGACCGGCGTTTCGGAGGGGCCGCCCATCAGTTCCGAGCCCGCGCCGGAGTTGGCGTCGCTCAACCGCGCCGAAACCCTGGCCGACGCGCAGGCGTCGACCCAGGAGGCGGAGATCGGCGAGCCGACCGTGGTCATCCCCGCGCCGCCCTCCGCGCCGCAGGACTTCGCCCCGCTCGGCGAGCGAGCGCCACAGGTCTACGGCGAAGGCAACCAGGATTCCCGCATCGTGCTGCGCGCCCTGCAGGACAGCTGGGTGCAGGTCCGCGACAGACAAGACGGTCTGCTGCTGACACGGGTGCTGCGCAGCGGCGATACCTATCGCGTGCCCGACCAGGCTGGCTTGACCCTGCTGACCGGCAATGCCGGCGGCATCGAGCTAGAGGTCGACGGTATCCGGCTGGCCCCCTTGGGGCCGATTGGCGCGGTGCGCCGGCAGATCGCTCTCGACCCCTCGATCCTGCTGAACCAGGACTCACGGCAGTAGCAAACCCAGGTCGGGTTGGAAGGCTCCCGGGGCTGTTCCGATCGGGCTGACCGGCCTACCCAACCCCCTGCCGCCGCCACAGCCCGGCCTTGAACTTTTCGAGCCCAGGGCGCATGTTCGGGCTCAGTCCGCGTGCCGGCCAAGGGCGCGCGATCAATACGAAATCTGACCCGAGAGGCCGCCTTATGAGCGTCCGGCCCTATCGCGAAATCCAGCGCCGCAAGTGCCGTCAGATCCAGGTCGGCAAGGTCGCCGTCGGCGGCGACGCGCCGATCAGCGTCCAGTCTATGACCAATACCCTGACTTCGGACGTGGCGGCGACGGTTGCGCAGGTTAAGGCTCTGGAGGCGGCGGGCGCGGACATCGTGCGGGTCTCCTGCCCGGACGAAGACTCGACCAAGGCGCTGAAACAGATCGTGCGCCAGGTCGATGTGCCGATCGTGGCCGACATCCATTTCCACTATAAACGGGCGATCGAGGCGGCCGAGGCGGGCGCCGCTTGCCTGCGCATCAACCCCGGCAATATCGGCTCCAGCGAACGGGTGCGCGCCGTCGTGCAAGCGGCCAAGGATCACGGCTGTTCCATGCGAATCGGCGTCAACGCCGGCTCCTTGGAGCGCGACCTTCTGGAAAAATACGGTGAGCCCTGCCCGGAGGCCATGGTCGAAAGCGGCCTCAATCACGCCCGGGTTCTGGAGGACCAGGATTTCTTCGAATTCAAGATTTCCTGCAAGGCCTCGGACGTGTTTCTAGCGGTCGCCGCCTATCACGGCCTGGCCGATGCCTGCGACTATCCCCTGCATATCGGTGTGACCGAGGCGGGTGGCCTACGCAGCGGCACGATCAAATCCTCGATCGGACTGGGCGCCCTGTTATGGGCCGGCATCGGCGACACCGTGCGGGTGTCGCTCTCGGCCGATCCGGTCGAAGAGGTCAAGGTCGGGTTTGACATGCTCAAGGCGCTTAACCTGCGGCACCGCGGCGTCAACGTGATCTCCTGCCCGTCTTGCGCGCGTCAGCAGTTCGAGGTCATCAAGACGGTCGAGGTTTTGGAGCAGCGTCTGGCCCACATTACGACGCCCATGACGATTTCGGTCATCGGCTGCGTTGTCAACGGCCCGGGCGAGGCGCGTGAAACCGATATCGGCTTCACCGGCGGCGGCAACGGCACCCATCAGGTCTATATCGCCGGCCTGCCGGACCATCGCTTGAAGGACAAGAACATCGTCGATCACCTGGTCGCGCTGGTCGAAGCGAAGGCCGCCGAGATCGAAGCGGCCACGGCCGAGATCGAAGCGTCTGAACAGCGCGCCGCCTCTTAGTTATTGCGGAGAACGAGTTTGCCAGCGCTGCAGCCGGTCCGCGGCACACGAGATATTTTGCCCGAAGATATGCGTCGGTTTCGCCAGGTGGTGGATACAGCGCAGGATCTGTGCGCGCGTTATGGCTACCGGGAGATGGCGACGCCGATCTTCGAGTTTACCGAGGTCTTTAGCCGCCCGTTGGGTGAGACTTCGGACGTGGTTTCCAAGGAAATGTACAGCTTCACCGATCGCGGTGGCGAACAGATCACCTTACGACCGGAAGCGACGGCGGCCGTTGCGCGTGCCTTGCTGTCTCAAGGCTTGGCTCACGAGTTGCCGCTCAAGTTTTTTTGCCACGGCCCCATGTTCCGTTACGACCGGCCGCAAAAAGGCCGCTGGCGTCAGTTCCATCAGATCAACGTGGAACTTCTGGGCGTCGCGGATCCCTTGGGCGACGTCGAGATTGCCGCGCTCGGATGGCACATACTTGAAGAGCTCGGCGTGCGCGCGCGGACGACCATGGAGTTGAATACCCTGGGCGATGCGGAGAGCCGGCAGGCCTACCGTAGTGTGCTGGTCGATTATTTCAGCGATCATCGCGGCAAGTTATCCCAAGACAGCCAAGCGCGGCTGACCCGAAATCCCCTGCGCATCCTGGATTCCAAGGACGAGGGCGACAAAGAGATCGCGGCGGGGGCACCGGCCCTGACCGCCCATCTCAATCAGGCCAGCGTGGATTTTTTCGCGATCGTGCGTGAAGGACTCGATGCCTTGGGTATCGCCTATACGCTCAACCCCTATCTGGTGCGCGGGTTGGATTACTACTCGCACACTATCTTCGAGTTCACGACAGAGGATCTAGGCGCCCAGGCCAGCGTTCTAGGCGGTGGACGCTATGACGGCCTGATCGAGCTCCTGGGCGGCCCCGCCACGCCGGGTGTCGGTTGGGCCGCGGGTATCGAGCGCTTGTCCATGCTGATGGCTGCGCCGCCGCCGGGGCCGGGACCCATTGCCGTGGTGCCGGTCGGCGCGCAGGCCCAACTCAAGGCGCTGAGCGTGACCCAGGATTTGCGCCGTGCCGGATTCGCGATCGAGCTCGGCTTCAGCGGCAACCTCAAGAAGCGGATGAAGCGGGCGGACAAGCTGGGGGCACGGGCCGCCATTCTAATGGGCGAGGACGAACTGGCACAGAACGCCGCTACGGTTAGAGACCTTGAATCGGGCCAACAGGAACTCGTCCCCCTGGATGCCCTGTGCGAGCGTCTCGCCAAATTCCGATAGCGGGCGCCATGGCCGGCGCGCCACAGCACCCTCTCGACCTTCTTGTCTCGATCGGCTTGACCCAAGACGCGGCTGGCCCTGCGCTGCACGATCGCTTTTTCGCCGAAGAGCCGGATCCTGATTCTCTGCTGCGCCGCGTGCAGGCCATGCGCTTCGACGATGCCCTGGCGCTGGCCACCTGCGAAAGGGTCGAGCTATTCGCGGTGTCGGCGCGGCCGGCGGCGGCGGATGGGCTGCTCGGCGTCTTGGCGGAGGAAGCTGGGGTCCAGACCGCCGCGCTGCGCGACCACGTGCGCCAACGTCACGGGGCTCCTGCCTTGGCGCATCTTTTCGCGGTCGCGGCCGGCATGGAAAGCCAAGTCATCGGCGAACCCCAGATTCTGGGCCAGGTCAAGGACTGCCACCGGCGGGCCGCCGCCCTGAGCCTGGTCGGGCCCGGCCTCGAGCCCATGCTCCAGGCTGCCTACCAAGCGGCCAAGCGGGTCCGCAGCGAGTCCGACATTGGCCGCTACACGGTCTCCTTGGGGGCATCGGCGACCTTGGTGGCGCGTGACGTGCACGGCGATCTGGGGCGTTGCGCCGCCTTGGTGATTGGTTTGGGCGAAATGGGCGAGTTCATGGCTGGGGAACTCAAGACGGCCGGGGTGCGCGACATGGCCATCTTGCATGAGGTGCCGGCGCGCGCCGCTGCCGCTGCCCATCGTCTCGCCTGCCATTACCGCCCGTGGGAAGAGCTGCCGGAGGCCTTGGCGGGCGCCGATATCGTCGTTGCGGCGGCGGGCAGCGGGCGCTTTGGCGTAACTCTGGCCCAGGCGGAGCAGGCATTGCGGGCCCGCCGGCGCGCGCCCATCTATTTTATCGACGCCGCCGTGCCGCGCGACATCGAGCCGGCGGTGAACGATCTGGACGGCGCCTTCGTTTACGATCTGGAGGACCTGGAACGGATCGCGGTGCGCGGCCTGGCCTCGCGGGAAAGCGCGCTGAGTACGGCCTGCGCCATCGTCGCCGATGAAGTGGCCGGCTTCGTGCGTCAGCACGCGGCGCGCGGCGCGGTGCCCTCGGTGGTTGCGCTGCGCCGGCATTTTGAAGCGGTCCGGGCCGAAATCCTCTCGGGTGAGGGGCTGGACGCGGAGGAAGCGACCCGGCGTCTGGTCAACCGCCTGCTGCACGATCCGACGCTGGCCCTGCGCGCCGCGGCGCAAGATGGCGCTGCGGGCAGCCAGCCGATGCCCGAACTGGACGAGGCTATGAAACACCTGTTCGGTCTCGACGGCGAAACCGAACAAAGCGCGCCCGAGACGGGGCCGCCGGAGGACAAGAGCACGTGAGCCTGCACGAGAAACTGGACAGCGTTCTGATACGCTATCAAGAGCTCAGCGATCTGGTCGCGACCCACGCGGAGCCCGGATCCGACGACTATACCCGTATGCTCAAGGAGTACGCGGATCTGACCCCGATCGTCGAGGGCGTGACCGCCTTGCGTGACGCGCAAAGCGAAATGGCCGACTTGGCCGGAATTATCGTCGATCCCCAAGGCGACACGGAAATGCGGACCTTGGCCGAGGAAGAGTTCCGCGACCTGAAGGCGCGCCTGCCCGCGTTGGAGCAAGAGGTGCAGGTTTTACTACTGCCGCGCGACGAGGCCGACGAACGGAACGCGATCCTGGAAGTGCGCGCCGGCACCGGGGGGGAGGAAGCGGCGCTGTTCGCGGCCGAGTTGTTTCGCATGTATCAACGTTTTGCCGATCTTCATCGCTGGCGTTTCGAGATCATCGACTATGGCGAGACCGATATCGGCGGCTGCAAGGAAGCGAGCGCGGTCATCTCCGGCCGGGGCGTGTTCGCGCGCCTCAAATTCGAATCCGGCGTGCACCGGGTACAGCGGGTGCCGGCCACGGAATCGGGCGGTCGTATCCACACCTCGGCGGCGACCGTTGCGGTCCTACCCGAGGCCGAGGAAGTGGATATCGAGATCGAAGACAAAGACCTGCGCGTCGATACCTATCGCTCGCAAGGGGCCGGCGGCCAGCATGTGAACACGACCGACAGCGCGGTGCGCATCACACACCTACCCAGCGGCGTGGTGGTGCAGTGCCAGGACGAAAAATCGCAGCACAAGAACCGCGCCAAGGCCATGAAGGTGTTGCGGGCCCGGCTCTACGACCACAAGCGCCAAGAGCAGGAAGACGCCCAGGCCGAGAGCCGGCGCAGCCAGGTCGGCAGCGGCGACCGCTCGGAGCGGATCCGGACCTATAATTTCCCGCAAGGGCGGGTCACCGACCATCGCATCCAACTCACGCTCTACAAGCTCGAAAAGGTCTTGATCGGAGAGGCGCTGGACGAGTTCATAGATGCCCTGACCGCCGAGGATCAGGCGGCCCGCTTGGCGGCGCTGCATTGAGTGGCGCGACCCTACGGGGCCGCGCGGCGGCCGGCGGCCTCACCTTGGGCCAAACACTGGAGCGCGCCAGCGCCCGCTTGCGCGCGGTCGGGATCGAAGGCGCGCGGCGCGATGCCCGCTTGCTGCTGGCCGTGGCCCTGGACTTGGCGCCGGCCCAGGTCCTGGCCTATCCCGAACGCACACTCAGCGCGGCGCAGGGCGTGGCGGCGGATCGTCTGATCGACCGCCGGGCGCGCCATGAGCCGGTATCGCGCATCCTCGGCCGGCGCGAATTCTGGGGCCTGGAGTTTCGCATCACGCCCGATACCCTGGACCCACGCCCCGATAGCGAAACCCTGGTGGCTGGCGTCCTGGCGCGGGTCGCGCGGGGCACGCAGCCCTGTCGCATCCTGGATCTGGGCACGGGCAGCGGTTGCCTCTTGCTCGCGCTTCTGTCGGAACTTACGGCCGCCGAAGGTTTGGGGACGGATTTGAACCCGGGGGCCCTGGCGGCCGCGCGCGATAATGCCGTGCGCTTGGGACTGTCCGGGCGGGCGCGTTTCGTCCAAGCCGATTGGACCGGCGGCTTGGCGGGCATTTGGCAAGTAATTGTTAGCAATCCTCCATATATAGTCGCTGGCGAGATCGAAAGCTTGAGCCCAGAAGTCGCGCGTTACGATCCGCGTCTCGCGCTCGATGCCGGGCTCGACGGTCTGAACAGCTATCGCAAACTCATTCCCCGGGCGGCCGGTTTATTGGCCCCCGATGGTTTATTGGCCTTGGAGATCGGTGCCGGCCAAGGAGACGAGGTGAGCCGTCTCATGACGCAATCGGGTTTAGGCGCGATCGAGCGCATCGCCGACCTGAGCGGCACGGAGCGATGCCTGATTGGGCACCTGGCTGGTCCCCGGTCTGGCTCGCAAATCGAAGGTAACGTAAAAAAGTAGTTGGAATGAAGGGGGTTCCCCACTAGATTGGGGGTGGAGAGCAGAAGGCTCTCGCGTCCGAAGAGACGCTCCACGACCCCCGATACCGTGTCTGTGGCCCCGAGCTCGCGAAATCGCCGGAATGGCGGCTTTGCTGATAGGCGAGCCCATTTTTTTTAGTCACCAGAAGTAAGTGGTTGATGAGACAAGGACCTAACGGACGACGGCCGCGCGGGCGGCCGAATCGTAAGCAGCATGGCGGCCCTTCGCGGCCGAACAGCTTCGACAGCAGCGGCCCCGAAGGACGCATTCGTGGAAACGCGCATCAAGTCTATGAAAAATATATAGGCTTGGCCCGCGACGCCTTGTCGTCAGGCGACCGGGTCGTGGCCGAGACCTACTTCCAGCACGCGGAACACTATTTCCGGATCGTAAATTCAAGCACAGATCCGGAAACCGGGGATCGCCGCCCGCCACGTCAGGAGGGTGATGGTCGCGATGCCGGCGCGCGCGATACCAACGACCGCAGTGGCGATGGGCGCGGCGCCAACACGGCGCCCGGCCCCGATACCGCCGATGGCGGGGCGGGGGATGGCGCTCGGCAACCCAGGCCGGCCGACCAAGCGGCGCAACCAGTGCAACCTGCACCGGCGGCGCGAGGCCAGGGCCCGGACGATCGTGAGGGATTGGACCGGGTTCTTAGCAAGGAAGCAGCCGCTCCGCGTCGTCGCGCGCCGCGGCGGGCGCCCCGGCCTGCGCAAGCGGGCAACGGTCAGGACCAGCCGGTCGCGGTCAAAAAGCCGGTGGCCAAACCCCAGGATAAAGTGGACGCCGATATTCCGGCGGAAAGCGACCCGGATAGCGAGCCGGCCGGCGCCTAGCTAGGCGCGGGACTATTACGCGGGCGGGCTGAGTTCGTCGGCGCGCTTGACCTCACCGCCCGAATCCACCCGCGCGTAAATTCCCATATGGACGTGGCGAAAGCCCTGTTGCAGGGCGCGCGGCAGGTTCATGTCGCGCTCGGCGGTTTCCGGATCGACATTGGTCGCGCCGCAGCGTTCGATCCGCTTGAGCACCTGCAGGCGGGCCGGGCCCAGGCCGATCTGCTGTCCGACCCAGACGAATTCCGACCAGGCGGGCACCCCGGTGATGTAGAAGTTGGCCCGGAACCGCAAGGGATCGATCGGCCGGCGCACGATGCGTTCCAGGTCTTTGACACTGGCCAGGTTGATGATCGAGACCACCTTGTCGGGGACGTCGGAAAACATATGTCCCTCCGCTTCGATCAGCTTTGGTGTGCCGCGTGCCGCCGGGCCCATGAAACCGGCGAAGAACTGCCCGATCAAGGTCTGGCCCATGGCCTCGGTTGCCTTGGCACGCACCACTTGCTTGCCGCCCCGGTTGATCGCCAGCATCTCGCTCTCGGGATCGAAGTCAGCGCGCAGCTGCGCCAGCTTTTCGTCGCGCAGGAGGCACAGGAAATTGGTCTTTGGCATCCATTCCGGCGCGGCGGTGTCGAAGTGGGTCGAGCCGTGGGCGACAGCGAAGCGCCGGTCGTGGGGCAGGCCCTCGCCGGGCGTCAGAGCGACGCTTTCCAGCTTTTCCGCGTTCAAGCCCTTCAGCGGATAGCGGCAGATCTCGGCAATTTCGATGGTCAAAAGCTCTCTCCCGGGACAGGGGCGGGCAGCTAAGCCCGCACCCTCGCGGCTGTCAACCGAGCCTAGCTATCGGATCAGATCAGGAAATAGATCAGGACCAGCAAACCGGCGCCGGCAATGAACGCTAGTCCGAACTGGTTCCAAAGGGTTAGCTCGCCCCAGAAGTCCAAAAATTTGTCGAAGAAAGATCTCATGGGGATACCTGCCGCCCGTTTCCCGTTCGATGCCGCTTTGGCCGTCTATGATGCCCAACAAGCTTGGGCGGAGGGCGATCTGACGCCCTTGTTGCCAATTCCCAGCACCCATCTGATCAGGTTTCGGCCGGCAAGGCAAAACCGGACCTGCTGTGCCCGTCTCCGATGCGCTTCCGCATTCGACGCGCCCTTGTGTCATTTTGGGCACACCCCATATCCAATTTAGGCGGGTGACTTAGGTCAACGCTTGGGGAGCCGCGGGCCAATAGGTTTGGCCGTGGCTAAATATTAACTTTTGCATTGTCGACTGTATGCCGCCTTGCGCGGGTGCGGACGAGGAGGGCGCACAAGCATGGACTTCGAGAAATTCACGGAACGCTCCCGTGGCTTTATTCAGGCCGCCCAAGGGCTTGCGCTGCGCAGCAGCCACCAGCAAATCACCGCCGAACACCTTTTAAAGGTCCTGCTGGACGACAGCGAGGGCTTGGCGGCTAATTTAATCCGCGCCGCCGGGGGCGCACCCGAACGCGCCCTGGAGGGGGTCGAGGCGGCCCTGGAAAAGCTGCCCAAGGTTGGCGGCTCCGGCGCTGGCCAAGCCTATCTGGGCGCCGATCTGGCCAAGGTTCTGGAACAGGCCGAGACCATCGGCAAGAAGGCCGGAGACAGCTTTGTGACCGCCGAGAGGCTGTTGCTGGCCCTGTCCATGGCCGCCGACAGCCCGTCGGGAAAGCTCCTTGCCGATGCCGGGGCCACGCCGCAGCGCCTCAATGGCGCGATCAACGATCTGCGCAAGGGCCGCACCGCCGACAGCGCCACCGCCGAACAGGCCTACGACGCGCTCAAGAAATATGCCCGCGACCTGACCGCCGCGGCGCGAGAGGGCAAGCTGGACCCGGTGATCGGGCGGGACGAGGAAATCCGCCGCACCATCCAGGTGCTGTCGCGCCGGACCAAGAATAACCCGGTTCTGATCGGCGAGCCGGGCGTCGGCAAGACCGCGATCATCGAGGGTCTGGCCCTGCGCATCGTCAATGGCGACGTACCCGAGTCCCTGAAGAACCGGCGCCTCATGGCGCTTGACCTCGGGGCCATGGTGGCCGGCGCCAAGTTCCGCGGCGAATTCGAGGAGCGCATGAAAGCGGTGCTCGAGGAGGTCGCTGCCGCCGAGGGCGAGATCGTCCTCTTTATCGACGAGCTGCACACCCTGGTCGGCGCCGGCGCGGCGGAAGGCTCCATGGATGCCTCCAACATGTTGAAGCCGGCGCTGGCGCGCGGCGAGTTGCACTGCGTCGGCGCCACCACGCTGGACGAATACCGCAAGCATATCGAGAAGGACGCGGCCCTGGCGCGCCGTTTCCAATCGGTCTTCGTGGCCGAGCCGAGCGTCGAGGAAACCGTTTCGATCCTGCGCGGCCTGAAGGAAAAGTACGAACTGCACCACGGCGTGCGGATCACCGATTCGGCGATCGTCGCGGCGGCCACGCTCAGCAACCGCTACATCACCGACCGCTTCCTGCCCGACAAGGCCATCGATCTGGTCGACGAGGCGGCCAGCCGCATGCGCATGGAGGTCGATTCCAAGCCCGAGGAGATCGACGAGCTGGACCGCAAGCTGATCCAACTCAAGATCGAGCAGTCGGCCCTGCAAAAGGAAAGCGACAAGGCCTCGAAGGAGCGCCTGGGCAAGCTCAAGGACGAGATCGCCGATCTGGAAGCCAAGTCCGGCGCCCTGACCAAGCAATGGCAACTGGAAAAAGACGTCATCGCGGGTGGCCAGAAATTGAAGGAGCGCCTGGATCAGGCCCGCGGCGAATTGGAGATCGTGCAACGCGAAGGCAAGTTGGAGCGCGCGGGTGAGCTCATGTACGGCGTCATCCCGGAGATCGAGCAAACCCTGGCCCAGGCCGAAGACAGCGAAAAGACCGGCATGCTGAACGAGGACGTGACCGAGGCGGAAATCGCGTCCGTGGTGTCGCGCTGGACCGGTATTCCGGTCGACCGCATGTTGCAGGGCGAGCGCGACAAGCTGCTGCATATGGAAGACGCGTTGCGCGGCACGGTGATCGGCCAGGAAGAGGCGATCGTCGCCATCGCCGACGCGGTGCGCCGCGCGCGCGCCGGCCTGCAAGACCCGAACCGGCCGATTGGCTCCTTCATGTTCCTGGGGCCGACCGGCGTCGGCAAGACAGAGCTAACCAAGGCCCTGGCGCGTTTTCTGTTCGATGACGAGACCGCCATGGTGCGCCTCGACATGTCGGAATACATGGAAAAGCACACGGTCGCGCGCATGATCGGCGCGCCGCCCGGCTATGTCGGCTACGAGGAGGGCGGGGCCTTGACCGAGGCGGTGCGCCGCCGGCCCTATCAGATCGTCCTGTTCGACGAGATAGAAAAGGCGCACCCCGATGTCTTCAACGTGTTGCTGCAGGTGCTGGACGACGGGCGCCTGACCGACGGTCATGGCCGCACGGTGGATTTCCGCAATACGCTCATCATCATGACCTCCAACCTGGGTGGCGAGATCCTGGCCGCCCAGCCGGAGGACCAGGACAGCAGCGCCGTGCGCGGCGAGGTCATGGAGGTGGTGCGTTCCGCCTTCCGGCCGGAGTTCCTGAATCGCATGGACGAGATCCTGCTGTTCCACCGTCTGACCCGGCCCCAGATGACCGGCATCGTCGATATCCAACTGGTGCGCCTGCAGGGCCTGCTGGACGAGCGCAAGATCACGCTCGAACTGGACGAGGCCGCCAAGGCCTGGCTCGCGGACAAGGGCTACGACCCGGTTTACGGCGCCCGGCCCCTGAAGCGCGTGATCCAGCGAGAGTTGCAAAATGCCCTGGCCGGCCTGATCCTGGAAGGCAAGATCGGTGACGGCGACCGGGTCGCCGTCGGCGCCGGGCCGGACGGCCTGGTCATCAACGGCGACATGGTGGCGGCGGCCTGAGCGAACGCGGTAATCTGAGTCAATCGATCCGCCGAAACCTGGGAGGTAAGTTTGACCGATTGGCATCTCGCTCAGTTCAACATTGCGACTGCACGCTTTGCCTTGGACGATCCGCGTATCGCCGACTTCATGGCCCAGCTCGACGACATCAACGGGCTGGCCGAACGCAGCCCCGGATTCGTATGGCGGCTGCAAAGCGATAGCGGCAACGCGACCGACATCAAGGTCAGCGACGATCCCAACTTGGTCGTCAATATGTCGGTTTGGCAGAGCCCCGAAACCCTGTTCGAGTTCGCCTACAAGTCCGCGCACCGCGAGGTCATGACACGGCGGCGGGAGTGGTTCGTGCCGCCAAGCGGCGCCTATCAGGTCTTGTGGTGGGTCGAGGTGGGCACCCGGCCAACGGCTCAGCAGGGCATGGAACGCCTGGCCCGCTTAAACCGGCACGGGCCGAGCGCGCACGCCTTCAACTTCAAGACCCGCTTCCCGCTGCCCGGCGAGGCCGGCGAACCCAGCGACCTCGCACCCGAGCCCTACTGCGTCGGCTGGGACTAGGCGCGTCTCCGCCCTGCCGCTACAGTAACGCGGCGAAACTCGGCACCTTCTTGGCGATGCGCACGGCGACATCGCCAAGCGCCTTGACCCGCGTGATGAGCTGGGCCTGGGCTAGGTTCTGCTGGGTCGCGGCCTGGACCAGGCCGATCAACCGCTCGTATTCCTTCTGATCGGTCGTGTCCGGCGTGATGCCGTCAATTTCCTCAGGGGAAAGTTTCCGCAGTCCCCGATAGAATTCACTGAACTTGCCGTTCATCGCGGCCTCTGCACGATCCGCCGCCGCATCCATTTCGGCGAACAATGCGTTGAGATCGATATCGTCGGGCATGATTCCCTCCCGTCAGTTTGGAACGCTGGTAACGGCCTCTTTCAATTTATCGATTTCGGCGTCGATCCCGGCGATCTTGCCGGCGATGGTGTCGGCCCCGCTTTCAATCTCTTCACCGGTTTTAATAAAGCCGGCGACCTTCGTCGATATGTCGGCGGTTTTTGTCGCGATCTTCGCCCGCAAATCGCCGAGGCCGACTTTCGTGAGAAGTTCGTTTTGCACTTCCCGAACATTGCGGACCGAGGCGAGATGGCCGGTCACAATCGCTTGGGCGGCTTGTATCTGGCGATGAGCGTTGTCGATCTCCTCAATCACCGTCTTTTTCTGCATCTGGATAGGACCGAGTAGCTCGGCACGTTTCTTTTCTGTGCGCTCAACTGCCTTCTCAACAAATAGGGTCAGCACTGGCAAAAAATGCTCCGGGCCTCGCGCTAAGATCATAGTCATCTGCGCTGCCAATCTGAATTCCTCGGCGAATATTTTGATAAAGGCCGGCCGGTAGGTCTGGTCGATGAAGCGGTTGATATCGTCCTCAATGCGGCTGAAATGAAGTTCGGCCAAATCACGGTGCGCCCGATGGACCTCCTCCAAGTCTCTGCCGACTGTGTTGGAAAGCGTGACCGCTTCTTTTGGCACCACATCGCAGGCGGCTAATCCCGCGATGGCGACGGCCAACAAAATCACTTTTAAAGAAAAGCATGGATGGCTCATCTCAATTCCCCTCCTGCTTTCATAGTTGCTTCAATTGGATGCTTCGCTAATTTCCGTAGCGTCGCTACGTCGTGACAATTGGCATAATTCGTAAAGGTAGCAGACAACAACCTTGGATTGAATTTTTTTTGGCGCTTTGGGCAGGTTACCTTGCCCTGGCGCCGTGATTTTCCAGAAGCCAGCGGCGCAGCGGTTCGATCTTTGGCGTTGCCGCCTTGTGATCGGGGGTCAGCAGGTAATAGGCGCTCGCCGGGCACGCGATGTGCGGGTGCGCCAAGGTTAGCCGCCCGTCGGCCAATTCCCGCGCCACCAGCAGCAGCGGCACCATGGCCAGGCCATGGCCGCTCACCAGAGCCTCGATCAGCATTTCGAATTGGCTGAACATGGGCCCGGCCGGGGTGTGATCGAACGGCGCGCCCAGATCCTTAAACCAGGTCGGCCAAGACAGGGGCCGGGTGGCGTGTTGCAGGATCCGATGGGAAAATAGCTGGTGTGGGTCGCTCAGCGGCCCGTCGATCAGGGACGGCGCCCCGACCACCCCCAGATCCTCGGGCATGAGGTAGTCTGCGCGGTATCCGGGCCAGGGTGGGTCGCCTTGGACCACGGCGAGATCGTCCAATTCGGGGTTGAGTTCGGCGTTGCTGAGGTAGGTGATGGTGTTGACCGTGGTTTGCGACTGGACCTTGGCGAATTCGACCAAAATGGGCATCAGCCAACGACTGCCCAGGGTGGGGTAGACCCCCACGTTGATCGAACCGCTGGTCCGATCGAAGGTGCGAATGCCCAGGATCGTCGCTTCCAGGGATTCCAACTGGGGCGCCATATCCCGAAACAGCCGCCGCCCCGCCGGGGTCAACCGGACCCGTTGCCGGACCCGCACGAAGAGTTGCTGACCGAGAAATGCCTCCAGCAGCTTGATCTGCCGGCTGACCGCGCTTTGGGTCATATTCAGATCGCGTGCCGCCTGGGTGAAGCCGCCGCTCCGTGCCCCCGCTTCGAAGCATAGTAAGCTGGTGATGGACGGGATGCTGCGCCGCATGGGCGTCCTCTCTTTGGCGGGGGTTTCTATAAGTTGATCGAATTATGATATCAAGTCATGCGAAAAAATTGCTACCAATCTCGTTTCTCTCTCGGCATTGATAGAGTCCGAGAATGAAATGGGCTGGAGACCGAACGATGTCGAAGGAGCAAGGGGTGGTCGAGCGGGATGTGGCCGCCGTGGCGGCATGGTTGGCGAGGCCGCCGGAAACGGAATCCGTGGCGCGCTTCAAGCCGGGCCCCGGTATTCAGAAGCTCGCGTTGCGCTTCGACATCGACAAGTTGCGTCAGGCCTTGGACGACTGCACCCGCGACCAAGACTACATGGGCGGCATGCAAGAGGAAGGCTTCGCCGCCCTGCCACTGACCCAGCGCCCGGGTCAGCGCGAATGGAGCGAAAACGATCTTTCGGGCCGCTATTGGTTGCGCGCCGACGAGCGTTACCTGGAGGAGCCACGCGAGGATTTCGTGGACGAGGCGGCCTTCAGCGAATTGGTGCCCGCCTATAACGGCACCTATTTCGAACAGGTTCACGCCGACCTCACCGAGCGCTTTCCGATCGGCCGTATGCGCATCCTCTCCAAGGGGCTCTACAACTGCAATTCCTGGCACCGGGACCCGGAGCCGCGTATCCACATACCCATTGTCAGCAATCCGGGGTCGCTTTTCGTCGTGAATCACCACGTGACCCACTTGCCGGCGGACGGCTCGGTTTATTTCACGGACACGCGCGGTTACCATACGGCGCTGAACGGCGGGCTGTACCCCCGGGTGCATATCGTCGCGGCCATTCCCTGGAAACCATCGCAATAGGTCTTATAGCCATGTACGCCCAAATGACTGACGCGGCCGCCGACACCGAGGCCGGGTCCAACATCGTCGATTTGCGCAGCGACACGGTGACCAAGCCCGATGCCGGGATGCGCCGGGCCATGAGCGAGGCCCGTGTCGGCGACGACGTTTATGGCGAGGACCCAACGGCGCGCGAGCTGGAAGAACGCACCGCCGCCCTGCTGGGCAAGCCCGCCGGGGTTTTCTTTCCCACCGGGACCCAGAGCAATCTGGCCGCGATCCTGGCTCACTGCGGCCGCGGCGACGAGATCATCGTCGGGGATCGCTATCATAGCTTCCATGACGAGGCCGGTGGGGCCTCGGTGCTGGGCGGTGTCGCCCTATGCCCGATCGGCACCGGGCCGGACGGTTCCTTGGACCCCGGCGCCATCGAGGCGGCGGTCAAGCCCGACGATTCGCACTATGCGTGCAGCCGCCTGCTGTGCCTGGAGAACACCGTGTCCGGCGCGGCGGTGCCCCTGGCCAAGATGCAGGCCGCCGCGGATGTGGGCCGCGCCCATGGCCTTGCCGTCCACCTGGATGGGGCGCGGCTGTTCAACGCGGTCACGGCGCTCGATGTGCCGGCCGCCGCGCTGGCCGAAGTTGCCGATACAGTCTCTATCTGCCTGTCCAAGGGCCTGGGGACCCCGGCCGGTACGGTCCTGGTCGGGGACGAAAAGACCATGAAAGCGGCGCGCCGCAACCGGAAGATCCTGGGCGGGGCCATGCGTCAAGTGGGCGTGCTCGCCGCCGCCGGTCTTTACGCGCTCGACCATCATATCGCCGGCCTGGCAGAGGATCATCGCCGCGCGAAGGCCCTGGCCGAGGCCCTATCCGAACTGCCGGCGCTAGCGCGACTCTCGGCGCGCCAGGCGACCAATATGGTCTTCGTTACCCCGGCGCCGGCCGACCACGGGGCGCTTCGCCGGTTCCTAACGGATCGGGGGATTCTGATCGGTGGGCAGGTGCCGGAGATGCGTATCGTCCTGCACCGCGATATCCGCGATGGCGATGTCGAGGCTGTTATCGAGGCGGTGCGCGCCTTCTACGCCGATAGGGGATAGCCGCCGGTTCGCGGCGGGGGCGGCCGCTTAGTCGGCCTTGACCAGAAGTGCCCCGTCAAAGTGCTCCGCGCGCAGAGTGTCGATCTCCGCCCGGCGGACCATGAAGGCTTGCAGTTTCTTGCCCTTCAACTTCTCGCCCGAGGGCAGCTTGATCTTGCGCGGGCTGACCTGGCGGCCGTTCACCAGAACCTCGTAGTGCAGGTGCGGGCCGGTCGAGCGGCCGGTCGTGCCGACGTAGCCGATGACCTGACCCTGACGCACGCGCTTGCCCTTGCGCACGCCCTTGGCGATCCGGCGCATGTGGGCATAGGCGGTCTTGTAGGTGCCATTGTGGCGGATGCGCACGTACTTGCCGTAGCTGCCGTTGCGCCCGGCGGATTCGATCACGCCGTCGCCGGCGGCGTAGATCGGCGTGCCGCGCGGCGCGGCGAAATCGACCCCGCGGTGCATCTTGGTATAGCCGAGCACCGGGTGCCGGCGCTTGCCGAAGCCCGAGGATAGCCGCGCCCCGTCGATCGGTGTGCGCATCAGGGTCTTTCGCACCGAATCGCCCTTGGGGTCGTAGTAGTCGACCGTGCCGCCCTTGGGTTGGAAGTGGTAAAGCTCGATGCGCTTGCCCGAGAGGGTCAGCGCCGCGTAGACGATATCCTCCGGCTTGGCCAGGTCGCCGGTTTCCTCGAACAACGCGTTATAAAGCACTTCGAAGCGGTCGCCGGTGCGCAGGTCGCGCTGGAAATCGACGTCGAAGCTGTACATGCGGATCAGTTCGGCTAGAACCTTCACCGGCATGCCCGCTGCCTGGCCGGCCTCGGACAGATTGCTTTCGATGGTGCCGGCGGTGCCAACGGTGCGCCGTTCCAAGGGGCGCTCGATCGATCGGGCCATGAAGCCCGCGTCGCCTTCGCGCGACACCTGCACGTCGCGCTCGACGCTGGGCTGAAGGCCGACCGAGATTAAGCGCGGCTGCGCGCCGCCGTTTTGAATTTCCAGGCCACGGGCCGGGGCCAGGCTCAGCTCGATACCCTGTCCGATCCGCAGGTCGCGCGGACGGAAAACCTCTTGCAGGGCGGTGATGGCCTGGTGCGCCTCGCGCCGGTCGATCCCGGCGTCCACCAGCAGGCCCATAAGGGTGTCGCCGCGCGCCACGATTAGGGTTTGCCGGACGATCGCCGGCTGGGCCTCGCTCTCCTCGGCGGCAGCCAGCGCGCCGGCCGGGTCGGCTTCGGAGCCGGCCGTCATGGCGCCCGCCGCGTAGCCAACTGCGTGCATGCCGCGCGCCTGGTCCTGCTCCAGGTCCTGGCCGATCGGCCCGCTGTGCCAGGTGGCGCCGGGCCACAGGGTCATCCCGGTGGCGACGGCGAGCGGCGCCGCGACGATCGCGGCCGCAAACGCGATCTTCAAGATGTACTTCAGGCGGACTGTCGGAAAGTCATGGGTGAACAATTCACCGCCCCCGATTCGCTACTCTGGGATCCTAAGTCGAGCATAAGGCACAAATCGGTAATATTTTGTTAGCCGAATCACGCCGGTCCGCCCAATTCCGGGTCCGCGCCGACCATGCGGATCTTGGCCGCGCCTGTCAACGGTCCGGCCGTAAATTTGGGCCTTTCCGGGTAGCCCCCCGGCAATTTCCATCCGCCGGGATCTGGATTAGGATACCGCGCCGTCCATGGGAGGCGGAATCCGGAAAGGAAATGGGGACGTTCATGTTACTGCACCTTTGCGCCTGGCCCGAGGTCGAGGACCGCCTTAAGCACAGCACCGGCATCGTCGTGCCGATCGGTTCGACCGAGCAGCACGGCCCCAACGGCCTGATCGGGACCGATGCCTTGTGCGCGGAGGTGGTCGGGCGCGGCGTCGGCGAAGCCCTCGATGTCCTGGTCGCGCCGACCATCTCAGTCGGCATGGCGCAACATCATCTGGGCTTCGCGGGCAGCATCACCTTGCGGCCCTCGACCCTAATCGCCGTCGTGCGCGACACGGTGCAATCCCTGGCGCGCCATGGCTTCGACCGGATTTTCTTCGTCAACGGCCATGGCGGGAACATCGCCACCCTGGGCGCCGCCTTTGCCGAGGTTTATGCCGACCGCAGCTTGCACGGCCCCGAGGAGGGATCCGGGCGCAACAGCCGCGCGCTGCGCTGCCATCTCAAAAACTGGTTCGACGGGCCGGCGATCAAGGCTTTGTCGGAAGAGCTCTACGGCGACGCCGAAGGCAGCCACGCGACGCCGTCGGAAGTATCGCTGACCCAATTCGCATTTCCCGAATCGATCAAGCGCGCGGCGCTGACGCCGGAGATCGCGCCCAAGGGGCCGATCCACGATTCGGAAGATTATCGGCGCCGGTTTCCCGACGGCCGGATCGGATCGAACCCGGCCCTGGCCTCGCCCGAGGCGGGCAAACGGATCTACGAAACGGCCGTCGACGAAGTCGCGGCGGACTACCGGCGGTTTTTGGACGCGGAGTGACGGTGCCGCGCGCGGCGCGGCCTTGGCCCAGCGGGTAATTTTGGCCTAGAATCGGACCATGGGAATCAAAGGGCGGATAGGGCGCTGCGCGCTCGCCTTGGCGGGCGTGTGCGCTATGGCCACGCCGTTGCCCCTTAGCGCCCAAGGCCTTGCGCCGGCGAGCGCGGAACTGACCCGGGATCAAGCCCTGGCCCTGGAAAAAGCCCTGGCGGCGCTCAATTTCGACCCTGGCAAGATCGATGGCGAGATCGACGAGAAGACTCGCGCGGCGGTCAGGCTGTATCAGAATTTTGCCGCCTTGCAGCCTGACGGTGCGATGACGCCGGACTTGGTGGCGGAAATTCTGGCGGTCTCGGCCTCTTTTACCGAGATGCGCTCCAGCCGTTCGGCCGAGGCGGCACCAAGCACGCCGGAACCAGCGGCACCGGCGCCCACCGCAGTGGAGCCGACGGCGCCCGGGCCGGCGCCGGAATTGGCGTCACCTGAGCCAAGACTGCCGGAACCAAAGTCGGCGGATTTGGCCGAGGCGGACTCCGGCGCCCCGGACAGGGCCCAGACGCCGCCGACCGCCGCCACGCCGGCCCCCTCTGAGGTGACCCAGGCAGAACCCGCCCAAGCGGAGCCAGCAAAAGCGGAGCGAACCGAAGCTGAGCCGGCCGTACCGGACTCGAAATTGGAAACGGCCCGGCCCGAGCCCGATCCGCAGGGTCAAGCGACTGCGGAGGTCGCGGCCCCAGCCGAACCAGAGGCCAGCGAGCCGCCGCCCATGGCAACTGAACCCGCGCCTCCGGCGATCAGCGATGAACAGCCCGCCGCCCCCAAGCAGGACGTGGCGGTGCCGGCCCCAAAGCCTAAGCCCGCGCAGGCCTCTAAGCTTGCCACCTTGGCCGCGCCGGAACCCGAGGCGGCGCCGGACGCAAAGCTGCCTGAGGCGCGTACGTCGGGCGGCTTTGATATCGGCGGCGTTATTTCGCGCCTGGCCAAGCCGGCGGCGCCCGCCGGCGCGTCAAATGTTTCGGCCAAGGGTCGGCAAATCGCACGGGCGCCCGCAACCCCAACCAAGACCGGACGTTCCAACGACGGCTATGCCGCGTTTCGCGATGCCTTCGAGGCCGCCAAGAACGGCGACTATGAGCAGGCGGTAAAGCGCTATAGCGAGGCGATCGAATCGAAGAAGCTGACCCTGGAGCATCTGGGCGACGCCCATTTCAATCGGGGCAACGTGCTTCATTTCCTGCGCCGCTATGACGAATCGATTGCCGACTACAGCGCCGCCATTGGCAGCCAGCCGACCTTCGCCGGCGCTTTCTACAACCGGGGTTTCGCCTATCAGGCCAAGGGCCAGAAGCAACCGGCGATTAAGGATTTTCGCCAGGCGCGGGATTTGGGGCTGCAACGCCTGGGCGTGCGCGCGCCCGATCGGCCACCGCCGTTGCGACAATAAGTCGTCGAAGACGGGCGCGGGGCTGTGCGTGGCGGGCCGCGCCCGGTAACATGGGCACGGCTATAACGTCCTTTGCCGTGGATGCCGCCCGCCCATGCATGACGCCGGTTACTTGCTTCAGGTTATTGTCATCCTCGCGGCGGCGGTCGTGGGGGTGGTCGCCTCGTTGCGGCTGCGCCTCGGATCCGTGCTCGGCTATTTGATCGCCGGTGCGGTGATCGGGCCGACCGGCCTGGGCCTGATTCAAGACCTTGAGGCGACCCGCGCCTTGGCCGAATTCGGCGTGGTCTTTCTGATGTTCACCATCGGGCTGGAACTGCCGCTCGAACGGATCAAGGTCATGTCGGCTCCGGTGTTCGGGCTGGGCGCCGCCCAGGTCTTGGTCACCGCCGCGGCGATCGCGGGCGTCGCCCTCCTGGCCGGCCTGCCCACGGCGCCAGCGGTTGTGATCGGGGGCGGTTTGGCGCTGTCTTCGACCGCCATCGTTCTGCAGTTGCTTTCCGAACGCGGCGAGATCACCTCGCGCTTTGGCCGTGCGGCCTTCGCAATTCTTCTGGTCCAAGACCTGGCAGTCGCGCCTTTTCTGGTTGTGGTGGTCGCGCTCGGCATGGGTGCCGACTCGATCCCGGCCGCCTTGGGCCTGGCCGGCTTGAAGATGGTCGTTGCGGTGATCGCGCTTCTGGGTGTCGGGCGGATCGTGTTGCGCCATGTTTTTTGGCCGGTCGCGGAGATACGCAATCCGGAGATCTTCGCCGCCTTGACCTTGCTGGTGGTGCTTGGCACCGGACTAGTCGCGCAGCTTGCCGGCATGTCCATGGCCTTCGGCGCCTTTCTGGCCGGCATGCTGCTGGCCGAGACTACCTACCGGCATCAGGTCGGTGCGGTCATTCAGCCGTTACGCGGGCTCTTGCTCGGGCTCTTCTTCATCACCGTCGGTATGAGCATCGATCTCGCCTTGATCTTGCAGCAGGTGTGGCTGATCAGCCTGCTCTTGGTCGCCCTGCTGCTCGGCAAGACCGTGCTATTGGCCCTGCTCAGCTTGGTATTCGGATTCAATAAGGCGCAGAGCTTGCGGCTCGGATTAGTCTTGGCCCAAGGCGGCGAGTTCGCCTTCGTGCTCTTGGGTGCCGCCATGGCGGGCGGCGTCGTCGAAACCGGGATCGGACAGACCCTGCTTGTGGTGGTGGGTCTGTCGCTGGTCGCCACGCCGTTCCTGGCCAATCTGGGCGCGCGGGCGGCGCAACACCTGGAAGCGGCTGAGGCGGCCGAGGTCGGCGAAGCCGCCATCGAGACCGAATTTCGATCCGGCCATGTGGTGATTGCCGGCTTCGGCCGGGTCGGCGGCGCGGTCGCGGCGCGGCTGCACGGCGCCGGCATTCCTTTTGTCGCCGTCGACCTCGATCCGCACTGCATCGCCCAGGCGCGCGCCAGCGGGCATCCGGTTTACTACGGCGATATTTCCAAGCCGGAGATTCTGGCCGCCCTTCATGTGGAGACCGCGCGCTCCCTGGTGCTGACCTTGAATAACGCAGCGACCACGGCGCAGATCGTCGCGACGGTTTGCTATATTTTTCCCGAGCTGAAGGTCTATGCCCGGGCACGCGACGACGCCCACGCCCAGGAGCTGCGCCGCTTGGGCGCCCATACGGTGATCCCGGAACTGGTCGAGACCGGATTCGCCCTTGCCGGGTCCTTGATGGACGCCATGGGCGAGGCCTTGCCGGAGGTCGGCGCACCGCGCCGGGGGGGCGGGGCATGAGTTTGGGACACATGGGTGTCCTGTATTGCTTGCTGGTATTGCTCGGCATTGGCTTGCTGGGGCCCGGTTTGGCCGGTGTCTTTCAAATCAAGATCGGCCGGACCTGGCTGATCGCGGACGCGACCGACGCCCGCAGCCACCTGCGCGGCCTGAACGCCACCATGGCGGCCGTCGGCATGCTGGCCCTGTGGGCCTGTTGGGACCTGGAACGCTCCCGGATGCTGGTACTGGCGCTCGGCGTGGTCATGGCCGCTGTGGTGGTCTCGCGGCTTTACTCGCTTTTGGTCGATGGGCTGCCCGGCGCCACAAGCTTGATTTACTTGGCGATCGAGGCCCTGCTGGGCGGGGTGTTTCTGGCTTGGCCGCCACCGCCTTTGGGGTGACCGGTCCACCGTGCGCTTGCTTGCGCCGGCGCGCGGCGCCATAACCTCGCGCTAACTGGACAGAGGCGAAACGAGCATGGACAAGGGATTACTCGAGCACCTAACGGGCGAGACCCGCGCTCTGCGCGAGGCCGGCCTGTACAAGGCGGAGCGGGTCATCGCCTCGCCTCAGGATGCCGCGATCCGCCTGGCCGATGGGCAAGAGGCGATCAACTTCTGCGCCAACAACTACTTGGGGCTCTCCAACCATCCGGCCCTGGTCGCGGCCGCCAAGGCGGCGCTAGACAGCCGGGGCTACGGCATGTCTTCGGTGCGCTTTATATGCGGCACCCAGGATATTCACCGTGAACTCGAAGGCCGGATCTCCGCGTTCCTGGGGATGGAGGACACGATCCTTTATTCCTCGTGTTTCGACGCCAACACGGGGCTGTTCGAAACCCTTCTGGGCGAAGAAGATGCGGTTATCAGCGACGCCCTGAACCACGCCAGCATCATCGACGGCGTGCGCCTGTGCAAAGCCAAACGCTTGCGCTACGCGAACAACGACATGGCCGATCTACAGCGTCAGCTCGAGGCGGCGCGCGATTGCCGTTTTAAATTGATCGCGACCGATGGCGTCTTCTCCATGGACGGCATCATCGCCAACCTGCCGGCGATCTGCGACCTGGCGGAGGCGCACGGCGCCATGGTCATGGTCGACGATTCCCATGCCGTCGGCTTCATGGGCGAGGCCGGGCGCGGCACGCCGGAACACTGCGGCGTCGAGGGCCGGGTCGATATCCTCACCGGCACCTTGGGCAAGGCTTTGGGTGGCGCCTCGGGCGGCTACACCGCGGCGCGCGGACCGATCGTCGAATGGTTGCGGCAGCGCTCCCGGCCCTATCTCTTTTCCAACAGTATCGCCCCGGTGATCGCGGCGACCACGCTCAAGGTTCTCGACCTTTTGGAGGCGAGCGGCGAACTGCGCCAGAGCCTGGCCGCGAACAGCGCGCGGTTCCGCGACGGCATGACCGCGCAAGGCTTCACGCTTGCCGGTGGCGGTCACCCGATAATCCCGGTCATGCTGGGCGAGGCTAAGTTGGCCGCCGAGATGGCCGAACGCTTGCTTGGCGAGGGGATCTACGTGATCGGCTTTTCGTTCCCGGTGGTGCCAAAGGGACAGGCACGTATCCGGACCCAGATGTCGGCGGCGCACACGCCCGAACAAATCGATCGTGCGCTCGCCGCCTTCGCCAAGGTCGGCCGCGACCTTGGCGTGATCGGTTAGAGTCGCTTGGCGCGATGATCAGTTTAGGAACGAAAATGTGGAGCGCGAAACGATGAAAGCGCTGGTCAAGGCGAAGGCGGAACCGGGCATCTGGATGGAAGACGTTCCCGTGCCGCAGGTTGGTCACAACGATGTGTTGGTCAAGATCCGCAAGACCGCGATCTGCGGTACCGACGTGCACATCTACAATTGGGACACCTGGTCGCAAAAAACCATCCCCGTGCCCATGGTCGTGGGTCATGAGTTCGCCGGGGAGGTCGTGGAGATCGGCAGCGAGGTGAAGGGCTTCACCATCGGCGAGCGGGTCTCCGGCGAGGGTCATATCACCTGCGGGCATTGCCGCAATTGCCGGGCCGGGCGGCGCCATCTGTGCCGCAACACGGCCGGGGTCGGCGTCAACCGGTCGGGCTGCTTCGCCGAATACCTGAGTATCCCGGCGGTCAATGCCTTTCCCTTGCCGGAGGACATCACCGACGACATCGCCGCGATCCTCGACCCACTCGGCAATGCGACTCACACGGCGCTGTCCTTCGACATGGTCGGTGAGGACGTGCTGATCACCGGCGCGGGACCGATCGGCATCATGGCGAGCGCGATCGCGCGGCATGTCGGCGCGCGTCATATCGTGGTGACCGACGTCAACGACTATCGGCTGAGCCTGGCCGCCAAGATGAGCGCGACCCGCACGGTCAACGTCACCGAAGGCAACCTGGACGACACAATGAAAGAGCTCGGCATGCGCGAGGGCTTCGATGTCGGCTTGGAAATGTCCGGCAACCCGCAGGCGTTCCGTGACATGCTGCGCACCATGAACCATGGCGGCAACGTCGCCATCTTGGGCATCCCACCGGAATCGGCGGCGATCGATTGGACTCAGGTCATCTTCAAGGGGCTGACCCTGAAGGGTGTCTATGGGCGCGAGATGTTCGAGACCTGGTACAAGATGACCACCATGCTGCAGAGCGGCCTCGATATTTCCGCGATCCTAACCCACCATTTCGCGATCGACGCCTTTCAGGACGGCTTCAACATCATGCGGTCAGGTCAATCCGGCAAGGTGATCTTGGATTGGCAGTGAGCGCCACCCGGCGCGCAAACAAGAGAAACGATTACTTGCCGTTGGTCGCGGCGCTGGCGAGGTCGTGGCCGAAAATCCCGTAGGCGGCGCGCAGCTCCGGCAGCACCCGTTCGACCGCGGCTTCGCCCTCGGCGATGATTTCGTCGGCGCGATCGAATTCCACCAGGCCGATATTGCCCAGACGCGGGGTGATGTGAACGTCGGGCGGCTCGCCCGCCAAGCGTGACCGGGTGATCCGATCCTGCACGATATTGAGGGACGAGATCATGACGCCGAACAGGCTCGGGTTGCTGGCCTGGCGTTTGAAGATGCGCCGGGTCAAGCCGGTCAGCTTCGAACCGGGCGCGGGTTGGGTGCCTTGGTCCAGCTCTTCCAGAAGATCGAAGCCGGCGATGCTTTGAAAATCCATGCCGGGACGCCGCGCCTTGCCGATCAGATCCGCGTTGAGATTGACCCCGATGGTCATCTGCGCGCCCATGGCCCGGCAGACCGAGACCGGCACAGGGTTGACCAGCGCGCCATCGACCAGCCAGCGCCCGCCGACGCGCATCGGCTCGAAGATGCCGGGCAGGGAGAAAGAGGTGCGGATTGCCTCGACCAACGGCCCCTTGCGCAACCAGACCTCGTGGCCGGTCAGGAGATCGGTGGCGATCGCGGCGAAAGGCTTGCCGAAATCCTCGATGTTCAGGCCGGCCAGGTGCTTTTCCATGGCCTCGACCAGGGCTTGGCCACGGATCATGCCGCCGCTACGCACGCGGAAATCGAGGTAGGAGATGATTCGGACTTTGTTGAGCCCGCGCGCCCAGTCCTCGAGGGCATCGAGATGGCCGGCCAAATAGGACCCGCCAACCAGGGCGCCGATCGAGGTGCCGGCGATGATCTGGGGCTGGAAGCCATAGCGCTCCAGCGCGCGAATCACGCCCAGATGAGCCCAGCCCCGCGCGACCCCGCTGCCCAATGCAAGGCCGATGGTCGGTCGGGCCGGGATATCCACACTATTCGGCATGCCTAATCTTGCGCCGCGCCCATTTAAGAATCCGTAAGCATAAATTCTACGTGGGTATACCTGGCTCCATCCCCTAGATCCGGCGGTTCCTGAGCACGCAATTCCTTGTCCAGACCGGATGGGTCGATTTTGTTTGTGCCGCCCGGCGCCATTTGGCCTGATGGGTCAAAGCCTTCGAGGAGATACGATGAGAAATTTGGAACTTGCCGGCCGTTCGCCGGTGCTGGCGGCCAACGGCATGGCCGCGACCTCCCACCCGCTGGCGACCCTGGCCGCGATCGAGGTATTGCGCGACGGCGGCAACGCCATGGACGCGGCGATCACCGCCTGCGCCGTGCAATGCGTGGTCGAGCCCGAATCGACCGGTATTGGCGGCGATTGCTTCGCCCTCTATGCCCCGCGCGGCAGCGACGAGATCATTGCCTTCAACGGCTCCGGCACGGCGCCGGCGGCGGCCACAGCCGCCCGCCTGCGCGAGATGGGGGTCGAGAAGATCGATCGCCAAACGCCCCACGCGGTCACGGTTCCGGGCGCGATCGACGCCTGGTCGCAGCTCTTGCGCGATCACGGCACGCGCGATCTGGGCGCGGTTCTGGGACCGGCGATCGGCTATGCCCGGGATGGCTATCCGGTCTCCGCGCGGGTCCATGTGGACTGGACCGGCTCGGCCGAGCTGCTGGCGAGCGATCCGACGGCGGCGCGCATCTTCCTGCCGGACGGCAAGGTGCCGGCCTTGGGCACCCTGCACCGACAGCCCGAACTGGCTGAGACCTTGAGCGGGATCGCCGAACACGGCCGCGACCACTTCTACACCGGCCGGGTCGCCGAGGATGTGGTCGGCTATCTGCGCGGCCTGGGCGGTTTGCACACCTTGGAGGATTTCGCCGGTGTGCGCGGCGAATACGTGACGCCGATCTCCACCACCTATCGCGGATACGAGATCTTCGAGTGCCCGCCCAACGGTCAAGGCATCATCGCCTTGGAAATTCTGAACATCCTGTCCGAGATCATGCCCGGATTGAGCGACCCGCTCTCGGTCGAACGCTTGCACCCCACGATCGAGGCCGCGCGCCTGGCTTATCACGACCGGGCCAACTTGCTCGGCGATCCCAAACAAGTCGATGTCCCGGTCGCGCAACTGCTGTCCAGGGACTATGCGACCGCGCACCGCGCCCGGATAGACCCGGCGCACGCCATGGCGCAGTTGCCGCCCGGTCCGATTCCGGCCCATCACTCGACGGTCTATCTGTGTGTTGTGGATCGCGACGGCAACGCGGTCAGCTTCATCAATTCGCTGTTCCATTCCTTCGGCTCCGGCCTGGTCAGCCCGAAGACCGGGATCGTTCTGCAGAACCGGGGTGAGAGCTTCAATACGATGGAGGGGCATGCCAACTGTATCGCGCCCGGCAAGCGGCCCATGCATACCCTGATCCCGGGCATGGCGGTGAAGGATGGGCGCGCGGTCATGCCCTTCGGGGTCATGGGCGGGCATTTTCAGGCCATGGGCCACGCCTGGTTCCTGACCAATCTGCTCGATTTCGGCTTGGACCTGCAGGAAGCCATCGATTTGCCGCGCCTGTTTCCCAAGCCCGACGGGCCGGTTGAGGTGGAAAGCGGCATTCCGGCGGACGCAGTGGCCGGCTTGCGTGCCCTTGGCCACGAGATCGAGGCCGCGGCGAAACCGATTGGCGGCGGCCAGGCGATTTGGATCGACTGGGACGAAGGCGTTCTGACCGGCGCCTCGGAACCGCGCAAGGACGGCTGCGCACTCGGCTATTGAGCGGCGGTGGCCGGCACGCCTTCGGCCCGCGCGGAAACCGCATAGCGCAGGGGCCCGCCCGGCACCAAGGCATCGAAGGGATAGCAGGTGACCAGGGTCAGGTCGCGCTGGCCCGGATCCTGGCTCAAACGGGCCCGGCGTGCGTCCAGCACCGTGCTGCCCCCGGTTCGGTAACTGTGCCAGGCGCCGTCGGACCCCTGGACGCGCAGCTCCATACCCGGCCGCAGGTCGCGCAGGAAGCGAAAGTGGGTATCGCGATGCCCGGTTAGAACCGCGTGCCCCGGCGCGCCCGCCTGGGCGGTGCCGTCCAGGTGGGCCGGGCCGAAGGCGAGGGTGCGCCCGCTGGCCCCGGCCAGGACGATCCGTTCGATTCCCAAGGCTGGCACCTGGAGGCGCGCGACCGGCCAGGTGTCGGCCCAGGGCCAAGGCTTAACTTGGCGCTCTCCGTCCAGGGTCGCGGCCCAGGCCTCGGACAGCAGGCCCTGGGCGAGCCAGGCCTTGGCCTCGATATAGGCGGATTCGCCAGCTTGCCAGAGCCCGACCCCGATCAGCAGGGCCCCGGCACCGGCCAGGGTCCAATGCTTAGCCGCGGCCATGGGCCCGGCCCAGACGGCGGCTCAGCAGCAGGACGTAAAGGCCGCCGCACACCAGGGCGAGCGCCGCCAGGGCGTGCAGCGCCGCCGGGGTGGCGGTCTGCGGCAAGCTGATCGGCGCGCTATCGAAAGGCGCCGTCTTCAAGAGCGGCGCCGGCAGGGCGCGCAGCTTCATCTCTTTGACTTGTGCGCCGAAGACATGATCGAAGTCCCACCCGGCGGGCAAGGCGCGCGGTATGTCCTGGCTATGCAGTGCGGCATCGTCCGGGCGCACCGGGTCTGGGTCGATCGCCACTAGGCTGCTGTATTTGGTGACCAGACGGTGGTCCAGGGCGACCTTGAGGGCCGCGGCGCGCCGGGTTTCCTCATCGATCCCGGCGAAGACACCGTCCTCGATCTGCGCGATCTTTGCCCGGGCCCAGATCGCCGCGACCCCTTCGGCCGGGTGCAGGGAGTCCAGCGCCAAAGGCGTGGACCATCCTTGGTCGCCGCGTTGACCGCCGAGGGTGAGCGCGCCCTTTAGGGCGGCCAGCCCCATGCCCGGCACGCGGGCGGTGAAGCTGACCGGCTCGCCGTCGTAAAGGTCGGGCAGGGGCGACGGATAGATCTCGGGCCCGGTTTCCGCCCAGACGGGCCAGGCGGTGGTGAGGCCGGTCAGGGCGGCTTGCTCCAACTTGCTCAGCAGGCTGTCCATGCGCGCCGCAACCTCTTCGACCTTGCCGATATGGGTGAAGCTGCCGTGGCCCAGTTCCGAGGCCTTGCGCATGAAATAGCTGTTCGGCGCGGATCCGATGCCGACGGTGAAAAGCCGCGTTTCGCCCAGCAGACCGGCGATGATTTCGAACAGTTCGGCCTCGTTGCTAACCGCGCCGTCGGTCAGAAACAGCACCTGGCGCAGACGGCCGACCTGTGCGGGCTTGGCCAGGGCCTTGATCAAGGCCGGCATCATTTGGGTGCCGCCCTCGGCCTTCAGGGTCTCGACGAAGCGCGCGCCCCGGCGCAGGTTCTGAGCCGAGGCAGCCCGCACGTCGCCGAACAGGCTGCTGGTGCCGCTGGCGAAGCGGATCACATTGAAACGGTCCTCCGGGCGCAGCCCGGCGAGCGCGCGCAACACGGCGGTCTTGGCCTGCGCCATAGAGGCGCCGTGCATTGAGCCGGAGGTGTCGATCACCAGGATCACGTCGCGCGGTGGGCGGACCACTGCCTCGCGGTCCCCAGCGGGCGGCAAGAGAGTAACCAGCAGAAAGCTGTCGCCCGCGACCTCCTGGGCGAACACGCTGGCCAGCGGCGCGCCGCCCAGGGCCGGCCGCCATTCCAACACGAAGTCCCGGTTGGCCGGGACCGGCCCGTCGGCCAGGGTGACCAGGCGGCGGCGGGCGTCGGTCTCCAGGATATTGACCGCATGATAGGGGCTCTCAATCCCGGCCAGCGGGACGCCCGCGTCCAGGGCGACGCTCAGGCTGAGCGGGCTCGGCACCGGGTCGTCGGGATGGCGCACCGGCCCGAAGAGGTCGCGGCCTCGCCCGGGTGTGCCCCTGACCGGCGCAAGGGCCGTGGCCCCGTCTTGCGCCATCTCGAGCGACCCCGGCGGGCTGTAGCGTGGCGCGACCACCATGGGAAAGCGCAGCGAATAGAGGCCGTCGTCGAAGCGCGCCGCGTCCTGATACTCGATCTCGACCACGACCTCTTGGCCCGGCCCGATGTTAGCGACCGAGGTGGTGAAGACATTGGGCCGCTCGGACGACAGCAGGCTTGCGCGCTGGCCCTTCGCGGCGGCGGTATCGTAGGCCTTGCGGGCTTGCGCGCGCTCCAGGATCTGCCCCTTGATGCGCTTTTCGCCGACCCACAGGATAAGCCGGTCGACCGCCGAGCGTTCCGGCAGCGGGAAGACATAGACACCCTCGACCCAGGCGGTGCTTGGGTTGAGGAAGTGCTGGCGCAGCTTGACCCGTGCGACCGTGCCGTTGACCGCGATTTGCACCTCGGACTTGAGCAACGGCGCCTCCAAGGCGGCCTCCTCCCTGTCGGCATGGAAGAAAAGCCCCGCCGGCACCGCCTCGGCCGTGTTTTGCGGCGTTTGCGCGAAGGATATGCGGGTCGGCGCCAAGACAAAGAGGCCGCCGAGCAAAAGCAATAAAACCGCCAAGCACAGGGTGGCCAAAACGGTCGCCACGGCACTTCGGCAAAAGGCCACGGTGCGCGGTGGGAACACACCGGTAAAGGTAAGGTTGTCGGTTACATGCGGCATGAAATACGGACCCCCGAAATTGCGAAATGGTCGACCCGTTCATGCCTGACGATTTGCCGAGGCGGCGGCGCGCCGCAAAAGCGGCAATACCGCGAAACATTGCGGCAAGATCGCGGCGCGTATTGACCTGGTTCCGGTGTGCCGTGCCGGCGTTCCCTGCTATGCTGGCGGCGCAATACCCATTCGGGTGCATCGCCATGACCGGGATTGACCGGGCTATTCTATTCGCCGCCGTTCTCGCCCTTGCGTTGGGCGGTGTGTGGCAGGCCGTGACCGCGGCGGGCGCGCAAACCATGGAGCGCCGGGAGGCCTACGGCGCCGAAGCGCCGCCGCGCCCCGGCCTGTTTCAAGCCAAGTGCGGTGCCTGTCATGACCGGGCGGGCCCCTTGGTGCGCGAACGGCTGTCGTTGACCGCCACCGGCGCGTTGGTTACCTCCGACGATCTGGATTTGCGTGCGTTCATGCGCGGGCATTTCGGGGCGCCCGAGGAGAGCGAAATCGACGCGATTTATGGTGCCCTGCGGCGCATCGCCCAGGGCCGAGGCCGTTTCGAGGTCCGCTGCGGCATCTGCCATGCCAGTGCGGAGGCCCTGGCCCAGAAGACGTTGATCTTGCGCGGCGGCAGGCTTTTCGGGCGGTATTCCGGCCGCGACATCGCCGATTTCCTCTTGCGGCATGGCACCGACAGTGCTGAGGAGACGGATTTCTTCACCTCGGTCCTGCGCCGGCAATTGACCGCCGGGCCCTAGGGCGCGGCAAACCGGATTGTCCGGTTGCCAGCTTTGCCCCGCTTGATTACCGTGCGCGTGCCGCGGCCGGATGCCGGCGCCGGTGGCGCTTTTTTTGAGGAGTTTCAAGCCATGTCCCAGCTCGCCGAACGTTTGTCGCGGATCAAGCCCTCGGCCACCATCGCTGTGACCCAAAAGGCGCGCGAGTTGAAAGCCGCCGGCCGGGACGTGATCGGCCTGGGCGCGGGCGAACCCGACTTCGACACTCCCGACAACATCAAGAAGGCGGCGATCGTCGCGATCGAAGGCGGCGACACGAAATACACCGCGGTCGGCGGCACGCCGGCGCTGAAGCAGGCGATCTGCGACAAGTTCAAGCGCGAGAACGACCTGGCCTACACCCCCGATCAGGTGATCGTCGGCACGGGTGGCAAGCAGGTCATCTACAACGCGCTCATGGCGACGCTCAATCCGGGCGACGAGGTGATCATTCCGGCGCCCTTCTGGGTGTCCTATCCGGATATGGTGCTCTTGGCGGAGGGCGAGCCGGTCATCGTGCCGTGCTCGCAAAACAACAACTTCAAGCTGCGCGCCGAGGATTTGGACGCCGCGATCACTCCCAAAACCAAGTGGATCATTCTGAACAGCCCCTCGAACCCGACCGGTGCGGCCTACAGCCACGACGAGATGAAGGCGATCACCGATGTGCTGAAAAAGCACGAACATGTCTGGGTGCTGACCGACGACATGTACGAGCATCTCGTCTACGACGACTTCAAGTTCGTTACCCCGGCCCAGGTCGAGCCGGCCTTGTACGAACGCACCCTGACCATGAACGGCGTGTCCAAGGCTTATTGCATGACCGGTTGGCGGATCGGCTTTGCCGGTGGGCCCCAGGACTTGATCAAGGCCATGACCACGATCCAGTCGCAAAGCACATCGAATCCGTCGTCGATCAGCCAGGCGGCGGCTGTCGAGGCCTTGAACGGCCCGAACGATTTCATCGCCGAGCACAACGAGGCCTTCAAAGAGCGCCGCGATCTGGTGGTCGAGATGCTGAACAAGTGTCCAGGTCTCGCCTGCCATCGGCCGGAGGGCGCGTTCTACGTCTATCCCTCCTGTGCCGGGGCGATCGGCAAGAAAACGCCGGACGGCAAGACCATTGCCTCCGACGGCGATTTCGTGACCTATCTTTTGGAGGCCGAGGGCGTGGCCGCGGTACAGGGCGAGGCCTTTGGCCTGTCACCCTATTTCCGCATCTCCTACGCAACCTCGACCGAAGCCTTGAGGGAGGCCTGCACGCGCATCAAGCGCGCTTGCGAGGCGCTGAAGTAGCGGACGAGCCGTAATGTTATGGACGGTGTAGCTGCGACTCTATAGCAGCAGTTTTTTGAGGCGCGGACCGACGTTACTGAATCCGTTCGCCTCATAGAATTGCACGCTGCGCGCCCAACGCGGCAGGTCCGGCGCGCAGACCTCAAGTCGTGACCAGCGGCGCGTCCGGCCATAGTCCGCCGCGCAATCGAGCAATCGCTGCCCCAGCCCTGCCGAGCGGAAATCCGGCGCGACATAAAACTCCGAGATTTCCCCGAACATGCCCAGGGCATAGACCGCGGCGCATTCCGACAGGGTTAGGACACCGACCGGCCGGTCATCGCCGTCCCGCGCAAGCAGGGCACAATATCGCCCTTTGCCGGAGAGCAAATCCCGGCAGATCGACGTATAGGTAGATAGGCCTTCGATAGGGCCGCCATCCGACAACTCGGTCAAGAGGTGAGCGATGAGTTTGGCGACGCATTCCGCGTCTTCAGGCGTTGCGTGTTTGATTGTGATCGGCATTTCGGACAACATCTCTCTTTAGCGGCCCCGTTATCCGCAGCCTATCAGCTGGCACCGGTCTTGTATCTCGGGGCGAGGTCGCGGGCGTCGAAAAATTGCAGTGAGGGCCGTGTTCTGAATGCGGAGTCGCGAAACATGAAATATGCGATCATCGGGGCCGGGGGTATCGGCGGCTACTTCGGCGCGCGCCTGGCGGCGGACGGCAACGAGGTTGCTTTCGTGGCGCGGGGCGCGCACGGCGAGGCCATGCGGCGCGACGGCCTGACGCTCAAATCGCCGCTCGGCGATCTGCATATCGCCAAGCCCGAGGTGACCGACGACCCGGCTGCGATCGGCCCTGCCGATATCGTCCTGTTCTGCGTCAAGCTGTGGGACGTCGAGGTGGCGGCGGAACAAATCAAGCCGATGCTGAGCCACGATACGGCCGTGATCCCGTTTCAGAACGGGGTTTCGGTGACGCGGCAACTTTCGGACATCCTGGGGGCGCAGTACGTCCTGGGCGGTGTAGCACGGATCAGCGCGGTGATCGAATCGCCGGGTGTGATCCGGCACGATTCCCGCCTCGCGCAAATTACTTTCGCGGAGCTCGACGGCACCGAGTCCTGGCGCCTTGAATGCATGGTCTCAGCCTGCATGAGCGCAGGGATCGAGCACAAGGTCTCTGACGATATCCTCCACGATATTTGGAAGAAGTTCGTGTTTCTGGCGCCGCTCGCCGGGGCCGCGTGTTACCAGCGCGCGCCCATCGGCGAGGTGCTGGACGATGCCGGCGGCCGGGACCGCCTGGCCGCCATGATGGCGGAGGCCGCCGCGGTCGGGCGGGCCAAGGGCATCGCGCTGGATGACAACCTGGCCGAAACCTTGATGGCGCAAAGCGGCACCCTGGGGCGGCACGTGAAACCCTCCATGCTGGTCGATCTGGAGCGCGGCCGGCGCCTGGAACTGGATTGGCTGACCGGCGAGATCGTGCGCCTGGGCGCCGAGCTTGGCGTCGAAACGCCGGCCAATGCGGAAGTCTACGAGGCGCTGAAGCCCTTTTCTATGGGGACGGTCTCCGGTTAGTACCCGTGTAACATCCTCTAAGGTCCATGACGTCTCAAGGCCGCTAGGCCTCATCTTTTAGCGCCGAATAGGCTGCGAAAAACTGACGGCGGTATTCCGTCAATGCAGCTTCATATTCCAGCCCATTCAGGCCAGAAAAGCTTCGATCCTCATCGCCATCCGAACGCACTCGGTATTGAAGGTGATCTGCCTCAATTATTCTCTTGTCCTGAATTAGTCTTCGAAGACCGCCGTCCACCTCGTCATAGTTGAGAAGGGTCTTATTTCGGCCATCGACATACCAAAGAATTTCGACCAAGCTCACGACCTCGACAGAGGCGCGCTTAGAAATCGCTTCCAGTATTAGCTCGTCATACGACATGGGATTGCCCGTGTTGTGAAGTTTGCTTCTCACACCACCCGGATGATGCCCATCATGCCGCCCATCTGGTGTTCTAGGATGTGACAGTGGAACATCCAGTCGCCCGGGTTATCGGCGACGAAGGCGACTTCGGCGCCCTCGCTGCGCTCCAGAAGCACGGTATCGAGCCATTCCCGGTGTGTGTTGGGCAAGCCGTTACGCGCGATCACGCGGAAGGCATGGCCGTGAAAATGCATGGGGTGCGCGAATCTGGTGTGGTTGCGCATGTCCAGGATATAGGTATGGCCGAGCTTCAGGGTCAGCATCGGCTCCATGACATGGCCGGTCGCGACCACGCCGTTGATCGTCCAGGCCTTGCCGTTGTGCATCATCGCGCGCAGGTCGACCTTGCGGCCATCCATCATGGCGTTCTTGAGCGAGCCCATCATGCCGCCTTCGAGCGTGATGAAGTGCTTCTCGGCGTTTTCGATATCGGGTTCGGGCATGGTGTTGGGCGCGAGCGCCAGCGGTGCGTCCAACGGGCTTTCGCGTAACGGGCGCTCGTCGGAATAATTCAGGCGGACCAGGCGATACGCGCCCTCGCTGTAATAGTCATCGACGATTTGAAAGCTTTCGCCCGGCTTGCCTTCGGCGTCGAGCACGATATCGGCGCGCATGGCGGCGCCCAGAGTGACCCGGCCGCCCGGCGCCGGATGCGGCGTCACCGGCTGCCCGTCCAGCGCGACGATGGTCGGCTTGTGGCCCTCGAACTTCAGGCTGAAGGCGCGCGCATTGGCGACATTGATGAGGCGCAGCCTGATCCGCTCGCCGGCGCGCACGGCAAAGGTCTCCGGCACCACGCCGTTGATCGTCACCGTGTTGCCGATCCGCCCGGCATGGCTCATGTCGTGCGGATGGCCAAAGTCGTTCGTGATCTGCGCCTGTTTGTTCAGGCGCCAATCGTCGAGGGTCCAGACGATATCGCGGTCGACCCGGATCGGCTCGCGCTCATCGACAATGAGCGGGCCCGCGAGGCCGCGATCCACTTGCTCGAAGCTGCGCAGATGCGGGTGGTACCAATAGGTGCCGGCGTCCGGGACATCGAATTCATAGGTGAAGCGCTGTCCCGGCTCGATCGGCGCCTGGGTGAGGTGCGGCACGCCGTCCATGTTGTTGGGCAGGCGGATGCCGTGCCAGTGCACGGTCGTTGCCTCGGACAGGCGGTTCTCGATAAGAACCCGCAGGCGCGCCCCCTGCTTCAGGCGTAAGAGCGGGCCCGGTACGATTCCCGAGAACGTCCACAGATCGGTCTCGGGAAATTCCGGGCTGATGAGGCGCGCGCGCCCGGGCACGGCCGTAAGACGGTACTCGACCACGCCGGCCTCGGCGCGGACCGTCTGCGGCAGGGCCGTGTACAGCCCCGCTCCCGCGGAGACACCCAAAAAACCGCGCCGGCTCAGGCCACTGTTCTGTCTCGTCATGCCGATCTCCTCCACCCCCTAACATGGTTTCTCTGTCCTCACTGGGCAAGTGGGTTGGGCTCATGTTCGCGGCCGATAAAAAACCCCGAGGCGATGCCCCGGGGCCAAGGTTTCGGTAGTTGACAGGGAAAGATTGAGCCGAGGCTCCGGGTTTCGCTCAGATGGCGCCCTTAGACATCTGCTCGGCCATGTAGTCGGCCTGGCGGATCGCCAATGTCACGATGGTCAGGGTCGGGTTCTCCGCGCCGCCGGTGGTGAACTGGCTGCCGTCGGAGATGAAGAGATTGCCGATGTCGTGGGTTTGGCCGAAGCCGTTGCACACGCCGTCGCTTGCCTTCTCGCTCATCCGGCAGGTGCCGAGGTTGTGGGTCGAGGGATAGGGCGGCGTCTCGATGGTCGTGAGGGCGCCGGCCGCCTCGTAGATCGCCGAGCCTTGCTTGAAGGCATGATTGCGCATGGCGATATCGTTGGCGTGGTCGTCGAAGTGCACGTTCGGCACTGGCAGGCCGAATTGGTCCTTTTCGCTACCGTGCAGGGTGATCGCATTCGTTTCCTGGGGCATGTCCTCGCCGACCAACCACATGCCGGCCATGTGATCGTACATGTCCATGGCGGCGGCGAAGCCCCGGCCCCAGGCACCCGGGTCTAGGAACGCGGCCATGAACGGCAGACCGAGCGCAAGAGTCTCCATCTCGTAGCCGCCCACGAAGCCGCGCGAGGGATCGTTGATTGATTCGTCGGTGACGATGCCGGCCATGGTGGTGCCGCGGTACATATTCACCGGCCGGTCGAAGGTCGCGTAAACCGATCCGGTCATGTGGCGCATGTAGTTCTTGCCGACCTGGCCCGAGGAATTGGCCAGGCCGTCGGGATGCTGCGCATTGGCCGAGTTGAGCAGCAGGCGCGGCGTCTCGATCGAGTTACCGGCGACGCAAACCGCGCGCGCCTTCTGGACCTGTTGGTTGCCGTCTTTGTCGGCATAGAGCACGCCGGCGACCTTACCGTCGGCGCCAGCCTGAACTTGCAGGACCTGAGCCTGACTACGCAGATCCAGATTGCCGGTTGCCTCGGCGGCCGGAATCTCGGTGTAGAGCGTCGACCACTTGGCGCCCGACTTGCAGCCCTGGAAGCAGAACCCCATTTGCCAACAGGCATCGCGGCCGTGGCGCGGTTGGCTGTTGATCGACATGCGCCCGGTGTGGACGCCCTTATAGCCGAGCCGCTTGGCCCCGGCGTACATGACCTTGAAGTTGTTGTTGCCGGGCAGGCCGGGAATGCCGTTGGTGCGGGTCGTGCCCATCTTGTCCTCGGCCTTGGCGTAGTACGGCTCGAGGTCCTGCAAGGTCACCGGCCAATCGAGCAGATTGGCGCCGGCGACCCCGCCGTAAGTCGACTTGACCTTGAATTCGTGGTCTTGGAGGCGTAGCGAGGCGCCGGCCCAGTGGGTGGTCGAGCCGCCGACGGTCTTGCAAATCCAGGCCGGCAGGCCGGCGAAATCCTTGGCGACCCGCCAAGTCCCGGAGGTCGTGCGCTTGTCGAGCCAGGAGATCTGGCCGAAGGAGCCCCATTCGTCGTTCTAGAAGCTGTCCGTGGTTTCGCGCTTGCCGGCTTCCAACAAGACAACCTTGATCCCCTTCTGGCACAACTCGTTAGCCAGAGTACCGCCGCCTGCGCCGGAGCCGATAACGACAACGGCCGAGGAATCGCTTTTGTCGATCATAGCCATGATGTGTTTCTCCTCGTCCTAGCTGGCCTTGGGGCTGGCGTCCTCGGACGGCTCATCGAGCCAAGCGAGGTCGTTGAAGCCGCGGTTGATATAGCCGCCGTACTCATAGGACGGGCCTTCGTAGCCGAAGTGGCGCCACACCAGGGGATTGTTGTAGAGCGCGACCACGATGGTGCCGCGCACCTTCTGGAAGAAGGCGCCGTCTTGAATCGCGGTCAAGGTGGCGAGCTGGTTGCCTTCCGAGAGGTCCAGCCATTTGACGCCCATGGCCTGGTCCAGGGCACTGACGCCCTCGCGCAGCATGGTGGCCAGGTCCTTATCCGACTGGGCCGCGCCGTCCAAGGCCTCCACGACCCCGGCGTAGTACATGTCGGCCAAGGTGTCGTGGGGGTAGATCTGGCGCGACATGCCCAGCAACGTCTTCGCCGTGTGTTCGTCCAAGGTTTGGAGCTGAAGCGCCCAGGCCCCGTCCGGCGCCACCAGAACCGTGCCGGAGGCGACGGCGGCAACGCCTGCCGCCGCCAGTCCGCCGGTGTGCAGGAATTGGCGCCGGTTCATACCGGTGGTCTTTTTCATGGTCGTCTCTCCTGTTTGAGGCGTTATGGTTTTTGTTATTGATAGCGGCCGTGCCGTTCCAGAACCTCGATCTTGTAACCGTCCGGGTCCTGAACGAAGAAGAAGCGCGCCATCAAGGCGCCGTTGCGGTGAAATTCCTTCACGTCATTCGGGTTCAGGCCTAAGGCCTGGAAGCGGGCGTGCTCCGCCTTGACGTCGTCGACGCAAACCGCGACATGGCCATAGCCGTCGCCGTGGGTGTAGGGCTCGCTATGGTCCTTGTTCAGGGTCAGCTCGATCTCGAAGTCGTTCTCGCCGTTGCGCAGGTAAACCAGCGCAAAGCCGTCGAAATCGAAGTGATCGGCGACCTCCAGGCCAAAGGCCTGATTGTAGAAGCTGATCGATCGGTCCAGGTTCAGAACCCGGATCATGGTATGAATCGCTTTCGCCATGGAACCTGCCTTGCCTCCCGCCGCGCGCGTTCCCTCAAGGCAGCAAGCCTAGCCCCTGAAAGCCGGCCCGTGGTGGTAGCCCGCTACTACATCGCCGGATACGGCATTTATCGACCGGCGCCCGGAGGCTGGCCTGGGGGGACCTGCCAGCTTGATAGGCTGGGCATCTTGATCCATATATCACCATCGATGCGGCAAAGACCGAAGATAGGGCGAATCATGGCGAATGAGACGGGGACTGCGGCGAAATCCGAGGCGAAAACGCAAGCTAAGGCTAGCGCCAAGGACAAGCCCTCAAGCGAGGCAAAAACACCAGCGAAGGCCGAAGCCAAGGACGCGACGGCAAGCGACGCGGAACCCGGCCAGGAGCCCGGAAGTTCGACCTCGGACGCGTCCCAGGGATACAGCCGCGGCGAGAACCAGAAATTGGTGACCGATGACTATCGCAAGAATTGGGACAACATTTTTGGCAAGAAGCCGCGCCGCGCATCAAGGACATAGAGCCCGCGTCGGGCGTGGGCGCGTCAAGATATCGCGCCGCACTGCTTGCTTTGCGGCCAAAGAAAGAAAAGCGGAAGCATCTGAGCGTTGCAAAGGGTCGTGTCCGCGGCCAACTCCGACAGTGATTGGCCCTCGTTCAAGTTTGTTGTAGTTCTCGTGTTGACAAGTCAGATATTCCTGATAAGAACATAACAGGAACATCAGTTGATATGACAAGCGTGGCATTGACGAGGGTGCAGCAATGAAGGTGGCAGGATATGTTGCCGCGTTCATCGGGGGGGTGATCGTCTGCTACTTGCTATTGTCCCTCGGCGTAGTGGACAAGTTGGATGGTATCCCCTGGACGCAGGAAGAACCGGCGCTGAGCCTTCCGACATACTTGAGCTTTGTCAGTGTCATGATGACTGCGGTGACCGTGGTACTGGCGGCGGTTGCCATCTTCATTGGTATCGTGGCGGCGTTCACTTTCCGAGAATTGAGTGAAAAGGCAGAGACGGCCGCCCAAAAGCGAGCAGATGAGGCACTTTCAGATGATGTGATCAAAGCCCGCATTGACGAAATCGCGTTCAGGAGCAAAAGGCCCCTACAATGGATGAACTGGAAGAGGGTTTTGATCCCACAGATATAGGCGAGAGATAGGAGAAAATGATGCCTTCGAGGGAGCTGCGGAAAGTCAATCCAGAGCACAAAGAATCTCTGGACAAATATCTGTCTGAATATCCAGTGAAGCTAGGGAGCTTGGCGCGGGAAATCGGTGTAGGTGGTATCAAAGTTTCCAGTATGCGCACTGGTGTTTCTGGGCAAATCACGAATGAGAATGGTCATTATATCATCCGTGTGAACCGGAATGAGGCGCGAGAACGGCAGCGCTTCACCATTGCGCATGAGCTGGCGCATTACCTGCTGCACCGACATGTGATTGACAGCTCACCGGGCGGGATTATTGACAACGTACTTTATCGCTCGGGTGCGCCTGAAAGAATCGAGTATGAGGCCAACCGGCTTGCCGCTGATTTGGTGATGCCGATGGAGCTAATTGAGAAAAAGTTGAGCAAGGATTTTGATGGGGTGGTGACTGAGGCCACAATTGAAAGCCTTGCGGCAAGCTTCGAAGTGTCGAAAGCTGCAATGGAGATTCGTCTGTCCACATTCGCAGAGGCATAGAGAAAGAGCGTGGTCCTTGAGAACAAGTCCTTTGTTCCGACGCTGGCGGTGCGCGCCAGTGAAATGAATGGGCTTGAGTTCTTGCCGGGTGCGACGAAGGACAAGATGACACCTTGTTTCTTGCTCGCCCCGTGGGCCAACTCGAACTCTCTCGAACGCACAATCACAAGGGTTCAAAGAGCGTTTCCCAACCGCCCTTACTTTCTGGATATTGACCGGAATTATCAGTTCACCAACCTTGAAAGTGAGCCGCAGCGCGAATTGGTGCAGCTTATGGATCCTGCAGACTGCTTTGGGAATTGGGTTGCATTCGTCAGAGAACATGAGCGTGTTTGGCCGTGCATTCAGTCGCGCGGGCAATCTGAGGCGGAAATCAGAATGCAGATCGAAGCGTTCCAAGCCCAAGGGCGCGTATATTGCATGCGGATAGTCCGGGACCGCTTCCCGGAGAACATTGAAGAGATCGTGGATGCATTTGCCGCTGGTGGGGCGGCGGATTTCGCGATCATCTTGGAAGGCGGTTGGACACGCGATCCGCTGAGCCTTGCAGTGTGGTTTGACGGTGTCGTTGCGAATAGTCTTCAAGCGATTGACGCTACCGTGCCAATCGTCCTTTCCTGCACTTCGATCCCGAAAATGTTCACCTCATTTAGTGCGGACGCACCCACGGCGGTTCCCTTTAGTAATCGGCAACTCTTGGAACAAGTTGCGAGGAACTCGAACCGTGCGCGGATCATCTATGGAGACTGGGGCAGTACGCGCCCGCGTGAAATCGGCGGCTTCGCGAACCGCCCACTTGATCGTGTAGATTACCCAACCGAACGGGCTTGGCATATCGGGCGGAACAAGGAGGACGAATGGGGTTTCCGGGATGCGGCGCGTGCCATTGTGAACAGCGTTGAATGGGACGGCAATCTCGGAATCTGGGGTGAAGAAATGATCCAAAGCACGGCGATCAATGAAGAGTTAGGCATTGATACGCCTCAGAAGAACGTCGCTGCGAGGGTAAATATCCACCTATACCGGCAAGCGTTCTATGGTCAGCCACCAATTGACCCGATTGACTTTGATGAGGAATGGGAAGACTGATTCTTGCCGTTTTCCGCCTGTGCAGTAGTAAGCGGGTGTCGCGGCCAGGCTGGAATACCCCGCCCCGCCCAAAATGAGTCGCGTCGCACGGGCGGCAGCATTCAGTGCTGCGACAGCTAGTTTAGAGGCCGGATTGCGTCCTTAATTCCGCAATGACACGGTAAGAGATACGCATCCCCACATGAAAATGGCCAGCCCCCGATGAGAGATCTCGCTGTCTTGACATTCTTGACCCTGGACGGGGTCATGCAAGCGCCCGCCCAGCCGGAGGAAGACACGTCAGGTGGCTTCACGCACGGCGGCTGGGCCGTCGAATACTGGGGCGACGTGATGGCTCAGGTCGACAAAGAGGCGATGGCTGCACCATTTGATCTTCTTTTCGGCCGAAAAACCTACGAAAGTTTTGCGTCCCATTGGCCAAATGTCAGCGACAACCCACATGCCGACAAACTCAACAACGCGACCAAGTACGTTGCAACATCCACCTTGAGCAAACTTGAGTGGAAGAACTCCTTGCCCATCACCGGGGACATCGCGGCAGAGGTCGCTAGACTCAAGGCACAAGACGGCCCCTTGCTGCAAGTTCACGGCAGCTGGCAACTGATTCAGACCCTCCTTTCCCACAATCTTATCGATGAGTTCCGGTTGTGGACCTTTCCTCTCGTGCTTGGCTCAGGAAAACGCTTGTTTAGTCAGGGCTCCATACCGACAAATTTGTCGCTGGTGAAAACGCAACCGACCTCGAATGGCGTGGTGATGAGCATTTACAGAACCGCGAGCGCGTCCCGGCGGTAAAGCTAAGTGTTCGAACCTGGCCTAAGGCGAACAAAGCCGTTCACGAAACCGCTGGGCCGCTTCGTGCCGGATGCAGAGGTTCTCGAATCCGATTCCCACCCCGGCCGGATTACTCCGCAGCGGCCATGGGCGCGGCTTCGAGCGCGACCTTGGGCAGGTCGGCCATAAGCGCCGGCTGGCGTAGGTAAAGCACGCAGGCGACGCGCAGTAGCGAGGAAAAATTCGAGACTTTGCCGTGCAGCTCAATAACTTCGTCGTAGAGCATCGAAAGAAAGCGCGGCGTGGTCAGATCCTGGCGCTGGGCGATCTCGTCCAGGATATCCCAGAAGGCCGCCTCCAGGCGGATGCTGGTCGCATGTCCCGCCAGGCGGACCGAGCGGGCGACATAGGCATAGGTAGCCGGGTCCTGTCCGGCGAAAAGCTGGCACATTGTGTGTCCTCCCTACACGGAGCCCACCTCCGGCCGTCGCCGGGGCTGACCTTAACGGCACGGGCTGTTCTTATCGTCCCGGGCTCCCGTTTCGCGGTCATATTAACATTAATTTTTCTGCAATGTGAGCCCCGGGGGCTGCGGAATCGGATCTGTGGGCGTTTTCTGTTGCCGCCTTCGCCTCAGTTTGAAAACATGTCTGAAACCGCTTGTGGTGGGAGGGGCCGCAAGCCGGGACTAGGAAAATAAACACAGGGAGTTGGACATGACCGGACGGGAGACCAAGACGGCGCGCTGCGCCGTACTCGTGGGGCCTTATACCAGCGGCAAGACGACCCTCCTGGAGGCCCTTTTATTCGCGGCCGAGGCGACCCAGCGCAAGGGCAGCGTGCCCCAGGGCAACACCCTGGGCGACGCCTCGCCCGAGGCGCGCGAACGTCAGATGACAGTCGAGCCCAACGTCGCGCGTTGCGACTATTTGGGCGACAGCTGGTCTTTTATCGATTGCCCGGGCTCCGTCGAATTGAGTCAGGAACGTAACGCGGCGCTCATGGCCGCCGACGTGGCGATCATTGTGGCCGAGCCGGAGCCGAGCCGGGCTCTGACCCTGGCGCCGATTTTCAAGATCTTAGACGACTACAAGATTCCGCACATCCTGTTCGTCAACAAGATGGACAAGACCGAGGTGCGCGTGCGCGACCTTCTGGAATCGCTGCAGGCGGTGTCCTCCAAACCCCTGGTGCTGCGCCAAGTGCCCATACGCAACGGCGAGCAGCTCGAGGGTTTCGTCGATCTGGTGAGCGAACGGGCCTATCGCTACAAGGAAGGCGCGGCCTCAGATCTCGTTGCCATGCCCGAGGCAGTTAAGGACCGCGAGGACGAAGCGCGCCAGGATATGCTCGAATCCCTGGCCGATTACGACGACACGCTGCTCGAGCAGTTGCTCGAAGACAAGATTCCCGCGACGGAGGAAATCTACGGGCAACTGACCAAGGACCTGCAGGAAGATTTGATTGTTCCGGTGTTGTTCGGCTCGGCCGAGGCCAGCCACGGCATTACCCGCCTGTGGAAGGCCTTGCGCCACGAAACCCCAGCGGCCGCCAAGACGGCGGAACGGCTGGGCGTGCCGCTGGGCGAGGAATTCACGGCCTCGGTTATCCGGATCTATCATCAGGCCCATACCGGAAAAGTCACCCTGGCGCGGGTCTGGAATGGCGTCGCCAAGGACGGCATGACCCTGGGCGGAGAACGCGTGTCGGGCCTCTATCGCATGATGGGCCCGGACAACCAAAAGATTGCCGAGGCGGGTGAGGGCGAACTGGTTGCCCTGGGCCGCATGGAACACCCGCAAGCCGGCGATCTCATGCGAGACGGCGAACGAGTCGAGGAGTCCGGTATGGCCTGGCCGGCGGCGCCCAAACCGGTCTTCGGCGTGGCGGTCACGCCGAAAAACCGGCAAGACGAAGTGAAGCTGACCGGCAGCATCGGCAAGCTGATCGAGGAGGATTGCTCCCTGGTTCTGGAGCACATCGCCGACACCCATCAGATGGTGCTGTGGGGCCAGGGCGAGATTCACCTGCGGCTTGCGGTCGATCGCCTGAACAGCAAGTACCATGTGGAGGTCGAAACCGAACGGCCGCAGACTGCCTACAAGGAGACCATCCGGCGCGGCACCACGCAGCATTCCCGTTTCAAGCGGCAGAGCGGCGGGCACGGGCAGTTCGGCGACGTGCATGTCGAGATCCAGCCCCTGCCGCGTGGCAAGGGTTTTGAATTCGTCGACAAAATCGTCGGCGGCTCGGTTCCGCGACAATACATCCCGGCGGTCGAAACCGGCGCCCGAGAATATCTGCAGCGCGGCCCGCTTGGCTTTCCGGTGGTCGATGTGGGGGTCACCCTGTTCGACGGCCAGTATCACTCGGTCGACAGTTCCGACATGGCGTTCAAGACCGCTGGGCGCTTGGCCATGTCGGAGGGCATGCCCAACTGCCAGCCGGTTCTCCTGGAGCCGATCTACAGTGTAACGATCTCGGTGCCGAACGAGTTCACTTCCAAGATCCACGGTCTGGTCAGCGGCCGGCGCGGACAGATCCTAGGCTTCGAAACCAAAGCGGACTGGGACGGTTGGGACGAATTGAAGTGCAATTTGCCCCAGGCCGAATTGCAGGACTTGATCGTCGAATTGCGCTCCCTGACCTTCGGGGTCGGCAGCTTCGAGTGGAGCTTCGATCATCTTCAGGAATTGACCGGGCGCCCGGCCGAAAAGGTAATCGAGGAGCGGCGCTCCGACGATGCGCGTTAGAGCGGATCGCCCATGACGCCTGAGGCCGCGCAGCGCGCCGCGAATTTGCTACTTTTGGCGCGGCGCGCGTGCCGCCCGATCGCGAGACTGCCTGAGGACTGCGCGCCCGCGAACCTCGCGGACGCCTACCGAATTCAGGCGGCCGTGGTGGCGGAGGGTGCGGGTGCCCGGATCGCCGGTTTCAAGATCGGCGCCACCAGCCAGGCCGCACAGACGTTTCTGGGCCTCGATGAACCCTTCGTTGGCTGCATGCCGGACAACGGGATCTTGTCCAGCCCGGCCCGGATATCCAGGGCCGGTCTCAACTTCTGCCTGATCGAGCCGGAGTTCGCCGTGCGCCTGGATCGTGATCTGGCGCCGCGCGATGGCGGTTACCGGCGCGCCGATGTGGCCGAGGCTGTGGCCGGCGTTTATCCGGCCATCGAGGTTGTCACCAGCGCTTACGGCGAGGCATGGCGGACCGTTGGGGCGCCTCACTTGATTGCCGACAACGGCGTGCACGGCTGCCTGGTTTTGGGGCCGGAACGGACCGCTTGGCGCGACCTCGACCTAGGGGCGCAGGCCGTGGTCCTCACCCGCAACGGGCGGGAGGAAGGCCGAGGGACGGGGGCCAACGCGCTGGGCCATCCGCTCGACGCCTTGGCCTGGCTGGCCGGGCAGGGTGCGGCTGAGGGGCGCGGCCTGAAGGCGGGCGATATCGTGACCACGGGCGTGGTCACCCCCTTCATCTATGTCGCGGCCGGCGACGACCTGAGCGCGGATTTCGGCCCCCTGGGGGAGGTCCGGCTCCAGATCGTGCCCTAACCTCGGCTACGATAGGGCTTGGCGCCGCACGAGAACGCACGACCCGTATTTACCCGAAGGGAGAGATGAAGCTATGTCGAGTGAAGGTTTGCACGCGCCGCGCGAGCGGCTGAGCCAAGAGACCCTGAACATGCATCACGCCATCGTCTCGCTGATGGAAGAGATGGAAGCGGTCGATTGGTATCGCCAGCGGGCCGACGATTGCGAAGACAAGGCGCTTAAGGAGATCCTCTTGCACAACATGCGCGAGGAAATGGAACATGCCTGCATGGTCCTGGAATGGATGCGCCGCAACAACAAGGATTTCGAGGCCATGGTCGACGAATTCCTGTACCGCAAAGGCGAAATCGCCGGTCACGACGACTGAGGCTCCGACCGCGGGGGCTCGCCGCTCGTGATACCGACGTGATATTTGCGACCTATGATCCCAGCCTGAAGTCCTGGGAAAGTCGGCATTTCGCGGGCCCTTGGGCCGATTTCGGCCGGGCGGCAGGCTCTCGAATACTTGATTTGCCGGGCCGGCCCTAGGACCCATCTCTGCCGGATAGGTGAACGGAAGGACGCGCGCGCATGTTGCTCAAGATCAAACGGGGTTGGGAAATTCGTGAATCCGCGGCCACGCCCGAGGCGGTCTATGAGGACCGGCGGCGTTTGCTGAAGATGGCGGTGGCCGGGCCCATTCTGTTGAGCGGAGGGGCGCTCCTGGCGGGCTGCGACGACGCCCCGGCCCAGGCGACCCAATTGGCCGCCGGAGACTTGGCACCGGATCCCAGTGCCAAGCTCTACCCGGTTCAACGCAATCTGCGCTATGGCCTGGACCGCGAACTGACCGCCGAGGACGTGGCCACCACCTACAACAATTATTACGAGTTCGGCTCTTCCAAGAACATCTGGCAAAAGGCGCAAGCCCTGCCAATTCGCCCCTGGACCGTCAGCATCGCCGGCATGGTCGAAAAGCCCATGGAGATCGACATCGACGACCTCCTGGCCAAGATGCCCCTGGAGGAGCGGCTATATCGGCATCGCTGCGTCGAGGCCTGGTCCATGGCCGTGCCATGGAGCGGTTTTCCCCTCAAGGCCCTGGTCGATCTCGCCCGCCCCCTGGGCGGCGCCAAGTACCTCAAGATGGCGACCTTCGAGAATCCACAGGTGGCCAGCGGCCAAAAGGCGTCCTGGTATCCCTGGCCTTACGTGGAGGGCCTGACCCTGGCCGAGGCGACCAACGATCTGGCCTTCATCGCCACCGGCCTTTACGGCAAGGCCATGCCGAAACAGAACGGCACCCCCTTGCGCCTGGCGGTGCCGTGGAAATACGGCTTCAAGTCGATCAAAGGGATCGTGCGCTTCGAATTCACCGACCAGCGGCCGGTGTCCTTTTGGGAGGAGATCCAGGCCAGCGAATACGGCTTCTGGGCCAATGTGAACCCGGAGGTATCCCACCCGCGCTGGAGCCAGGCCAGCGAGCGGGTGATCGGCACCGACGAGCGCGTGCCGACCCAGCTTTACAACGGTTACGGCGAATTCGTTGCTGATCTCTATGCGGGCATGGAGTCCGAAAAGCTGTTTATGTAGCGGCGCGATCGCGCCGCGTCCGACACATCGTCAGAGCCCGGCATGACGTGACCCGATTAGGCGGCAACGTCCGCCTTGTGTGAATCCTTGATCGGCAAGCGAACAATAACGGTTGTGCCCTTTCCGACTTCGAACTCGACAGCGAAAGTGCCCCCGCTGCCCTTTTGGTGTCTCGCCGCCCCTTGATCTGGATTGCCATATCAGACGACCTATGAGGGTGCGTGGCCGTCATGATGGCGGTGGATATCCCGCGCGACGGATTTTAATTAGCCTGCATATAATTGAGTCCGGATTAAAAATGCCCTAACTCAACCTGAGGTGGTGCGAAATTAGAGCTCGGCATCCGTGATTGCGGCCGGCCGGCCACATCACCCTTTGACCACGGGATTGGCCCCGGGCCCTGGCCGCCAAGCTTGGCGTTTAGGGCCCAGACAAAGAAAAAGCCGGGAAATCGTAGATTTCCCGGCAAGTTTAACAGGGAGGCTTCACGTCTGGGAGACGTGCGGTCCGGGCCTAGAACAGATGTCCCAGGCGGGACCGTGTATGCTGCGATGCAGCACACCTAAGACATAACCCGTCGCAGCCGAATCGCTAGGGGTAATTTTGTCAACTAAGCTATGCGTTGAGCGCATGGCTATTTGCCCGAAGTGCGGCAAAGCAGCCACAGTCCTGCGAAAACACGAAAAATTTCAGCGTCTTACCTGAGGTTACCCAGGTTCGACAGCGCTCCAGCTAAGGGGCTAAGGCCTCAAAATTTGGCCTCCGACACTTTTCTCAGCAGGAAATCTCTGAACACCTGGATCCGCGCCGAGGCCCGCATTTCCTCCGGATAGACGAAGAAAGCGTCGAATTGGGGGCCCTCCAGCTCCGGCAGGACTTGGACCAAGTCGTTTAAACCCTCGGTCATGAATTCCGGCAGGCCACCGATCCCAGCGCCCGATTGCAGGGCCCGCATGATGCCGTAGACGTTGTTCACGGTCATAACCGGCCGGCGCAGGCTCCCTGAATCGCGGTTCACCTTGAGCAGCCAGTTCACATCGGGAACCGGGGGCCGGATGTCCTCGCCGTAGACGACGATGTGATGATTGTCCAGGTCCGCCGGACTTTTCGGCGCGCCGTGTTTCTTAATATAGCTTGGCGAGGCGTAGGCGTTCATGTGCACGGTCAAGAGGTGACGCTGAATCAGGTCGCCCTGCTTGGGCGGCGACAGGCGCACAGCCACATCGGCCTCGCGCATGGACAGATTGAGCTCGCCGTCGGTCAGCAGCAGGCTGACCTGGATTTCCGGGTAGACTTCGATGAATTCGCGCATGCGCGGGGCCAGCCAGGTCGATCCGAAGGCGACCGTGGCAGTGATCTTCAGCAGACCCTTGGGCCGGTCCTTGCTTTCGCTCAGGCGCGCTGCGGTCATGGCCAGCTTGCCGAAAACCTCGTGCGCGGTTCGATACAAAAGCTCGCCCTGCTCGGTCAGGATGAGACCCCGGGCGTGGCGGTGGAACAGCGGCACCTTAAGGCTGGCTTCCAGGGTGCTGATTTGCCGGCTGACGGCGGACTGGCTGAGGTTCAGCATTTCCCCGGCATGGGTGAAGCTACCGGCCTCGGCGACGGCGTGAAACACGCGCAGCTTGTCCCAGTCCATGATGTTCGTGGCCAAACCGGTGCGTGGCGGCGGAACTTGCGTGTCGGGCATTTTTCAGTCCTTGCCTTTCGGCTGGCTGCGCGGGAGGGCAGGGGACCGGCCTATTGGGCGGCCTGGATCCCCTCGGCCGCGTCGGCCGCATCCGCTTGCGCGGCCAGGAAACGCTCGGCCTCCAACGCCGCCATGCAGCCCATGCCCGCGGCCGTTACCGCCTGGCGGAAAACCTTGTCGCGCACGTCGCCGGCGGCATAGACGCCGGGGACTTCGGTCGCGGTCGAATCCGGCTGGGTGACGATATAGCCTTCCGGGTCCATCTCGAGCTGGCCCTTGAACAGCGCGGTCGCCGGGTCGTGCCCGATGGCGACGAACAGGCCATGGACGGCCAGGTCCCGCGTGGTGCCGTCCTTGACGCCGCGAATCCGCAGGCCGGTGACGCCGGGCGGGGCGTCGTCGCCCAAGACCTCGTCGACCACATGGTTCCAGACCACCTCGATCTTGGGATTCTTGAACAGGCGGTCCTGCATGATCTTTTCCGCGCGTAAGGAATCGCGCCGGTGGATCAAGGTCACCTTGCGGGCGAAGTTGGTCAGGAAGATCGCTTCCTCGACCGCCGTGTTACCGCCGCCGGCTACGGCAACATCCTTGTCGCGGTAAAAGAAACCGTCGCAGGTGGCGCAGGCCGAAACGCCGAAGCCGCGGAACTTGGTTTCGCTGTCCAGGCCCAGCCAGCGCGCGCTCGCGCCGGTCGCGATGATCAGGGTGTCGCCGGTATAGGTCGCCCCCGAATCGCCGTGGCAAACGAAGGGCCGCTGGCCCAGCTCGACCCGGGTGATGGTATCCATGACGATCTTGGCGCCGACATTCTCGGTCTGGGCCTGCATCTGCTCCATCAGCCAGGGGCCTTGGATCGGGTCGGCGAAGCCGGGGTAATTCTCCACATCAGTGGTAATCGAGAGCTGGCCGCCGGGCTGAATGCCTTGCAGCAGGGTCGGCTTCAAATTGGCCCGCGCGGCATAGATGCCGGCCGTATAGCCGGCCGGGCCGGAGCCCAGGATCAAGACCTTGCTGTGATGGACGTCGGACATGGCGGTTTCCAGGGCTGAAGGGAAAGCTTCAGCAAGAGATAATGCCGCCACGGGACCGGCGCAAGCCGGGCCGGCGGTGGGCTCGAGGTCAATGGCTCCTTAGCGTGCGCCTTGGCACCGTCACCACAACGGCAATTGGGTTAGCGGCGTGGTCATGCTGGGCAGATGGCAATGGGCTTTCCGGAGCCGGTTTGTGACCACGCCCGCGGCAAAGCCTATGGCCAGGGTGCACAACAAGGTGGCGACGCTGACAAAGAACAGGGTCAGGACCGCGCCGGCCAGCAGGCATCGTTTCAAGACCCAGAGGATCGCCCCCCAGAAATAGCAATAGGGTATGGCGCACCAGTGCCGCCAGACCGCGAGGATACCGAAGGCGGCGACCACGATCGCGACACCGGCGCCGATCACCGGCGGCAGCGCCATGGCAACGCCGGTAAGGAAGGTGACGATCCCGGTAAATAGCGCCAGGGTGAAGCCCCGGCCGATCAGGGGACAAAACAACTGCGGCGGAAACGGCCAGGGCCAATTGCCGTTGTTAGGCCCACCTGGACCCCCATCGGAGGGGGCCTTGCAGTCTATGGAGACCTGGGCGGTCGCGCTGCATTCGTCCCCGGCGGCGCAGCGCGCCTCGACCCAAAGCGGCGAGCCACAGGCGAATATCGGTGGCTCGACGATGAATCCGGCGGTCGCCGTGCCGTTGTTGTCCGGCGCCGCCACGGCCGTGAACATGGCGGGCCCGTTCTGGGTCACGCGGACGGTGATTTCGACCTGATCGCAGTTGCCCTGACGGCGAACGTAAACCCGTAGCTGTGTCGGCAAGCTGCCGCCGGTCACCGCTTCGCCATTGATCCCGCCGATCTGAAGGGTACATGCCATGATCAGTCCCCCTTAGCTCACCGGAACCGCGCTACTGGCCGTATGACTGGTTCCGGCCGCGCCCGCAGCCGTGACCGTCAAGGTGACAACATGCGGCGCCGTTTCGCTGGGCGTAACCGATATGATCGGCAGCGTGGGGTCGGCGATGACCGCGCTGGGCGGCGCGACGGACCAGGCGAAGGTCAGCGGCAAGGCTGCGCCCGCCAGATCGGCGCCGGCGGTGCTCATGGAGCCATCGGCGGTAAATGGCTGGTCGACAACGGCCACGATAGGCACAGACACAACCGCCTCAACCACCTTTGGCGTGAATACTAGCGCGCCCGCAGTGGGTAACTGGGCGCCGTCCGTCGCGACGAAGGCCAGGGTGTAGTCGCCGCCGCGCGGCACCGTCGCCGTGGTCGCCGCTGTTGTGGCGCCGGCAATGGCCGCACCGGCGCCCGCGGGTTGCGTTGTAAAGACCCAGCGCACGCCGGTGGCCGGCGATCCAGGTATCAGGGTGGCCGCCGGATAGCTGTCGGCGTCGGCGCTGGCGCCGCTGAGCGTGAGACTAGCCCCGGCACTGTAGTTGAGGAAGGCACCGGGGGGGAGCCCGTCGACGGTTGTGGTACCGAAGGTCGGTGGCGCGTTCGGCGTCAAAGCGGTTAGGCCAACCGGTGGCGCCCAGAATGGAAACCAAGGCTGTGTGGAATCGCGCAGGTGTGCTTCCGCCAAGACCTCCGCGTAGGCGCGCGGCCCACCGTTCAACCCGGGTGGAAAGAAATTCTGATGGGCCCAGCCGACGTAGTTAAACCAGCTCCCGAAGGCGGCAGCGTTCAAGGTATGACCGGTTTCATGCAGCGTGGCGCCGTCGGCGGTTAGCCCTATGAAGCCGCCGGCCATGCCGCCGGCGGGTGGTATGAACTCCGGCGTGGTGGCGCCAATACGCGGATCGAGAAAATAGAAGTTGCCAAGATTGTAACCCGCGGGCGCGCGCCAGAAGGGATAGAGAATGCCGCCGTGGGTCATGAGGGACCCGGTCCAGAATTCAGGAACCCAGCGCACCGGCGCGCCGAACAAGGCGGTGATGGAATTGACGATACAAACCAACAAGCCCAGCCCGGTCGCCGGCCAGGTGGGCGGTGAGATCCAGGCGGTCCAGCCAAGAATGCCGGCATAGACACTGTTCGCGGCCACTCCAGGCGCAAATGCCGGGATCACGATGACCACGGCTATGAATGTCGCGGCGATCGCCAGGAGTGGCGATGCCGCCACGAGCAATAGGGAAACGGCCGGTAGGCCGGAAAATACCCAGGGCAGGGCGAAGGGCAGGGTGAGCGTCACGACCGCGTTCATGCCGATCAGCCAGCCGCGGGCGAATCTTTCGAAGAATTCCCAAGGCATCGGAAAGCCGCCCCCGGCCGGGGTCACTGTGACGGGACCTGCGGTAGGCACGGGTGTGGCGATCGCCGCCATAACATAGGCGATGAGAGAGAAGAGTATGTGACTGATCGTGGCACCGACCGTACCAACCGGAAACTGCCACTGGGTCAAGGCGCCGATAATCGGTAACACCGGCGATAAACCCAAGGCTATCGCCATAGCAATGGTAAGTGGCCCGGCCACAAAAAAGAAAGCGAGAACCGCGCCAAAAACAGCGCCGACGATGAGCATCCTAACCCCCCCTCTCCCAAAGCTTGCGGGTTAGCGCACCGGAACTTTCCATTGTGCTCGGGGGCTAAACTACACTTTTTAGGAAGCCTTGTCTGCCCGCAGTCCCGCCGGCGTGCCTAGAACCCGAACATATGGTCCAGGCTGAAGGCGGTCTCGCCACGGATCAGGCCGTGATAGCCGAACAGGCGGCAGGTCGTGTCGCGGATCAACACGTAGCCGCCGGTGTTGGCCGTCGCCAGGTCCTTGCTTTCGAACATCTCCGAGGCGCGCCACAGCAGCGAGCCGCCGCAGGCGATCGCGACCTCGCGGCTGGCAACCTCGCGGCCGGCCGCGTCGTGCAGGACCAGCGCCGTCTGGCTGGCCCCGTGCCAAGGAGTCGAGGCCGGATAGATCAGATGGCACAGGGTCTCCAGGGGCGCGTCGCCCAGGCGCAGGAACAGCCGGGTGCTCAGGCCCGGCGGCCGCCCGGCGTAGGACTGCGGCTCGCCTTTGTAGGTCAGCACCGTATTGAAAACGTGGGCGCCGAAGCTGGTTTCCGCGACGTGGCCGGAGTGCTTATCCTCATAGCGGAACAGGCCGTGCAGCCAGCCATCGGCCTCGCCGCCCTCGGCGAAGTCGTAGATCAGCTCCATGTGACCCCAGGCGCCGTTGGCCTTGCCCAGCCCTTCGGCCAGAAGCGCGCCGGTCTCCAGAGCGGTGGCGTGGTCGCGCGGCAGGCAGCCGAGGGATTGCGAGGCGACTTCAGCGCCCTCGGCGTCGTAGACCGCGACCCGGACCGGCAAGGTGTCCTGCCCGGTCGCCATGGGAGTTGGCAGGACCAGCGAGCTGAAACGTCCCGGCGGCAAAATCGGCGCGGGCAGGAGGTAGCCTTTGCCCAAGAGGTTGGCGATCTCCCGAACGCCCGGGTCCGGCTTCAAGTCGCTGCGCTCCACATTGGCATGGGCAATCCGGCTGTGCCCGGCGCCATCGAAGACCTCGTAACGGGGGCGCACAAAGTGCTTGCCGGCGCGGACCTCGATCTGTTGCGGCCAGCGCGCCTCGGGCAGAAGTTCGCGCGTGTCTAGGGCCAGCAGGCCGTAACCGGGCACCGCCCGGTCGAGCCAGGACACCTCGTCCCGACCCATGACGTTGAGGCCGACCGCCCCGGCCGGGATCGGCGAGGGGTGGCTGTTCTGAATCCACAGCACGACCCGCTCGTCCTCCCGCGGCGCGGGCAGGCCGGCGTAACGCTCGGCCGGCCAGGAATTGGCGTCATGGGTGCACGACAGATCGTTCGGATCGTCGCCATAGGTATCCAGTGCGTACTTGACGATGTCGTGCCCGGCGACCCGCAGGACGTGGATAAATAATTGACCGGTGAAGTCGCCCAGGTCAAAGCGCCGGCGGACCTCCGCGCTGTCGATAGTGATGGTCGCCCCGGCGCCCGGCAGGGGCTCGCGCCATTCGGCCAGCGCGGCGCCGTCCCGGTCCATCAGGCAGCACCAGATCTCCGGCTCCTTGGCGCCATAGCCGGACCAATAGTTGGCGCTCACGAGACGGGTATGCTGGCCGCCGGAATCACGAAACAGAACGTAGTTGGTGGCGAAATTCAGCCCGCTCAAATAGTCGCGCGGCACGGTCAGCATGTCGTCCGGCAGGCGTGCCAGGCTCAAATCGTGCAGCGCCGCGCCCTCGGGCACCAGGTGGCGGATATGATCGATCAGGCGCGCCCGATCGAAGGCCACGACCAATACGTCGCGCGCGCCGCAGGCCTTCAGATCGGTCACCGGTTGCGCCGCGTGCCCCAGCAGGGATCGGCCGATATCGGCCAGGTCCTGAACGAAAACCCCGGCGATGTCGAGCTGGGAGAGGTCGTACATTTCGGCCAAAGTCTGGGCTAGGCCCAAGGGATCGTAGATCGCGATCGGGCCGGGGCTCAAGCGCTCGAGCAACGCCGGCATCTGCCGCGCCGCCAGGGGGTGGCCGACCGCCTTAAAAAAGGCGTTGCCGCCGCGAAGGTTGGAAAAGGTCTCGATCCGCAAAGCCATGTTTCAGTCCTAACCTGCCGCGCCGGCGCCGAACAGCCGCTTGGTCCAGGCCGACAGCCCGTGGCGGGTCAGTTCGCGTTTCAGGACGGCCGCGCTGGTGACCCAGTTGAGCTGGATCGAGCGCCGCGCGCCGACGAACGGCTTGTGCCCGTGGTAGGCCTGTGGGGAGCAGCGGAACATCAAGAGGGTGCCGCGCGCCGGCGGTACCTCGGCGGCATAGTCCTCGATATCGTTTTGGCCGCGCAGCAGCCGCAGGCGTCCGCCCTCGGCCTCCCAGGCCGAATTCATGTAGATCAGGGCGGTGATCAACTTGCTTTCTGAATCTGTGTGAATTCGGCCGTCCTTGGCGCGCGATTGGCCGCGCAAGGTGACCATGGTCGGCCGGTCGGTCAGATCGATATCGAACTTGGCCTCCACCGCCGCGCGCAAGGGGTCGTTTTGCAATTCCGCCAGAAACGCATCGAAATCGGGGCGGCGGTCCAGGGTATCCGCCGGGTAGCTGCCGCCTTTTTCGATCTTGGGGAAGTCTGCGTCGATCCTGGCGCAGGCCGCCTCGTGCACGAAGCCGGGCACAATCACATGGTCGAAGGGATCGCGCGCCAGGGGCGTGGCGGCAAAGCGCTCGAGGTCGAGGCACGATGTGGCGGTCAGGTTCAAGACGGGCTCTCCGGGGGCGCGACGCGGATGTACGGCGAACCGGCCCTACTTATCGCTTGATCCGATAAAGATCAATTGACCGCCGCCGAGCGGGTCTCCATGTCGTCACGCGCGGCGAGGCGGCTCCGAATCTCCGCGGCGGCGCGTTCGGTCTCGCGCAGGGCGGTGTATCGCCAAGTTTCCAGGCGGCCCTCGAACGGCCGCGCGATACCGGCCTCGCGCAGCTCCGCGTGAAAGGCGCTGAACTTGCGCGAGCCCCCCTCCAGGCCCACCACATAGACCGGCTTACCGGTGGTCGCCGCCTCGGAGATCATGTTGACCGAATCGGCGGTCACCACCACGGCGTCGGCCAGGGCCAAGTAGGCCATGTAGGGGTTGTCGCCGGAACCGTCCCAGAACCGCGCCGGTACGCCGTCCAATGCCCGTTGGATCGCCGTGAGCACCCCCGGCACAGTGCGCCTGGATGGGGTGACCAATAGCCCCGCGCCCTCGCGCCGGGCCATGTCGGCCAGCTGCCGGCCGAGCGCTTCGCCGATTCGCGTGGGCATGCGGTAGACTTTGTTGTCGCCGCCCAGCATGACCGCAACCAGCGGCCGCGGCAGATCGGACCACTGCGGCCCGAATTGCGCCGCCGCCTCGGCCAGGCGCGGCGCGGTCACGCGGTTCATGCCGCCGATGGTCTCGATCACGTTGGGCGCGCGCAGGCGGTCGTGGCGGGGCGTCACGATGGCATCGAAGCGGGCCGGATCGACCGCCGGGTTCTGGATCTGGATGGTGAAGGTGCGGCCCGCCGCGGCCCGGCGGATCGCGATCGAAACGCCGACCGATTGCCGCCCGCTGGCAATCAGGACTTCGGGCCAAGGCGGCGCCAGCTTGTCCTTCTTCGGCCCGAGGCTGCCGACCGGGTCGGGCACCCAAAGCGGCGGCAGCCAGCGCCAGGGCCGGCGGACCTGAATCCGTTTCACCACCGGATCGAAGCCCAGCGCCTCGGCCAGCCCGACGCCTTGCGACTCCATGCCGGCCTTGCCGTCGCTGACCACCCAGCAAACTTCGGCCGGTGAAGAGGTGTATTGGTTCATGCGGCCGGACTATTGCGTTCCCCGGCAGGACTGGCAAGTCGCCGCATCACGGGACCGCCAAAACATTCGCTCAGGCTTGGCGAATCCCATGGCGGTCGGTAATATCCTTGCGCGATATCGGTATCGAACGACAGTACGTTTTTCGGGGAGTCTCATATGCGCCGGGTCAAGTTGGACCGGATCGATCTGCATATCCTGATGGACCTGCAAGACGACGGGCGCATAACCAATGTCGATCTAGCGCGCCGTGCCGGAATTTCGGCGCCGCCCTGCCTGCGCCGGGTTCGGGCGTTGGAGGAAGCCGGGTTCATCAAGGGTTATCACGCGGAGCTAAGCGGCGAGTCCCTGGGGTTCGATGTCTCCTTTTTTGCCCTGGTCGGCCTGGATAGCCAATCGGAGGGCGTGCTCAGCGGTTTCGAGCGCGCCATGGCCGAATGGCCGGAAGTTCGCGAATGCCATATGGCCCGCGGCCCGCATGACTTCGTCCTGAAGATGGTTGCGCGCAACACCGCGCACGAAAACCAGCTGACGACCGACCTGACGGGCCAAGCGCACGTCGTAACGGTCCAGACTATTCAGGTGATCCAAACGTCCAAGTCCACGCCCGGCGTTCCGATCGAACCCAACCGGCCGCTCGGCGCCGATCCGCAGGCCGACAACGGCGGCATGGATTAACGCCTGGCCGTTTCGCGCTGGAGCGGGCCTGTCTTGACGCTGGCCTAGGCCCCGCTCGGCTCCAGGTCTTCGACGGTGTAGCCGAGGATCGTCAAACCCTCCTCCAAGTAGTCGCCCAGCATAGGCGTGCCCAGGAGGTATTCCGACGTTGGATTGGTACGGCGTTCGCGCGCGGTTTGGACCGCTTCGTGCCAATCGGTGGCGGTGAAGTCGCCCCGCCCCAGCCAGGTCAGGGCGACCAACTCGGCCTGATGGTCGTCGTTCATGCCGTCGATCGCGTCCTTGATTTCCTGAGCGACCGGATCGCCATCGAAGTAGTCCATGTTGCGGTCTATCTGCTCATCCGCCGGGCCGGCTTCTGAATCGGCGCTTTCGCCCGGCAGATCCTTTTCATCGAATTCGCGCGCTTTCAGGACCAAGAAGTACACGGACTCAGGATCTACTTCCAACATGGCGGCGCCTCATGGTCGGGATTGCACGTTACATCTCTGCCTATCCTAGCTGGATGGCAGCGGTTCGGAATTGATCTAAGGCAAGCATGCCGGCACGGCGACGCTTGACCGGATCGCGCACCGGCGGCACCTTGCGCTCATGGCCGCGACCCGCTCCTCGCCCATGAACTTGGCTCTGCACGAGGCGCGGGCCGGCGCCGAGCTGGGCGAAGTGCCGGTCGGTGCGGTCCTGATCGATGGCGCCACGGGCGATTTGCTGGCGCGGGCTCACAACCGCGTTGAAACCCAACACGATCCGACCGCGCACGCGGAAATGCTTGTCCTTCGTGCCGCGGCGGAGCGACTCGGCGCCAAGCGGCTTATCCAGGCCGATCTCTATGTCACGCTGGAGCCTTGCGCCATGTGCGCGGCGGCAATTTCGTTAGCACACATACGTCGACTCTACTTCGGTGCCTACGATCCAAAGGGTGGCGGCGTGGATCACGGCGCGCGCATTTTCGAGCAAACCACATGCCATCATCGGCCGGAGGTTTTCGGCGGCATTGAAGAAAGCCAAAGCGCCGCTTTGCTCAAGACGTTTTTCTTGTCGCGCCGGTGAAACCTGTTTGACGAAAGGGCCGCTTTGACTTAGGTCATCGCGCGCTGCTGGATAAAGAAAACAATGGAATCGAGGTCTTCAAGGCTTTCCTGTCCTGACGATATATTGTAGAAGTGAGAGACAGGAACGGCATATATAGTGGTCACAGAAGCTGGTCATGAGATGCGGCGCCAGGTAATCCGCGCTGTTGTTCGATCCGGCGATAATGGGCGGGTCAAAGTCTGATGAAAGTAATCGTGGTCGCCTCGCGCAAGGGAGGCTCCGGGAAAACGACGTTAGCTGGTCATCTCGCGGTCCAGGCGGAGTTGGCCGGTTCGGGGCCGGTTGCATTGGTGGATGCCGATCCTCAAGGCAGCCTGGCGGACTGGTGGAATAGGCGAGCCGCGCAGACGCCGGTCTTCGTCCATACCTCGGTCCCCGATCTGCCCAAGGACATCGAGCGTTTACGCGATCTGGGCATAGGGTTGCTGGTGATCGATACGCCACCCGCGCTCAGCTCGACGATAGCGGACGTCATTCGCTTGTCCGATCTGGTGGTTATTCCAAGCCGGCCCAGCCCGCACGATCTGCGTTCGGTCGGGGCCACCGTAGAGTTGGTCGAACATTTAGGGCGGCCCCTGGTCTTCGTATTGAACGGCGCCGCCCCGCGCGCGCGGATCACCAACGAAGCCATCGCCATCCTGTCGCAGTACGGCATGCTGGCGCCGACCATCGTTCATCAGCGGGTCGATTTCGCCGCCAGCATGATCGATGGGCGCACGGTCATGGAACTGCCAGGTAAGTCCCGCTCGACGGAAGAAATTGGCCAATTATGGAGTTACTTGCGCAACCGCCTGGCCGGGGCCGCGCGTCCGCTCAACTTGCCGACCCTGCCGCCCATGCCGTCCACACAAAAGTTCTCGAACTCTGGCACTGCCGTGCGGCCTGAGGTTTCATGACGCTGCATAAGCTTCCCTCGACCGGCGGGCTTCTGGTCCGCAAGGGCACCGCCACGCCGCTCGGGTTACGCAAGGCGGCGGCTAAAGATTTAGACCCCGAACCTACCCTGGAGGCCGGCGAGGGCCGCGCCAGTATCCGCGAGCCGGTTCAACTGGCTCTGGTCGCGGGGTCCGAGGCCGAAACCCCCTCCGATTCCCTGGGGGAACCGCCACCGCCGGCCAGCCTGCTGCCCTTCGCGCTGCATCGGCCCCGGCCCGCCGACGGCGAGGTGTGGGAACTGGTTACGCCGGACCTCTTGGTGCGGGTGGACCAAGCGGCCGACTCAGCAAAGGCAACAGCGGCACTTGAGGACTCGGAGGCACCGCCGCCAAAACCGGCAATTGGCGCACAACCGGCAAGCAAGCTGCTGTTCCCTGACGACTCTGGCGCGCTGAGGATCCAGCCCTCCCGATTGACGATCCGGATTCCCGACGCGGTGCCGATCCACGCTCCAGACATGCCGTGCGGACCGGCGCGGCAAAGCGGCGAGCCGGCGGACCCGCAAACGACGGCCCCGAAGTCGCCGACCGAAGCCTGGACCGTGCTGCTGCCCGCCGAAGACAACAGCGCCGACACCGAGACCGCCGGCGCGGAAACCGCCGGTGCCGAAGCGGCCAGCACCGAGGCCGCTCAAGCCCCGGTCGCGGAGCCATCCTGGCGGATCGGAGTCGATTCCCTTCAGGAAACCCGGCGCACGGAGATGGGACGTTGGCTGGGCATCGGCGCCGCAGTGTGCCTCTTGATCGGCGGCCTGGCCTGGTGGTCCTTCCAGTCGCAGGCGCCCGAACCGCAGGATGCAACCGAAACCCGAGCCGCACCCGACTCTCCAGCGGCGGCGCAGAGTACGGAGTCGACTGCCGGAGACACCGCCGTTTCAGACACAGCCGCCGAGACCGTGGAGAGCACGCCATCCCCGGCCCAGAAATCCGCGGTGCCCGACTCCGGGGCCTCTGAGGCCTCAGGGGCGGCGCCACAGGCGCCCTCGGTCGACCTGGTGCGAATCGAGGCCAATGGCGATGCCGTGATCGCCGGCCGTGCCGCGCCTCACAGCGAACTGATCGTCTTGGATAACGGAAACCCGATCGGCACCGTTCAGGCGGACGCCTTCGGCGAATGGGTCTTCATTCCCGAGGTGCCGCTGACCCAGGGTGGGCATGAAGTTGGCCTGGTCCTCAAATCGGTCCAGGGCAAGGTCAGCGTGCCCGCTGAAGCGCGACCGGTGGGCGCCGCGCCAAGTTCGAGCGACACGCTGCCTGCAAGCGAACTGCCTGCTCAGGGCAACACGGCGGTTCCAGCGCCTCTGGACGCCGCGCCTAAGGACTCAACGCCGTTGGATCCGGCCTCGCCGGAGGCCGCCGCACCGGAAACGGAGGGCGGCGCGCAAGTACCTTTGAAGGAGAGCGGCGTTTTGGCCCCGGTCCCGCCACGCAAGCCATCGAGCTTGCCTGGCTCAGGCGGTCAGGCGGCACCGATCCCCGAACGCAAGCCGGTCTTGGCCGATGCCGGGGCTGCCGAATCTGCCGCCGGCGGCGCCGCGAGCGCCGATTTCGAAGTGCAATTGGCCTCGGTCAAGACTCGCGACGGGGCACACCGCGAATGGCAAAAGCTTCAATCGCGATTCCCCGAGGTTCTCGGCGGCATGGCCCTGAACCTGCACGAGACCAAGCTGTCGCAGCGCGGTACGGTGATCCGGATTCGCACGGGCCATTTTCAAGCACAAGGCGACGCCGTGCGTTTCTGCGCGCGGTTCCGGGCCGCCGCCCAGCAAGAGTGCCTGGTCGTGCGGACCAGAGCCGGGAACTAGTTTCCCAGTCCAATCCGGCCGAAATCTAATCTGGAGAGGCGGTTTCCGCTTTTCCGGCGATGTCGCACGCCAAGAAACGGAACCCTATCGATGGGGCCGCAATGACAACGGCCCGGTCCGGCGCACCGCCTGAGCGGCGACGCCAAACCGGGCCGAGTCGTCAGGGTTATTCATGGGCCCGCGTCCATGCACCTATGCCGCCCTGATATCAAGCGCTGTCGCGTTGCGTCAACCAAATTTTGTAGCTGTCGCACAGATCCACTCCACATCTTGGGGGTAGGGGCCTGATCGGGTTCGTCGGGGAGCTTGTTAAGGCAGGCGAGAGCCGCCGGGTTCAACGCACGTAGACGTGCACCTCGTTGGACTGGGCCTGGCCGCTGCTGGTCGCGGAAAGCGTGATCCGGTCGGCCGGAAGGCCCATGCTGGTCAGGGAGCGCAAGACATTTTCCGCGTTGCGCCGCGACTTGCTGGTGGCCAGGGAGACCTGAGCCGGACTTCCAGTGTTGGGCGCGATCGCGACCAGATCGAACCCGGCGTTCGGCTTGCGCTGCAAGGCGCGGCTCACGACCGTGAACAGGGCCTGTTCGTATTCGACGTTGGGGTCGGCGAAGCGAATCACCACCAGGGGCTGACGCTGGCCGACCAGCGCGGCGCCGCCACCTGACGGCGGCGGCGTGGGCACGCCGTAGGCTCTACTGGCCAGACTGCCGCCGATGTATTCGCCGTTGTCGATCGCGACCTGCATGGCGGTCAGGTTCGAGCGCTCTGCGGTAAAGTAATTCTGGGTCCGCGCCACGTCTTCGGAAAGCTCGTTGAGCAGGCGGTCGACGACCACCACGGTCTTGTTGACCTCGTCTTCCAGCACCGCCAACTGGCGATGGTCTTCCTCGACCGCGCCGCGCAGCTCGAAGGTCGCGCGGGTCGATTCCAGCAGGAAGGCCGCCAGGGCCGACGTGGAGGCGGCCTCGCTGGCCAGGGTGTTGAGAACCGAGATGCTGGCGCCGACGTTGTTCAACTCGACTTGGGCCTGGTTCCACTGGGCGACCAACTCCGGATTGCCCGGGGTGGTGCCGATTTGCAGGCGCGAATTCACGTCGCCCACTTGGCTGTGATAGGCGTTCGCGCTCTGCCGGGCGGCGGCGCGCTGGGCCTGGAGTTGGCTGTTGTGGTCCGACATGCGCGACTGAAGCCGCGCCAGATCGCCGCGCAGTTCCTCGATCTTTTGGCCGACGTGGGTGCCGCTCGGTTGTCCGGTGGTGACTCCCGGTGCCTCGAAGTTCGAGCTTCCGAACAGCGAGGGTGCGCCGCCGGTCGGTTGCGATTGCGCCGCCTGGGTCTGCGCCGTCTGCGTCCCGGCTTGGGAGGCGGGCTGTGCCGTGGCGCTGGTTTGGGTGCTGGGCGCGGGTTCGCCGGTCAGGGAGGGAAGCAAGGCCTCGTCGGCAAAGGCGCAGGCGCTCAAGAATAATGTCGCCGCCGCGACGGGTGCGACCCGTCGGACCAGAGAGGTTTCTCTTTTATACATGGAGATTCCCACCGAATATTCCGCGAACAATGAAGCCCTCAAATAAGCAAGAGCCGCTTGTTCTCGTCCCCCCGAAGCGCGCGGCGATAGTACTGGATCGATTCTGGGCGTACAAGTCACATTTCCCCGGCTCTATTGGCTGGAATCCTATGATTCCAGCCGCTTGCGAAGCCCTTGCGCCTGACGGCGGCCTCGCGTAATGTCCGCGCGCTTTGCGATCCGGTGGAGGTATTTACCGCCGATTCGCCCGCGCGCCGCGCCCGTAGCTCAATTGGATAGAGCGTCTGACTACGGATCAGGAGGTTGGGAGTTCGAGTCTTCCCGGGCGCGCCAATCATTTCAATCGCTTATTGGTTTCTCTAGTTACCGCGTCCGACTCACCGGGAGTTGGACGCGTTATTGCCTCGTGTCACTGCCGTGGGGCGCGGCCTGACGCACCTTGAGGCCTGTATTTCCGTTCCGGACCCGACCGCCGGAGCGGAGGTTCCAGTCCTTATGGTTTACACGGACTTAGGTGAAGGCCCGGTTAATACTGGAGATGCCCGGCGGCGCGCCGGCGTTCAGCTGCCGCCGATCCGGCGGTAGGTGAAGGCGGGGGCCTCGCGGTGCGATTCGGCCTCGGCAAGGGCGACCAGGGCCCCGTGATCGGGCGATAGGGCACAGGCCGGGTCGGTGGCGGCCGCGTTTCCGGTGATGGCGAAGGCTTGGCAGCGGCAGCCGCCCCAGTCGATCTCGCGTTGCTCGCAGCTTCGGCAGGGCTCGGGCATCCAGTCGGTGCCGCGAAAGCGCTGGAAAGCCTGCGAACTGCGCCATATTTCGCTTAAGGGGCGGTCCTTGACGTTGTCGAATTCCAGCCCCGGGATGGATTCGGCGGCGTGGCAGGGCAGGACCTTGCCGCCGGGCGCGATGTTCAGGAACTGGCGGGCCCAGCCGCCCATGCAGGCCTTGGGCCGGCGCGCGTAGTAATCCGGCACCACATAGTCGAAGACCAGGACGCCTTTGAGGCGCTTTCGGGCCGCCTCGACCACCTCTGTCGCGCGCTCGAGCTGCGCTCGCGTCGGCATGAGCGCCGCGCGGTTCTTCAGGCCCCAGCCATAGTACTGCACATGCGCGACCTCGAGCCGTCTGGCGCCCAGGGCCACCGCCAGCTCGATCGTGTCTTCCAGGTGCTCCAGGTTCTGCCGATGCACGGGGGCGTTGACGGTCAGGGGCAGGCCGGCCTCGCGGACCCAGCCGGCCAGGGCCAACTTCTTGGCGTGGCCGCCCCGGTAACCGCCGATGCGGTCGGCGTTTTCCGGATCGCTGTCCTGGATGCTGAGTTGCAGGTGGTCGAGGCCAAGCTCGGCCAAATGCAGGAGGCGGTCGCGGTCGATCAGAACGCCGGACGTGATGAGGTTGGAATAAAGCCCAAGCTGGGCGGCGTGGGCAACTAGGTCCTCCAGGTCCTTGCGGACCGTCGGCTCGCCGCCGGAGAAGTGAACCTGCAAGATGCCGAGGTCCTCGGCCTCGTCCAAGACGCGCAGCCAAGTCGCGGTATCGAGTTCGCCCTGGGCGCGTTCGAGGGCCAGGGGATTGGAACAATAGGGGCACTGCAGCGGGCAACGGTGCGAGAGTTCGAAGAGCACCGCCAGCGGTGGCGCCGGTCCGGCGTCGCGGCGGACCTCGGGCATCGCCTCGCTCATCCCCTCATGTCCTCCGGGATAAAGGCGTCGGGCGGCGGCAACTTCGGCTCGACATAAGCGAAATAGAGCGCGTCGAGTTGGGCCCAAAGGACGCTGCACTTGAAGGTTAGGGCATCCAGCACGGCCTGTTGTTGCTCCGGCGTGCGCGCGTGGGATTTGACGTAGTCGAGGGCGTGGTCGGCGTCGCGCGGCGCCTGACTCAGGCGGGCGTTGAAATAAGCCAGGGTCTTTTCGTCCACGAAATCGTAATTCGCCAGCATGCCGGCAACCCGTTCGGCGATGATCTTGGGCGAGAACATCTCGGTCAGGGAGGAGGCGATGGCTTCCAGCATCGGCCGTTCGGCGACGAAATGGATATAGGCCTCGACCGCGAACTTGGTGGCCGGCAGGGCGCCGCGTGTGGAGATCACATAGTCGCGCTCCAGCCCCAGACCCTCGGTCAACGCGAGCCAGCGGGCGATGCCGCCCTCACCCGGGCGCTCACCGTCGTGATCGACGATACGCTGGCGCCATAGGCGCCGGGTGTCGGGGTCTTCCAGGCGCGCCATGAGGGCCGCGTCCTTGCGCGGGATCGCGGTCTGATAGCAATAGCGGTTCAGCGCCCAGGCCTGGACCTGGCCCTTGGTTAACGCGCCGCCGTGCAGCAATTTATGGAACGGATGATTGTTGTGATAGCGCGCCGCGCCGATCTCGCGTAGGCAGGCTTCCAAGGCTTCCGGGCTCAGCAGCGCGGTCATATCTCTATCTCCTGACCATCCACGGCGATTTCCCAGCCGGCACGCTCGACCTCTTGGCGCTCCGGCGAATGTTCCAGAAGGACCGGGTTGGAGTTGTTGATGTGAATGAACACGCGGCGGTCGACTAAGAGGCCGCTAAAGGCGGAAATCGAACCGCCCGGCCCGGACATGCTGATGTGGCCCATGCGCTGGCCAGTCTTGGGGCTGAGGCCGCCGCTCACCATTTCCTGGTCCCGGTACAGGGTGCCGTCGAACAAGACCAGATCCGCGCCCTTCAACCGCGCAGTCAGGGGCGGGTCGAGCGCGGCGCAGCCGGGGATGTAGAAAAACGCGTTGTCGCTGCCGGTCTGGCGCACGCATAGGCCGATGGTGTCGCCCTCGGCCGTGCCGAAGTTCGCGCCGGCCTCGGGGTTCTCCAGGTAAAGGGCGACCTTGCCGGGCACCGCAAAGGCCTCGACGCTCAACCCGATCCCCATTCCGTCGCGGTCGCATAATTCTTGGGCGCACTCGACCGGCAGGGGGCGGCGCTCGACAAAGTCCGGGTTGAGCACCTTGAAGATGGGGTTGGCGTCCAGGGCGCCGTGCACGCGCGCGCTGGCGTAGAGCGCTAGCGGCTGGCGCTCGCGCAGGGTCAACAGCCCAGCCACATGATCGACATCCGCGTTGGTCAGGACAACCGAAGAGATCGGGCTGTGACGCGCCCCGACTCTCGGGTGCAGGGCCGGGTTGTCGTTGATTTGCTGGCGCATGTCCGGCGAGGCGTTGAACAGCGCCCAACGTTCGCCGTCGGCGCTGACCGCAATCGAAGATTGCGTACGCGCCACCGCCCGCCCGTCATCCGCGCGGGCCGCGCGGCAAACCTCGCAGTTACAGTTCCATTGTGGAAAGCCGCCGCCGGCGGCTGAACCGAGGACGAGGATTCGCATGGATCACGGGGCCTCGGCGTACGGCAAGCTGACCGTGCCTGGACGCGTTACTTTCTCAGTTCCGCGCAGGCGTAGGCGTTGATTTCCATGCCGACCGCTATCTCGACGATTTTCGGGGTCTTCCATGCCATGTTCAGGTCCTTCCTTTAGGTTGTAGTGCAAACGTTGCGATTGTCTGTCTCGGTGCGAATGCCGTTCGCACTCTGGTTATCTTCGCAACAACTTTTCGCTCCAAGCAAGGTCTTTCCGCAGTTTCCGATCGGCGATTGCCGGGTCCAAGCCGTCAATCGATCCACGTCGTTTTGCGCCGGACTCTCAATTCGGCATCTCGATGGTTATCTTGATGCTGGAATACCACTCCGCCAAGTTCTCTATATCGTCGTCATTCAGCATTTTCGCGATGATGTTCATTTGCTCGTGTCGGCGCTTGCCTTGGCGATAGGCTTCGAGTTGGGCGACGATGTATTCCTTCTGCTGGCCGCTTAGGTTTGCGGCCATGGCCATGGTGGCCTGGCCATCCAATCCATGACACACCTGGCATACGGCCTCGGCCTTCGATTTTCCGGCCGCCAAATCCCCGGCGAATGCCTGACCGCCGGCCAATCCGGCCGCGGCAATCAGCGCGAAGGCAAGGCTAGGCAGCATTCTCGTCACAGTCATATTTACCCGATCAAAGGCATTCGGACCGGGTTTTCACCCGGTCCGAATCCTAACGTTATCTGTTCGCCTAGGGGTTAGTTGCCGCTGTAGGAGATGCGATAAATCGCACCGGCCTTGTCGTCGGAAACCAAGATCGAGCCATCGACGTACTGCTGCACGTCAACCGGCCGGCCGAGGTAGACACCGTTCTCGTTCATCCAACCTTCGGCGAAGGGTTCCGTGCTCGCGGCGTTCCCGTCGGCATCCAGGAAGGTGACCATGACCCTGGCGCCTCTCGGGTTTACCGCGTTCCAGGACCCGTGTTGGGCGCTGAAGATCGCGTTGTGGTATTTCTTGGGGAACATCTTGCCGGTGTAGAACATCATACCCAGGTCTGCGGCGTGGGCGATCATTTCAACCTGAGGCGGCACGTACTTGGCCGCCAGGTCGTCGGGAATCGGCTTGTCCATGTACTCGTTGGTCCGCACGGCTCCGCCGCCATAGTAGGGGTGGCCGTACCACTTACCCATGTCGGGCATCTTGTTCAGCTCGCCCGGCGGAATCTCGTCGCCCATGCCGTCGACCTGATTGTCGGTGAACCAGAGGGTGCCATCCTGCGGATTGAAGGCATGACCGACCGAGTTACGAATCCCGGTGGCCACCACTTCGCGATCCGTGCCGTCCCGGTTCATGCGGATCATGCCGCCGATCCCGACCTTGGCGTAAAGGTCCATTTTCTCTACCGGCGTTACGTTGAAGGGCTGGCCCAAGCTGACGTAAAGCTTGTTGTCCGGGCCGATCGCGCAGACGCGTGCGGTGTGGTTGTAGGACTCTTCCTCCTCGGGAATCAGCTTGCCCTGATTCACGATCGGGATTGCAACCGTATCCGAACCCTCCATGAAGTATTCCGCCGCTGGGAACATCATCACGCGGTTCCGCTCGGCGACGAAAAGGAAACCGTCCGGCGAATAGCAGACGCCGTTCGGAATATCGAACTTGACGCTCGGGCTGAAGGCTTCAACCGTATCGGCGACATTGTCCATGTCCCGATCGGTTACGGACCAAACTGCGGTCTTCCGCGTGCCGACCCAGACGGTGGCCTTGTTCCGGCTGACCGCCATGTTTCTGGCATCGGGCACGATCGCGAAAAGCTCGATCTTGAAGCCGTCCGGCATTTTGATTTGCTGCAGAACCTTGCTCAGGTTATCTGCGTACTTGCCGCCTTGCGGCACCCGCTCCATGGCACCGGTATCGGTTCGCTTGAAGGCGCCTAGTTTGGATAGGTTTGCATCGTCGCCGGCCGCAAAGCCGGGGCTCGCGAATAGCAGCGACACCAGGCCCGCGGTCGATAAGAACAGTCCGCCCTTCATCATCGACTCCTCCCAAATTTTATTTGTATTGAGTATCTTCGTTATGAATATCCCACACGAAGACACTTCGAATGGCTTCAGCCTAATGCGCGACGCAAATCAGTGTCAATACAAGCAGGTATAAAGACTTCGCGACCGGCAAGGGCAAGCGCTCAGAACTAGGTACGACTTGAAATAATCCTCGACACGCTGTTCGAACGCGCAGCGTTCGCCGGCAGCCGAACCCTTTTCGGCGAGTCCATGGATGGCGGCCGGTATCGCGACCTACTGCGAGCACCGACCGCGCTGGTAAGCCATTGTAGTTGAGATGGTTTTTCCCCGCCAATGCTTTGGGGGCGACTCGACGCCCGGATGTGCTATCCTCCACCTCAAGACAGACTGGCCCTAAGGCCGGCGGATGGGAGGGACATATGTATAGATCCGTGACGGAGAGTAGGCCGGCGCGCCAGGACAAGCGCCGAATTCTCTATCGCTTCGAGGGAGTCTTGCTCGGCCTCGCAATTTTCGTGGGTGTGTTCTATGCGCTCGGCTGGTTGAGCCTCTAGGGCGCGTCATGATCAAGTTCGGAACGATCATGGAGTCGCCCTCTTGGCGGACGACGTCCGTCATCTTGGCCCGTCAAATCGGAGTTGTCGGTGAATCGACGTCGCTTCGCCTCGAGGTCGGACAGCGTTTCTATCGGGTCGGTCTAACCTACGTGGTCTGGCGGGTGGTGCGCGTTTATCAGGACGGTCAGGGCCTGGAGCACGCCGTCCTGGCCAGCAACCGCCGGGACCTGGATCCCAAGACGCTGTCCGCGGCGGTGTTGTTGGACAGCCGCCAATACCGATCAGTCCCGGACTAAAGGCTCCGCCGCAACACGGCTAGTCGGCCGGCAAGGCGTCCACGACCGCCGCGATGGCTGCTGTGCCTTGGCGCGGCGCCATGATGTGCACCCCGGCGACGCCTTCGATTCCACGCAGATCCTGAATCAGCTCGACGCAAATCCGCCGGCCTTCCGCCGCCTGGTCGCCGGCGTCCTCCAGCCGCGCGATTATCGCATCGGGCACCTCGACGCCGAACAGGTTTTGGTTCATCCAGCGCGCCGCGTCGGCGGACGCCAGCGGCCCCACGCCGACCAAAAACCGTAAGTCCTCGCACAGTCCGAAGTCGCTCAGGCGCGCCATATAGCGGTGCATGATTTCGGCGTTGAAACAGAATTGGGTTTGCACGAACTGGGCGCCTGCGTCCCGCTTGGCGATCAGGCCGTCGGGTCGCCAATCCGCTGCCGGGTCGTGCGGCGAATCGGCGGCGCCGATGAGGTAGTGCGGCGCCTGGGCGATCTTTCGCCCGGACGGCAGAACGCCCTGGTCGCGCATGGTGCGCGCCAGGCTCATGACCGCCCGGCTGTCCAGATCGTAGACCGGCTTCGCCTCCGGTGCGTCGCCTTGGCTTGGGTCGTCGCCGTGCAGGATCAGGAGGTTCGCGATGCCCAAGGCGGCCGCGCCCAAGAGGTCGCCGGCCAAGGCAATGCGGTTCCGGTCGCGGCATGTCATTTGCAGGATCGGTTCGTACCCGGCGCCGCGTAGGATCGCCGCCGCGGCCAGGCTGGATATGGCGGTTCGTGCGCCGGCCGCGTCGGTCACATTGATCGCGTGGGCCCGGCCGCGTAGGGGCGCCGCCTGAGCCAACAAAGACCCCGGGTCGGCCGACAGGGTCGGCGCGATCTCAGCCGTGATCGTAAAGGCACCCTCGGTCAGGCGCGTTCCCAGGCTTGGCGCGGAATTTGGTGCTATATTGCTGGCGTCTGGCACGGCGCGCTTACACTGTCGTCTTGGCGTTGATTTTCGCCCGGACCGCCCCAGGCTCGAGCGAGTCCAGGTAAAGCGCCGGTTTGGTCAGCATATCCTCAATCCGGGTCAAGAACCCCTGGGCGACCGTCGAATCGAAATCGATTTCGCGCATGATGCGGCGCAGAACCGAACTGCCGGCGTTGAAGGCCTGCATTTGCACCACGGTCTTGCGCGCTAGGTCTTCGCCGGTCTCCCAGTCACTGCTGTAAACCCCGGTGTCGGCCGGCACGTCCCAATAGTGCCAGCCACCCTCGTCGTCCTGACTGACGCTTGGGAATAGCAGCCATTGCTTGTTCCAATCGGCCTCGTCCGCTTTCGCCTTGGCCAGGGCCTCCGCCTGTGCCTCGGCGTCCACCTCGGCGGCTGTATTGTCGGAGTCCGACATACCTTGGTTCCCTCCAGCTTCGATCTCAACGCGTCAGTTTAGCCAGTATTCCGGCGCCGCGCACGAGGCTCTTGGTCACGGCCGACCCCGGCGGCGTAGGGCGGGCAGGACCAAAACCACGACCAAGGCCGCGCAAACCAGGGCAAGCGCGAGGATCTCCCGGAAACCGATTGACTCGCCCAGCAGGAACCCGCTGGCCAGCACGCCGATGACGGGGATGGCAAGGGTGCCGATCGCCGCCAGAGCGGCGGGAAACAGGCTGACCACCTTGAACCAGGCCCAGTGGCAAAAGCCGATCGGGACCAGGAGGACATAGGCGGTCGCCAGCAGCGCCGCCGAGCTCAAGCTCTCGTAATCCGGGACCTCGCCGATCCACACCGCACCCAAGGTAATCGGAATGCTGCCCAGGAGGAATTGCCAGCCGACCAAGGCAGCCGTCGGCATAGTCCAGCGGTAGCGTTTCACCAGAACGGTTCCCAGGCCCCAGGACATGGCCGCGCAGAGCATGAACACGGCGCCCAATGGCGCCTGGCCAAGGGTGATGAGATCCGGCCCGATCAAGACCGCGAGCCCCGCCATGCCAAGTGCGAGGCCGAGCCAGTGCCGCCAAGTGGTATGCTCGCGCAGGATCAGGCTGCCCAGCAAGGCCGCCCAAACCGGCATGGTAAAGGCGATGATCGAGGCGCGGCCGGCCGCCATCAACGATACGCCATACGCCGATAACAGATGCCAACCGACGATGTTGAACAAGGTACACAGCATCAGTGGCTTGATTTCCGTGCTCGAAACCCGCAGGGACCGTCCTCCGGCGGCGGTGATGCCCAGCAGAACCAGACCGCCGAAAATCATGCACAAGCTGCGAAAGAACCAGACGTCGATCTCACTCAGGGCGATCTTCATGACCGGCCAATTCATGCCCCATAGAAAACTAAGCATGCCAAGCAGGATAAAGCCGGTTCGCGGCAGGCTCTCGGCCGCGGCTTTCGGCTTGGGGGTGACCAGGGCGGCGTTGGGATCTTCACTCATGGCCGGGCTTGGTCCGCTGGTTCGCGATTTTATCGAGAACGGCGATTTTCTCAGTCGCGGTCATGATGATCCAGTCGCGGATCTCCTCGACCGTGCGCCGGCATCCCAGACACTCGCCGGTCGCGCTATCGATTTGACAAACGCTGATGCAGGGCGAGGGGATCGTGGTGTCGATTTGGGTGCCCAGAGTGGCCCGCCGCCGAGCCCGCCGTTGTGCGCGAAGGTCCGCCCGGTCCTGCGGCGATGTACTCAAAACGGCGCTTCGCGGACCAAGCGTCGGGCGGCGACGCCACCGGCGAACTCCACCTTGCGATCAGGCCCGGGCCCCCTATCATTGCGGCGATCCGCCGCGCGCCGCGCGGCGTCCATCTGACGGGCCGAAACATGCGTCGTCGCCTGCATCTGATTACCGGCCTGATCCTTTTCACCTATGTTCTGACCCATCTCATCAATCACGCCTTGGGCCTGATATCGCTCGACGCGCTGGAAAGCGGCCGGCGGGTGTTCAACCTCATTTGGCGCAATCCGGTCATGTCGACCGCGCTCTACGGCGCCATTCTGGTGCATATCGGCTCGGCCCTTTGGTCGATATTTCGTCGGCGGCGTTTGGTTATGCCGCCTTGGGAGGCGGTGCAGATCTTGTTCGGTCTGTCCATCCCGCCGCTGATCACCCTACATGTGCTGGGCACCCGTTTCGCCCATGAAGTCTACGGGGTCAACGACAATTACGATTACATCCTGCTGGTGTTCTTTGTTTTTAAGCCGGCCTTGGCGCTGCGCCAGATCGCCGCGCTTCTAGTAGTCTGGACCCACGCTTGTGTCGGGCTGCACTTCTGGCTGCGCCTCAGGCCATGGTACCGCGCGGCGATACCCGGCCTCTATGCCGCCGCCATTCTGATCCCGGCCTTTGCCATCGCCGGATTTTACTTCGCCGGGCGAGAAGTCGCCCGCCTAGCCGGCGATCCGGCCTGGATGGCCACGGCCAGGGCCGAGATCCACTTCGCCGACCCGGCCGCCGTCGCGGCCATTGGAAATCTCGAGACTGCGATTCTGGCGATGCTTGGCGCCCTGCTTGCGCTTAGCTTGGTGGCGCGCTGGCTGCACGGCCTGCGCAACCGGGCGCGGGGCCTGGTGCAACTGGTCTACCCCGAACAACGCCGGGTTTCCATCGTCGCTGGCGCGACGGTTCTGGAGGCCAGCCGAGGGGCCGGTATCCCCCATGCGTCCGTATGTGGCGGGCGTGGACGCTGTTCGACCTGCCGGGTGCGGGTCGGCGCCGGGGCCGAGACCCTGGCCCCGCCGAGCGACGAAGAGGCCAAGGTGCTCAAACGCATCCGCGCGGCGCCCAACGTTCGCCTGGCGTGCCAGATCCGGCCCTCGGCGGATTTGGAGGTCACGCCTCTCTTACCGCCGGCCGCCTCACCGCAGGACGCCAGCGCGCGTCATATCTATGGCGAGGAGCGCGAGGTCGCCGTCCTGTTCGCCGACATGCGCGATTTCACCACCATGGCCGAAAACCGCTTGCCGTATGACGTGGTCTTCATCCTCAACCGTTATTTCGCGGCCATGGGGACGGCGGTGGAGGAAGCCGGCGGGCGGGTGGACAAGTTCATCGGCGACGGCATCATGGCCGTGTTCGGGCTCGAGACCGGTGTTGAGGCCGGCTGCGGCAATGCGATCCTGGCGGCCCGGCGCATGGCCGAGCGTCTGGTCGAGGTCAACAGCGCCCTGGCGCACGAATTGGACCGTCCCCTGCGCATCGGCATCGGCATTCACAGCGGATCGGTGATCGTCGGCAAGATGGGTTACGGCCGCGCGACTTCCGAGACCGCGATCGGGGACACGGTCAACACCGCGAGCCGCCTGGAGGCCTTGACCAAGGACCTGCGCGCCCAATTGGTCGTGTCCGAGCCGGTGGTTCGTCACGCCGGGCTGGACCTGTCCGGTTTTCCTCACCAGGAGATCGAATTGCGCGGCCGGGCCAGCGCCCTAGCCGTGCGAATCATCAAGAACGCGCAGACCTTGCCCGTCGCCGCCGATGCGCCCTCGGCCAGGGGCCACGCGAAACCGGCTGGTTAGCTGCTGCTCTTGGTGCGGTATTTCTCGATCGCGGCCTTCAACTCGCGGTATTCGTCGCAGCCGAAAAAGCACGCCTTGTCGAGCACGTCCAGGCGCTCCGTCGCTTTGTCGAGCTGGCCCATCTCCAGGTAGAGCTCGCCCAAATACTCGTTGGCGCCCTTGTGCTCCGGATCAATGGCCAGCGCATTCCGGTAGCTGGCCAGCGCGTCTTCCTTGTTGCCCGACTTGCGCAGGCTGTAGCCCAAATAGTTGTGCGCATCGGCATTGGTCGGGTTTTCGTCGAGCGATTGGCGCAGCATCATAATCGCCATCTTGTAATTGCCCGCGTCGATCATTTTTTTCGCTTCGGTGTAGTAGGAATCTTGCTTCTTGGCGGGCGTACTGTCGCCGCCGCCGGCGGCCAACGCTCCGCCAGTGAAGACCCCCAGGCACAGCATCGCGGCCAAGATGGATCGGGTAAGCGCGACCATGTGAAATTCCTCCGTCAGAACGAACCCTTCGCAGGGACTCTATATGTATTAAATCCCTCTCAGGTCAATTCAAGGTGGCGTGACCGGCACCCAGGTTCAATCACGGCAATTTTCAGCAAACTTTGTTTCTTTTCAAGGCCAAATGGGGTTTTTATAGGCTTAACCCAGCGGGTATCCTTAGCATTCCTGGTATGGATTTGGTGTAGGAAAAGCGATGAGTATTTGCCGCGCACGTAACTGGTCCGCCGCGCTCGCATTGGCGGCCACTCTTTCGGCCTGCTCTTCCTATAAGCCGACGCCAACCGCGGTTGTGCAGACCAAGCCTTACGAATGGCAGATCACCAAGGATTTGGCCGTCGCCGTTGACCCCTATCTAGACGCTGCTCGGCAGAAAAGTCAATTTGACGCCGATCTGACTGGGGCGAACGTTTTAGCGGTTCATATCGCGGTCGAAAACCGTGGTGATCTCGCCACTTTGACACCATTGTCGAAAATGGAACTGGTTCTGTCAGGGGGCCGGTCTTTTGCGCCCGTAAGCACTGCCTCGGCGGTCAGCCACGTCGGAGAAACCGGCAGCGTTGTTGGTGCGGGGATCGCGTTTGGTTTCATCGGCGTGATGATGGCGCGAAATTCTCGGAATAAGGCCAAGGTTGCGCGGACGGTCGATTACGACAATATGGCCTTTACAGAGCGGAACCTTGCCAAGGGTGAACGCAATGAGGGGTCGTGTTCTTTGTTCCGCAGCTATCGATCTGCGACATCAAGAGCGCCACGATCCGGGTGAAATTCGTTGATCCGGACGGTGCTGAGATCACCGCGGTCGAGGTTCCGCTCGCTAGCGACAAGTACGGCCAAATGATAAAGAAGGCGAAGAGTCCTGCGACCTCGCAGGGCGCCTATGGCACGAGCGATGAGGCAGAAGAGAGCGAACCGCAATGTGCGGCGCTATGAGCAGGGCACGTTACGGCCAAAGATTTCGGTGCGTTACTTGACGCCCGTGCTGTTGCGGAGAAACCGAAAGCCAATTTAGCCTGCAAGTGAAATCGCTACGGGATGCTAAGCCTATCTCACTCTGCCGGCCCCGTCTGACGCCTCCATTTCCTCCGCGTCCTGGGCGTCGATGACGCGGCGGGCCAGGTCGTAGCCGAATCCGCGGCGCCCCAGGGCCGCCAGGTCCTTTTCGCGCATCTCGGCACGCGCCGGGGCCGCACGGTAGGGACCCAGGCTCCGCCGGCGGGCATAGCGCAGAGCGGCGGCCAGGTCGGGCTCGCCGATCTCCTCCGCCAAGGCCTGCAACGCGGCCTCGATGGCTTCGCTCCCCACGCCTTTTTCCGCCAGGGCCCCACGGATCGCCCGGGCCGAATTGCCGCGCCGATGTAGGGTTCTGGCCCTGGCTTGGGCGAATTGCTCGTCGTCGAGCAAGCCCTGGCCTTCGAGGCGGCGGATCAGCGCCTCGACCTCGGCTGCGCCGGCCTCGGCGTCGGTTTCGTGCGCGGCGGCGGAACGGGCCACCTTGACCATCAAGAGGCGGCGCAAATGAGCGCTGGAAGTGGCATAGCGCTCCAAGTAGTGCAGGGCGGAATTGCGCAGGTAATCGGCGGTCGCCTTGCGCGGGCCGCGGCGCGGGCGCCGCGCCTTCGCAGGCGGGCTATCGAACTGGGCCGGCACCGGGTTCCCTCCTAGATCGCCGTCATTGGGCGGGCCCAGGGTAGCACCGGCCGGCGGGCCCTGTCCTGGGTGCCGCTTGCCTGAAATCGCTGCCCGGCTTATGTCATGGCCCATGGATGCACATAGTCTTTCCGGCGGCGGCCGGGGGCCGCGCGCGATCGGCGCGGTCAACTGGCGCGGCCTTTGGACCCTTTACATGAAGGAGGTGCGCCGCTTCCTCAACGTCTTCACCCAGACCCTTTTGGCGCCCATGGTGACGACGCTGTTGTTCTTGGCGATTTTCGCCCTGGCCCTGGGCGGTGCTGGGCGCGAGGTGGACGGCGTGCCTTACACCCTATTTCTGGCGCCCGGCCTGATCATGATGACCTTGATGCAGAACTCTTTCGCCAATACCTCCTCGTCGATCGTTATCGCCAAGGTGCAGGGCAACATCGTCGATGTGCTCATGCCACCCTTGTCCGCCGGCGAGCTGACCTTGGGTATCGCCGGCGGCGGCGTGACTCGGGGCGTTCTGGTCGGGTGTGTCGCCGGCCTGGCCATGTCGATCTTTCTACCCATTCGGATCCACGATCCCTTGACCCTGGCCTACCATGCGGTCAATGGCGCGCTCATGTTGTCGCTACTCGGCCTGATCGGGGGCATTTGGGCCGAGAAGTTCGATCATATCGCGGCGGTCACGAACTTCGTGATCACCCCGTTCTCGTTCCTCTCCGGCACCTTCTATTCTATCGAGCGCCTGCCGGCGGACTGGCAGTTTATCGCCCATTTCAATCCCTTCTTCTATTTGATCGACGGCTTCCGTTACGGCTTTATCGGCCGCGCCGACGGCTCGGTGCTGGTTGGCTACGCGGTTGTCTTGGGGGTCAATGTGGCGCTTTGGGCCGTAGTCCACCGGATGTTCGCCACCGGCTACCGTTTGAAAGATTGAATTTGGCGCGATCGCTCGAACGCGCGAATTCCCCTCAGGCGCCGCGCGTGCGGCGTTTCGGCGCGTTCAATTGGCGCGGTGTGTGGAGCCTGTACCGGCGCGAACAGCTACGCTTTCTGCGCTATGCCGGGGAATCGATCGCCGGGCCGGCCATGTCCAGCCTTATGTTCCTGGCGGTCTTTCAAGTTGCCCTGGGCGGCGGCGTCGATCCGATTCCCGGCGTGACCCTGGCCCAGTTCATGGCCCCGGGCATCATCATGTTCAGCTTGACCCACAGTGCCTTCGAAGGGGCGGCAGTTCCGATCTTTCACGACAAGATCGAAGGCATGATCGGCGACATTCTGGGCGCGCCCATGACGGCTTTGGAGGTCATTGGCGCCTTCACCGTCTCGGCCGCCAGCAACGCGCTGATCACCGGATCGGTGATCCTGGCGCTCATGGCCCTGTTTGTCGATCTGCCGGTACACAACGTTTTGGCCATTGTCGGCTTTGCCCTGGCGGCGGCTCTTTTGTTCGCCCTGGCCGGGGTTATTGTCGGCATCTGTGCCGAACGCTGGGATCATTTCAGCGCCGCCGAGGCTTTTTTGGTCTTTCCGGTCGCCTTGCTTTCGGGCGCTTTTTTTCCGGTCGCCAATCTGCCGGGGGAGGTGCAATGGCTATTTCGGGCCAATCCGGTGTTCCACGCCCTGGAGGGGTTCCGTTATGGCTTCACCGGCCAGTCCCATGAATCGCCGGCCGTGGCGGCGGCGTTTCTGCTGCCCATGATCGCGGTTCTAGGGGCGGTGGCGTGGCGGCTCTTCGATAGGGGCTACAAACTCAAGCCCTGAGCCCACATTTGAATGTGAGCCCTAACCACCCGGCAACCCTTGCATGGCTAGACTGGGCCAGGGCCGCCGCGCCCGCCTTCTTGGATCGTACCGCAGGCCAAACCATGATGTCTTTTCCGCCGATTCTGCGCCGCTGGGCCGCCCTGGCCGTAGCCGTACCCTTGGCCTTGGCGCTGTTGGCGCCCTCGCTCCTGCTCTGGGGCCGGACCGCCGCCGGGGCCGCCGAAATCCCATTTGGCGAGGGCCTACTGTGGCGTATCGAGGCACCTGGGGCGCCCGCCGGGGCCGCGCCCAACTACCTGTTCGGGACCATGCATGTGACCGATGAACGGGTTTTGACCCTGCCCGAGCCGGTCCGCGCGGCCTTCGATTCGGCCCAAAGCGCCACGTTCGAGGTCGTCATGGACGATCAGGTCCGGGCCAAGATGGGCCAGGCCATGGTGCTGACCGACGGACGCACCCTGGACACCATCCTCGGGCCGGATAGCTTCGCGCAGGTCGCGGAGGCCGGCCGCCGCTATGGCTTCGGTCCGGAGCAACTGCGGTTTTTCAAGCCCTGGGCGCTGGCTACCATCTTGAGCATTCCGCAGGCGGAGCTGGCCCGTGCCGCGGGTGGGGACTTGCCGCTCGATCAGGCCTTGCAGGCCAGGGCCGGGGCCCAGGACAAGCCGCTTCATGCCCTGGAGACGGCGCAAGAGCAGATCGCGCTGTTCAACGACATGCCCGAGGCCAGCCAAATCGCCATGCTGACCTCCGCGATCGAACAGAACGCCAGCATCGAGACCATGTTCGAGGAAATGACCGTCAATTACCTGGCCCGCGATACCGGGGCCATCTATGGCCGTATGGCCGCCCAGCGCGAAGCCCAGCCCGAGTTGATGGAACTGTTCCTGCGCCGATTCAATGACGAGCGTAACTTGACCATGGTTACGCGCATGGCCGGGCGTTTGCGCCAGGGCGGCGCCTTTATTGCGGTCGGCGCCCTGCATCTTCCGGGTGACAGCGGCATCCTGAGTCTCTTGACCCAGCGCGGCCACGCGGTCGAACGGGTATATTGAGGCCACCCGGCCACCGGTTTTCCGGCCGCCCTTGATTGACACGGGTTTCGATTGCGAGAATAGTCTCGCCCCTTCGCCTGCCGGGCTGCGCGGTTGCGCGCCGGCGGGCCGGTTTTCGTCCTTTTCGGAGAAGTCCCGTGACCGACGCCCTGATGCCGACCTACGCGCGTGCCCCTCTCGCTTTCGAGCGGGGCGAAGGTGCCTACCTCTACGCGACCGACGGGCGACGATTTTTGGATTTCGCGGCCGGGATCGCGGTCAATGCCCTGGGCCATGCCCATCCGCACGTGGTCTCCGCGCTGACCGCGCAGGCGCAAAAGCTGTGGCATGTCTCAAATCTCTATGAGATTCCGGAGGCCAAGCGCCTGGCCGAGCGTTTGTGCGCGCACAGTTTCGCCGACCGGGTTTTCTTCTGCAATTCCGGGACCGAGGCGGTCGAAGGGATCATGAAGCTGGCGCGCAAGTACCAGCACCATAACGGCCGCCCGGAGCGCACCCGCATCATCACCTTTAGCGGTGCCTTTCACGGCCGCTCCTGGACTGCGCTTTCCGCGGCCAACAACCCCAAGCATCTAGAGGGTTTCGGCCCGGTCTCCGGCGGCTTCGATCAGGTCGCTTTCGGCAACTTGAACGAGCTGCGTGCCGCGATCAGCGACGAGACGGCGGCGATCTTGGTTGAGCCGGTTCAGGGCGAGGGCGGCATCCGCGCCGCCGATCCCGACTTCCTGCGCGGCCTGCGCGCGGTCTGCGACGAATTCGGCCTGTTGTTGTTGTTCGACGAAATTCAGTGCGGCATGGGCCGGACCGGCAAGCTTTTCGCCTATGAATGGGCCGGGATCGCGCCCGATGCTATGGCCTTAGCGAAGGGCCTGGGCGGTGGTTTTCCGATCGGTGCTTTTGTGGCCAGCGAGGCGGCGGCAGCCGGCATGACCGCCGGCACCCATGGCAGCACCTATGGTGGCAACCCGCTCGGCACGACGGTCGGCAACGCGGTGCTCGATATTCTGCTGCAAGACGGATTTCTCGATGAGGTGGTGCGTAAGGCGGCCCGTTTGCGCAAGAGGCTCGACGGCCTGGTGGTGCGCTTCCCGGCGGTCCTGGAGGAGGTGCGTGGCCAAGGCCTGATGCTTGGGCTCAAGTGCGTGGTGCCCAATGCCGAGATGACTGCGCGCTTGCGCGACGCCGGCCTTCTGGTGGTTCCGGCGGCGGAGAACGTGATTCGTATTCTGCCACCCCTGGTGGTCGAGGACGGGCAAGTCGACGAGGCGGTTGGGATCCTGGAGGGCGCTTGCGCCCGCTGGGCCGAGGCGGCCTGAGATGCCGGAGGCACCATCTCACGCGAAACATTTCCTGGATCTGGATCGCTTCGATACCGAGACCCTGCGCGACATGCTGGCGCGCGGCACGGCCTTCAAACGTGGCGAGGCGGCGGACCGGCCGCTGGCCGGCAAGGCGCTGGCGATGATTTTCGAGAAGCCCTCGACCCGCACCCGCGTGTCGTTTGAGCTAGGGATTCGCCAGCTGGGCGGCGAGGCGGTGGTGATGGAGCGCGACGGCAGCCAGCTTGGCCGGGGCGAGACTGTCGCCGATACGGCCCGGGTCCTGTCGCGCTATGTGGATGCGATCATGATCCGCACCACCAGCGAGGCGATCCTGCTGGACATGGCCGAGCACGCCAGCGTACCGGTGATCAATGGGCTGACCGACCGAACCCATCCTTGTCAATTGATGGCCGACGTCATGACCTTCGAGGAGCACAGCGGGCCGATCGAGGGCAAGGTGGTGGTCTGGTCCGGCGACGGCAACAACATGGCGACCTCCTGGATTCAGGCCGCCGTGCGCTTTCGCTTCGAATTGCGCCTGGCCTGTCCCGAGTTCTTGATGCCGCCGACCGAGATGCTCGACTGGGCGGCGTCCCAGGGCGGCAAGATCGTGGTCACGCCGGACGTGGAAAAGGCGGTCGAAGGTGCCGATTGCCTGGTCACCGACACCTGGGTGTCCATGGGCGACGAGAAGGAAAGCCCGAGCCGCCACAACCTGCTGCGGCCCTACCGGGTCGACGAACGACTCATGGCCCTGGCCAAACCGGACGCCATCTTCATGCATTGCCTGCCGGCGCACCGCGGCGATGAGGTTACGGCCGGCGTGATCGACGGGCCGCAGTCCGTCGTTTGGGACGAGGCGGAAAACCGGCTGCACGCGCAAAAGGGCATTTTGCACTGGTGCATGACGTGACGCCTGGGTTTTTGGGCGGCGATTCCGCGCCGGCCGATATTGCGGCGCCGGACTTGGAGTCGCGCGAATACGACGCGGCGCAGACCTTCACCTTGGAATCTTCCGGTATTCGAGGAAACCTCGTGCGCTTGGGCGATGCGTTCGATGAAATCGTCTCGCGTCACGCCTACCCGGTGCCCTTGGCGGCCCTGATTGGCGAGATGCTGGCGCTCACCGCCATGCAGTCTAACCTGATGAAGTACGACGGCGTCTTCACCTTGCAGACCAAGGGCGACGGCCCGGTCAAGATGATGGTCACCGATGTGACCTCCGAGGGGCATTTGCGCGGTTACGCCGGTTTCGAGGCCGATACGCTGGCGGCGGCGCTGGCCGGCCGGGGCGGCGCGGACCAGGCCGCGCCTTTCGCCATCGCGGATATCCTGGGCAAGGGCTATTTGGCCTTCACGGTCGATCAGGGCGCGCACACGGAACGCTATCAGGGCATCGTCGAGTTGACCGGGCAGTCGCTGTCCGATTGTCTGCAGCACTATTTCAAGCAATCGGAACAGATTCGCTGCGGCCTAATCGTCGCCGCGGCACAGATCGACGGCGCTTGGCGTGCCGGCGGCTTGATCTTGCAACGGGTGCCGGACCAGGGCGGGGCGGCCCGCAAGTCCCACGAGGACTTGAGCGGCGCGCCCCGGGAAGAAGTCGACGAGGCCGAGGATTGGCACAGGTCCATGATCCTTCAGGCCAGTTGCACACCGGGTGAACTGCTGGACTGGAACCTGCCGATCAATGACCTTCTGTTCCGCCTGTTCCACGAGGAAGGCGTGCGGGTTTTTCGGCGCCGGCCTTTGACCGCGCGCTGCCGCTGTTCGCGGACGCGCCTGGAGGAGACCCTGCGCTCCCTGCCGCGCGCCGAGGTCGAGGATTATAAGGACGGCAACGAAATCGTCATGTCCTGCCAATTCTGCAACCAGGAATACCGTTTCGATGCGGCCGCCTTGGATCGGATCTATGCGTCTTGATGTTGCCCGATTCGGCGCGTAAGGATCGGGGCGTTCAGAGCTGCCGCGCGGCAGCCATAGAAACGGTGGTCAAGATGCCTCGAATTCAAGGAAGAGCAATTCACAGAAGAGTCCTCCTCGTGGCTCTGGCGTTCGTGCTCCCCGTGCTTGGGGCTTGCGCGGCCGCGCCGCCGCGCCCTGAATATCCGCCGATCCGCTTTCAGGAACAGGCGCCGCTCCGCCTCGATGTGAACGATGTCGTGGTGGACGTGACCTATCAGGTGCCGGCCAAGCCGCCCAATGTGGAGCACCTCTTTGCGGTCCGCCCGGCCGAGGCCGCGCGCCAATGGGCCGAGGATCGCTTGGTTGCCGCCGGGCCGCGCTTGCGCGCCGAGTATGTTGTGCGCGACGCCTCCGTGGTCGCCGTGCCCTTGAAAAAATCGACCGGCCTGACCGGCCTAGTCACCAAAGACCAAGCGGAGAGATACGACGCGCGCATGGCGGTCGAACTGCGGATCGTCGATGCCGGCGGCCGGGCGGTGGCCACGGCGCGGGCGGAGGCGGTGCGCTCCCGCTCGGTCCGGGAGGATATCACCCTGAACGAGCGCGACCAGGTTTGGTACGAAATGACCAAGGACATCATGCGCGAGTTGGACCGCCAGCTTGAGCAAACCGTCCGGACGTCCTTGGCACCCTATCTCGTGCCGTAAAGCATGATCGGAGTCTTCGACTCCGGGCACGGTGGCCTAACCGTTCTGCGCGCCTTAACCACCCGTCTGCCGGGGCATCGCTACATTTACCTAGGCGATCACGCCCACGCGCCCTATGGCGCGCGGGATGTCGAGGCCATCTACGAACTGACCCGCGAAAACGTGGAGCGGCTGTTTTCCATCGGGTGCCGCCTGGTGCTTCTCGCCTGCAACACGGCCTCCGCGGTCGCGTTGCGCCGCTTGCAACAGACCTGGTTGCCGCACTTCGCACCCCGCAACCGTGTCTTGGGCGTCGTCGTGCCGACCATCGAGGCTATCACCAAGGTGCCCTGGCATGTCAAATCGCCACCCGGGGACGGGGTCCACGAAACCCGCCGGGTCGCCGTCTACGCCACCCGGCGCACCGTGGAAAGCGGATCCTTTCCCTACGAGATCGGCCTACGCGCGCCGGCCATCGCGGTGGTCCAGCAGGCCTGTCCCGGCTTGGTCGATCTGATCGAGGCCGACGCCTCCGAGGCCGAACTTGCCCGGCAGGTCGGCGGTTTCGTTGCCGAATCTCTGGCCGGCCTGGACGGGGGTTGCCCCGACACGGCGATTCTGGGCTGCACCCACTATCCGCTGGTGGCCACGCATTTCGCCGCCGCCTTGCCGCCGGCGGTGGAGATTCTGGATCAGCCTAACGTGGTCGCAGACAGCTTGGCGCAATATCTCGCCCGCCATCCTGAGTTCGATACGCCGGACCCGGCTCAACCGGCGCCCCGGTTTTTCACCACTGGCGATCCCGCGCATATCGACCCCTTGGCCTCACGCTTCTTCGGCAAGGACGTCGAATTCGAGCGATTGGCGTCTTCGGGGCTTTAGGCCTCTTCGGCGGCCCAGCGGCCCAGGCGCCGAAGGAAGGCGACGCCGGCCTCAACCTGGTCCCGGGCGATGAACTCGTTCGGCTGGTGCGCCTGATCGATCGAGCCGGGCCCGCAGACCACGGTTGAAAACCCGGCTTCCTGGAACTGCCCGCCTTCGCTGGCGAAGGACAGAATGGCGGAGGTGTTGGCACCGCTCAGGTGACGCACCAGGGCCTCCGCCGCGCCGTCGGTCTCCGGGGCCAGCGCCGGCACGCCGGCCAAGGTTTCCGTTGAGATTGTGGCCTGGGGGGCGAATTCACGCAGCTTGGGCAGCACCCGGTCCTGGGTGAAGGCCTCCAGGCGGACGAGCGCGCCGGCCGTGTCCTCGCCGGGCAGGGGGCGGATTTGCCAGACGAAGGCGCAATCGCGCGGGATGATGTTGTGCGCCGTGCCGCCTTCGATATGGCCGACGTTGAAGGTGGTGTAGGGCGGTACGAAGAGACTGTCGGCCGGGGCTTGGGTGCGTGCTTCCTCGGCCAGGCCGGCGATGAAATGAATCATCTCGGCGGCCGCCAAGACCGCGTTGCCGCCCAAATGCGGCTGCGCGGAGTGAGCTTCCTTGCCGGTGATCCGGGTGCGGTAGACATAGCAGCCCTTATGGGCGGTCGCGATCTCCATGGAGGTCGGCTCGCCGACGATGACCATGGCCGGCGCCGGCAGCGCGGCCTTCAAATCGGCGATCATGCGCGGCGCGCCGAAACACCCGACTTCCTCGTCATAGCTCAGCGCCAGGTGCAGCGGCCGGCGCAGGCCGGCGGCCAGGAACTCCGGGACCAGGGCCAAGGCGATCGCCAGAAAGCTCTTCATGTCCGCCGTGCCGCGGCCGTAAAGCCGGCCGTCGCGCTCGACCACCTGAAACGGGTCGCTGTCCCAGGCCTGGCCGGCCACGGGCACCACGTCGGTATGGCCCGATAGGACGATACCCCCGGGCCCGGGTGGGCCTAGGCTGGCCAACAGGTTCGCCTTGGTGCCCTGGTCGTCGCCGGTGCGCCGGCAGATCACACCGTGGCCGTGCAGATAGTCCTCCACGAAATCGATCAAGGGCAGGTTCGAGCGCGACGACGTAGTGTCGAAGGCGACCAGGCGCGCGATCATGTCCTCGGGGCTGTAGCGTGTGCCGGTCATCTCGGTTCCTGCCGTCGCCGGGTCGCCTCAGCCGCGCCAGAACATGGGCATGAAGAGCACCAGGATCGTGAAAAGCTCTAGCCGGCCGAGCAGCATGCCGGCTGACAGCAACCACTTCGCCCCGTCCGGCAGGGTTGTGTAGGTGCCGGACGGGCCGATGATATCGCCCAATCCCGGCCCAACATTGGCGATCGCCGAGGCCGCGCCCGAGACGGCGGTTACGAAATCCAAACCAAACATGCCCAGGCCCATGGCCAGGGTGCCGAAGCTGCCGATGAACAGAAAGAAGAAGGCCATGACCGAGGCCGAGACGGATTCGGGAATCGGCCGCTTGTTGTAGTAGGGAAAAAACACCCCGTGCGGTTGCAGCAAGCGTTTCATCTGGGCCAAGGCGGTCGCGGCGAGAACCTGGAAGCGGAAAATTTTGATGCCGCAGGTGGTCGATCCGGCGCAGCCACCGACGAACATGAGCGTGAACATGACCGCCATCACGAAGCCGCCCCAGGCGCTGAAATTGGCGGTCGCATAACCTGTGCCGGTCATGATCGAGATCACGTTGAAGGTGGCGTAGCGAAGCGAGTCGGCGGCCTGCAAGCGGTCTGAAAAATAAAGCCAGGCGGCGACCGCCAAAATCCCAGCCGCCATGATCATCAGCATCCAGCGGACCTGACTGTCGCGCATAAAAAACCCCGGCTTGCCGCGCACCAGACGCAGATACAAAACGAACGGCAGGCTGCCCAGAACCATGAACAATGAAATCGAATAGTCGATCGCCGCGCTGTTGAAATGCGCGAGCGAATTGTCCGAGGTCGAAAAACCGCCGGTCGCGATCGAGGTCATGGCGTGCGCGACAGCCTCGAAACCGGTCATGCCGAGCGCCCAAAGAATAATCGCGGCCATCATGGTTAGGACCAGGTAGACAATGGCGATACCGCCGGCGATCTGCGCCGCGCGCGGCAGCACCTTATCGGTATCGAAGGCCTCGACCCGGAAGAGCTGCATGCCGCCGACCTGCAGGATCGGCAGGATCGAAATGGCCATGACGATGATGCCGATACCGCCCAGCCACTGCAAAATGGCGCGCCACAACAAGATGCCCGGCGGCGCGTTATCGAGGCCGACGATAACCGTCGCGCCGGTCGTTGTGATGCCCGACATGGACTCGAAAAATGCGTCGGTGATGGTGAGGCCCAGTTCCGAATACGCGAAGGGCAGGGAGCCGAAAATCGCGATCACCAGCCAGGCCAGATTGGTCAGGATAAAAGCCTCGCGCAGGGAAAAGCCGACCCAGCCCGTGCGCGCGGTGAGGATCATCGAAACACCGATGAAGAGTGTCGTCCCCGCCGCCGCCGTGAAGACCTGCCAATCTGGGTGCCCGATCATGGCGTCGACCACGGCGGGAATAATCATGGCGACCGCGAGGATCGACAGCAGGATGCCCAGAATGAAGACGACGGGTCGGAACTCGATCATTTTTGCGCGGACATTCGATTGAGCCCCGACCGGCAAACTCGCCGGCGCCGTTTAAACGTAGTCATGTGGTCCCGGCCCGGCGTTTCCGATCAAGGACAGAACTTCCCGGCGCGAGCGCGGGTCGCTTCGGAAGCGGCCCAACATGCGGCTGGTGATCATGGTCGATCCCGGTTTGTGCACGCCGCGCGTGGTCATGCATTGATGGGATGCTTCGATGATCACCGCGACGCCATGTGGCTGCAAGACCTCGGCTATGGTGTTGGCGATCTGCGCGGTCATCTTTTCTTGGATTTGCAGACGGCGGGCATAGGCATCGACGACCCGTGCCAGCTTGCTGATGCCGACCACCCGGTTACTCGGCAGATAGGCGACGTGCGCCCTGCCGATGATCGGCATGACGTGGTGTTCGCAATGGGATTCGAAACGAATGTCGCGCAGCAAGACGATCTCGTCGTAACCCTCGACTTCCTCGAAGGTGCGTTCCAGGACTTGTTGCGGATCGATTTCGTAACCGCCGAAATACTGCGCGTAGGCGCGCACGACCCGGTCCGGCGTGCCGCGCAGGCCCTCGCGGTCCGGGTCGTCGCCGGCCCAGAGCAACAGGGTTCTGACCGCGTCCATGGCGGATTCGCGGCTCGGGCGTGCGGTCGCGGCCACGCCGGTGGCGGCCTTAATGTCCTGCGGCGTCTTTTTGGTTTGCGTCACGGTCTTGCCACCTTCCACGTTGTATCCAATCGGTCTGGGCGGCGCGCGGGCGAGCGGCCGGACGGGGCTAGGTACCGGTTGTCCGGTCCCCTCAGTTTAATTGGATCGGTTGGTGGGGGCTGTCCAGTGAGAAAGCCGGGATCGCGACATCGAAGCGCCGGCCATCGGCGCTTTCCATCTCGTATGTGCCGACCATGATTCCGGACGGCGTCGTCAAGGGCGTGCCACTGGTGTACTCAAAGCTCTCGCCCGGCGCCAGGGTGGGCTGCTCTCCGACCACGCCGGCGTCGCGCACCTCTTGATGGCGGCCCATGGAATCGGTGATCCGCCAATACCGATTGAGCAACTGCACGGTTGTCGCGCCGGTGTTCTCGATCAGCACCTGGTAGGCCCAGACGTAATGGTCCTCGGTCGGCGAGGACTGATCTTCCAGATAAAGCGGTTTTACGGTGACGCTGATCGATTCGGTTGTTTCGTGATACATGGCTTCTTCGACTCCTGCCCATTGGGCCGCCGCGCCCGGACTGGCACGCGAACGGCGCCATTTTACGCCGTGCCGAGGGGCTTGTCCAAGCTAGCGCTTCGCCGGGAGCGGCCGGACAATCGGGCTGTCCGCGCCGCGCACCACGGTCAGCGGCGTAACCGGGCCGATCTCGAAGACCGGGCCGCCCGCGGCCTCGGCGTCGGCCGGGTCGTGGGTGACCAGCAGGCTGGGCAGGGCGTTGCTCCGGGCGTGCGCGAAGACGAAGCGCCGCACCCGGTCGCGTAGGCCGGCGTCCAGCTTGGAAAAGGGCTCGTCCAGCAGCAAGGCGCGCGGCGCCGCCAACAAGGTGCGCAGCAAGGCGATGCGGGCCCGCTGCCCGCCCGAAAGGGTGGCCGGGTCCCGGTCGGCGAAGCCGTCCAGGTCGGCGTCCGCCAGGGCCGTCAGGATGCGGGTCCGCCGGGCAGCTTGGCCGCGCACCTCCGGCGGCAGGCCGAAGGCCAGGTTTTCCGCCACGGATAGGTGGGGAAACAGAAGATCGTCCTGGAACAGGATGCCGACGCGCCGGCGCTCGGGTGGCAGGGTGGATATCTCGTCTTCGCCCAGCATGACCTGTCCGGCGCCCGTGAACGCCGGGTCCAGGGTGCCGCAGAGAAATCCCAAAAGGCTCGATTTGCCGCAGCCGCTCGGTCCCATCAGGGTCACCACCTCGCCCGGTGGCACCGTCAGGTCGAGGGGGCCGATCAGGCGGCGGTGCCCGAGCGAGAGTTCGACGCCGCGCAGTTCCAGCGCCACACTCATGCCGCCCTCCGCAGGGCCAGGCGGTGGCGGTAGACCCAGGCCGGCGCGGCAAAGGCGATCGCAAAGGCGACCAGAGGCAGGGCGGCCTGAAGAAAGGCGTGGACCCCCACGACCCGGCGGTCTCCACCGCCGCTCAGGGCGACCGCCTCGGTGGTCAAGGTGACGAATCGTCCGGCGCCGGCGAAGAGGGTCGGCAGGTACTGCGCCACGCTGACCGCAAAGCCGACGGCGAAGGCGATCGCTACCGGGCGCAACAGCATGGGCATCTTGACCCGCCAGAACACCCGGCCGGGACCGGCGCCCAGGCACAGGGCGGCACGGGCATAGCGCTGATCCAACGCTCGATAGGGATCGGCCAGGGACAAAAAAACATAGGGCAGCACGAAGAGCACATGACTCCAGACCAGGGTAATCCAGGTGCCGTCGATGCCGGCCCGTGCGGCGACCACTTGAAAACCGAACAGAAAGGCGACTTGAGGCACCAAAAGGGGCGTGTAGAGCAGCCACAGGGCCCGGCTTGTGGTTCGCAGGCCGTGGCGCTGCTCGTTTTCCAGGCACGCCAGCCCTAGGGCGATCGCCACGCCCGCCGCCGCGATCCCGACCCCTAGGGTGGTCCCGGTCGCCCAAAGCAGCCCCTGAGCGTGCCGGGTCCAGGTCTCGATGGTGAAATCGGCCGGCAGCGCCGCGGGGTAGCGCCAGCGCCCGGCCAGCGACCAGAGGGCCAGAACCGCCACGCCCAGGCCCGCCGCGCCGTAGACCAGACACATGGCGCCGCCTGCGATGAGTTTGGCCAGGCCGCCGCCGCCGCCGCGCGATCCCGTGGCGATCCAGCGCCGGCCGAGGCGCATGACCACCCGTTCCAGAAGGTTCCATAAGGCAATGACCAGAATCACCAGGCAAAGCTGCAGCAAGGCCCCGGCGGCGGCCTGAAAGCGCATGGCCAGGTCTGGATCGTTGAACCAGCGCAGCACCAGAACCGCCAACGGCGGGGGCGCTGCCGGTCCCAGCACCAAGGCCATGTCGACCACCGACAGGGAATAGGCGACGACTGCGTAGACCGGCAGGCGGATCTGGGCGTAGACCGCCGGCAACACGGTCTTGAGCCAACCGACCACCGGCCCGTAGCCGAGCGAGCTGGCCACCGCCATGCGCTCGCGCGCTTGGGCCTGGCCGAGCGCCGCCATGGTCATCAGGAGCAGGTAGGGAACCTCCTTGACGATCAGGCCGAAGGCCAGGGCCAGACCGTTAGGATCGTTGATCACCGCCACGTCGGGTGGTGTGGTCCAGCCGGTTGCCCAGGGCGAAATGAGACGCGCCAGCCAACCGCTCGGCGCGATCAGGAAGGCCAGGCCGATTGCGATCGCCACATGGGGGACCGCCAGCACCGGCGCCAAGGCACGGCGCAGGCGGTCGTAAAACCGGGTGTCGTGGCAGGCGGCGACGAAGCCGATGACCAGGGCCAGGGATGCGGCGCTGGCCAGAACGCCGCTGATCAGGGTGACGCGCAGGGCCCCGGGCAGGCTCGGATGGTCGAGCAAGGCGCGCCAGGACTCGAAGCTGAGGGCTGTGCCGCCCAGGGCCGGCAAATAGCCGAAGGCCGGCAACCAGGTTCCGATGAGGCCCGCACCGATCGGCACCAGAAACAGCGCCAGGGTTAAGCTCGGCGCGTGGCGCAACAAGCCCGCGTCGCGCCAGGTGGCCTGCACGGTACCGTCGCTTAGCTGCCGAATCGCCGCTGCCATTCGGCCTCGATCCGGGTCATCCAACTCGGATGCGGCTCCAAGAGCGTCGGCCCCAGGGCCTCGGGCGGCAGAAGCGCCGGGTGCGCCGGCAGATCGTCGAACAATCTCTTATCCGCCGCCGAGAGTCCGGCGACGTCGAGCACGGTCTGGTCGCCCCAGACCTCGGTGTCCTGCTTGCGCGCCTGGGCTTCCGGGCTCATCAGGAAGTTGGCCAGCACCATGGCGCCTTCTTTGGCCCGCGCGTTGTAGGGGATGGCCACGAAATGGGTGTTGCCGATGGTGCCGCCGTCGAGCACGAAAATCCGCGCGCTCTCGGGCAGGCGGCCATTGACCGCCAGGGAGGCGGCATCGGAGGGATAGAACGAGATCGCGATGTCGACTTCGCCATCGTCGAGCATCTGCATTTGCGCCGTACCGCTGGCCGGAAAGATTTTACCGCCGCGCCAGAGGTTCGGGTGCAGGGCCTCGAGATAACGCCAGAGCGGGGCCGTCGCCGTGTCGAAAGCCGAGCCTTCCGGCGCCGGGCGCTGCAGGGCCACTGGATCGGGCGTGAGCTCGATCAGGACCTGTTTGAGGAAGGTCGAGCCGATGAAATCGGGCGGTGTCGGGTAGGTAAAGCGGCCGGGGCTTGCCTTGGCCCAGTCCAGGAACGCCGGGATCGAGCCCGGCGTGGCCGAAACCCGGGCGCTGTCGTAGACGAAATTGATCTTGGCCATGCCCCAGGGTGCCTCCAAGCCCTCGACCGGCACCGTGAAGTCGATCCGTGTGGTCGGCTTGCCGGCCACATCGACCTGCTTGAAATTGGGCAGATCCTCGGCGAAGGGGCCGAACAGCAGCCCGCCGCGCTTCATGGCCGCGAAGTTCTCGCCGTTAATCCAGATCAGATCGATGGAGCCGTCGTCATGGCGCCCGGCGGCCTTTTCGGCCAGGACCCGCGAGACCGCTTCCGCCGTGTCGGACAGCTTCACGTGACGCAGGGTGACCCCGTAATCCGCCGCGATCCGCTCACCGGTCCAGGCGATGTAGGCGTTGATCCGCTCGTCGCCGCCCCAGGCATTCCAATAGACGGTCTGACCCTTCGCCTTGGCGGCGACCGCAGCCCAATCCAGTGTTTGGGCCGAGGCGGGCGTGCTGCTGAATCCGAGCAGAAGGCAAAGCAAAGCAATCGTACGCGATATACGCATGGCGGATCGGTCCCTCCCCGGGAACTTTTCTTGGCGGCCGGCAGATTACAGGGCGCAGATGGTCCTGTCAGCCGTGTTCGGCAAGGGCGCAAGGTCGGCCTCGCGTAGAGGTGATCGCCCTTCGGCTGCTTGAACGGGACCGGCGCCCAGCCTATAAATCCGCCATCGGCCGGTTCGTGCCGGCCCAAATGCGGGCGTAGCTCAATGGCAGAGCAGAAGCTTCCCAAGCTTACGACGAGGGTTCGATTCCCTTCGCCCGCTCCAACCCCAGACACCCCCGAGGCCCCATGACCGCCGCCGTCCCCACCCAGCAAGTCGACAACGAACGTGCCCGCGTCACCGAATGGCGCTTCGCGCCCGGCGCCGCGACCGGCTTTCACCGGCACGAATACGATTACGTGGTGGTGCCCATGACCAGCGGCACATTGAAACTGATCGGTCCCGACGGCGTCGAAACCTTCGCCGAGCTAAATGCCGGCATCTCCTACACTCGCCAGGCCGGCGTCGAGCACGACGTGATCAACGCCAATGACTACGAATTCGTCTTCGTCGAAGTCGAGATAAAGTAGGGTCGGTTCGCTGCCAATTCATCACATCGCCTGCTTGAACAAGTCCTCGTAGTCGGCGGCGTTCGCCTGGCGGGGGTTCGTTGCGGTGCAGTGGTCCTTAGTGGCGGCGATGGCGAGGTCCGGAATCCAGGTCTCCTCCACGCCCATGGCACGCAGGCCGTTGGGCAGGTCGAGGCGCGCGTTCAAGGCCTCGATTTCGCCCGCCAGGTCGGCGTCCTTCGCCAGGCCCATGACCTTGCGCAGTCGGGCGTACTTGTCGCCGACATAATCGGCGTTGAAGCGCAACACCGTGGGCAGGATCACGGCGTTCAAGGTGCCATGGTGCAGGCGTGGCTGCTGCACCGCGCCCAGGGGATGGGACATGGCGTGGACCGCGCCCAGGCCCTTCTGGAACGACATGGCGCCTTCCATGGCCGCCATCATCATCTCCCAGCGGGCCTGGCGGTGGCCGCCGTCGGCGACCGCGCGCTCGATGGCGCGTGTGGCCCGGTACAGGCCGTCCATTGCGATCGCCTCGGCCGGCGGGTTGATCGCCGGCGAGAGGAAATTTTCGATGCAGTGGGTCATGGCGTCCATGCCGGTCGCCGCGGTCAGGCGCGCCGGCAGGCCCAAGGTCAGCTCCGGGTCGCAGATCGCGACCCTGGGAATCATCTGCGGGCTGACGAAGGACAGCTTGCGACCGTCCCCTAGGGTGACGACCGCGCCGCGTCCAACCTCGCTGCCGGTGCCCGCCGTGGTCGGGATCGCGATCAGGGGCGGCAGCACGGGTTCGATCCGCGCCACGCCGCCTTCGATCATGGCGTACTGGGTGAAGGGTTCCGGGTGGCTGACCATCAAAGCGGTCGCCTTGCCCAAATCCATGGAGGAGCCGCCGCCCAGGGCGATCACGCTGTCGCGGCCGGTCTCGCGATAGATCTCGGCGGCCAGGCGCACAGACGCCTCGGTCGGGTTTTCCGGCGTGCCGTCGAACACCGTGGCTTGCGCCGCGTCCGGCATGACGTCGAGCAGCCGCTGCAGCAGACCGCTGTCGCCAATGCCTTTGTCGGTGACCACGAGCGGGTGCGCCATGCCCAGGGCCGACATTTCGTCGGGCAAGAGGGCGAGCGCGCCGAAATCGAATTGGATTTTGGTGAGGTAGTTTATGAGTGCCATGCCGTCCTCGCTAACTGGAATGCGCCGCAGCGCATTCCAGTTAGCTTAGCACGGATGGCGACTTAGACGATGGTCGTGAAGTCGGTGTTGTCGAGCAGGCCCGGCGTGATGCCGTCCAAGACCGCTAGAACCTCGCCGGTCGCGGTGATCGAGATTTCCGTGCCGCCGGCGCCGTTGCTGACGCTGGTCAGATCGGCCAGGCTGAGGCTGCTTTCCAACCCGATTTGATCAACGCCGTCCTCGAAATCGGTCAGGATGTCGCCGGGGCTGAGCACGTCGCCGGTCGCGCGCAGGATGAAGAGGTCCGCGCCCGCGCCGCCAGTCAAGGTATCGTTGCCCGTGCCGCCGTCCAGGGTGTCGTTGCCCCCGTTGCCGATCAGGGTGTCGTCACCCGCGCCACCCGTCAGGCCGTCGCCCGCGTTGCCGCCGATCAAGGTATCGTTGCCGCCGCCACCGTCCTGCTGGGTCCCGGCGCTCGAACCGCTGGCGTCGAAGCTGTCGTTGCCCGCGCCGCCGAAGGCGCGCTCGATGCTGCTGGCGGTCATGTTCAGGGTCACGCCGGCTGCGCCTTGGACCTGGACGGTGTCCACGCCGGTGCCGCCGCTGACAAAGATGTCGTCGGCATCAATGCGCAAGACGTCGTTGCCGCTGCCGCCGGACAGTTGGTCCGCGCCGGCGCCGCCATCCAAGATGTCGTTCTGGGCCTCGCCGAACAGGGCGTCGTTGCCCACGCCGCCGTTCAGGGTGTCGCGTCCGATGCCGCCCAGGATGATGTCATCGCCAGCCGCGCCGGAGATTTGATCGTCGCCGGCACCGCCGTCGATGACGTCGAGCAGCGGTGTGCCGTTCAGCACATCGGCTCCGGCGCCGCCGAGAATCTCGCTTATGTCGTTGACCGTGATGTTGAAGTTGGCCTGGATGGTCGCGCCGCCGGTGTCGCTCACCTGCACAATGATCGGGTGGCTGGGCGCGGTCTCGAAATCCAAGGGCCCGGTGGTCGAAATCTGACCGGTAACCGGGTCGATCGCGAATCGTCCCCCGGCGCTGTCGAGCAAGGAGAACGTGAAGGTTTCGCCCGGGTCCGGGTCGGTGACAGCGGCTGCGCCGACGAAGGTGCCGGCGAATCGCAACTCGTCGACGGTTCCGCCACTCAAAGTCAGGCTGTCCGGCGGCGTGTTCGGGTCCACCGGAGGCGGGGTCGGGGTCGGAACGGGCTGCTCCGCGGAGGTTGGGGCCGCCGGACCTCCTCCTCCGGATTGAGCCGGGCCGCTGTCCCCCCCGGGTTCGGTCAGATTGCTATTGGCCAGGTCGCCACCGGCCGTGCGCCGTTCGCCGTCGGTGGCGCTTAACGGCACCGGCGTCGTCAACAACTCACCCGTGACACTCAGACCGCCGGCGCCCAAGGCGACCGATCCCTCTTCGTCGTAGCCATGGCTGCCGCCCGCCAGCGGGGTTTCGGGCTGTACACCTTGGGCATCGAGCCCCGACGCGACGGCCAAATCAGGCGCGTCGTAAGCCATGGCGGCGTTGCTCATTTGAGAGGTCTCGACCGTGTAGATCCCGCCATCGTCGAAAACCAGTTGGGGCGGGCGGCTCTCTAAAAAACCGTCCATATAGCCTTCCAGGACGATGGCGCCGCCGTTGGCGAATTCCAGGACCAAATCCGGGCCCTCGAGCAGGGCCTCCACGGCGGTCGGCGAAAACTCCGCGCCGATGACCTGGTCGGGTTCGACCGGATGGACACTGCGGACCGCGCCGTCCGGCGCGCTCAGGAACAGAGGCCCGGATTGGTCGGCCGCCTCGTTCGGCAGGTTGTCGACTGACGCCAAGTTTGTCTCCTGGTGGAGCTGGCCGCTTGAGGGCCCGATTGTTTCCGCCATCACCGCACCTTTTTTTGTGACCGGATATGAAAAGAAATCCAGACGTCGATGATAGAATTGAGAGGTTAAGCAAACTCAAAAAATCAAATTATCGAGGACTATAATAAGGTGCGTCTTATATAGTTAAGTTCTTTTAATCTAAAATATTCAGTGACCAATCTTTATTTGGTTAAGCCAATTTAAATTGACGACGCGCTACTAAATACATCTATGAAATTGCCCGCTATCGGGCGGCCGATCATGTCGATACCCCTTCGAGAGGACCTTGCGCCGTGCCTCGATTTCGTCGAATTCTTGCGCGCCTAGCCCCGGCCGTCCTGGTTCTACTGACAGGCCAGCCGGTGAGCGCGGACTGGAAGATTCTTTATTACGACAGTGAGGGCCGCGCAGTCGGCATAGAAGGCAACGAGAAGCAGGGCGAGAGATCCGGCGGCACCAGGCAGGAATATGCCCCGGCTGGTCGCAGCGGCCGGAGCGCGCCGGCGACCGGAAAGTCGGGTGCCGGGCCCAACGGGGCCGGTGGCGATTTGGCCAACCTGCCGGCAAACCTACGGTTCGAGGCCGGCCAGATCATCGTCTCCGACCCGCCCAAGGGCTTTGAAACCCGCGCCCGGCAGCTTGGCTTCTCGGTTCTCGACAAGGTTACCCTGCGGACTCTCTCGGTGGAGGTTTACCGGATGCGGGTGCCGCGTGGCACCAGCGTGCCCGCCGCGGTGACCCGATTGCGCCGGCAGTTCCCCGGGCTTTCGGTCGATGCCAACCATCTTCTCGATCCCTCGGCCGGCAAGCGTACGGCGGCGATCTTCGCTCGTTCGGTTATGGGTTGGGGCAAGACCGCAGCGACCTGCGGCCGCGGCCTCCGGCTTGGCGCGATCGATGGCGCGGTCGATGTCGAGCATCCGGCGCTGAACGGGCGGAACCTGGAGTACCGGTCGTTTCATGGCGCGAGCCGCCGGCCCGGCGCCATGGATCACGGCACCGCTATTGCTGCGATGCTGATCGGAAAACCGTCCTGGGGCGGGCTTTTACCAGCGGCCGAGCTCAAGCACGCCAACATCTTCGAGGTCAACGAGAACGGCAGGGTGTCGGCCAATGTCTTCGGCCTGATGAAGGCCGTCGACTGGATCGCCGGCCAGAAGGTCCATGTCATCAACCTCAGCGTCGCCGGCTCCAGCAATCAGGTGCTCGACAAGGTGCTGATCAAGGCGCACCGCATGGGCTACATTTTGGTTGCGGCGGCCGGCAACGGCGGGCCCGCGGCGCCGCCGGCCTATCCCGCCGCCTACCACTATGTTATCGCGGTCACGGCGGTGGACGTGAACCAGAGCCTCTATGCGCACGCTAACCGTGGTCGCTATGTGGACTTCGCCGCGCCCGGCGTCGATGTCTGGACCGCCGTGCCCGGCGGCGGGCGGGCGCAAAGCGGCACCTCCTTCGCAGCACCCTATGTCAGCGTCATCGTCGCCTTGAATGTCGCCAAACAGCGGACCAAGACCCCCGACGCGGCGCGCAAGCGCCTCATGGCGCAGCTCCTCGATCTGGGCACCCCCGGGCGCGACGAGCAATTCGGCTTTGGCTTGATCCGGCATCCACGCGACTGCAGTCCGCAAGTCGCAGGCTAATCGAAGCTATCTCAAGCGCGCAGCGGCGCTTTATCAACAAAACGGCAGGGCGGTGACCTCGGCACATCGCGGGCCATCGATCGTTTCTACCGTGAGTTCGGTTCTCGACTCGGCGAACTGACTGTCGATCATCGCAATCGCGATGTTGCGCTCCAAACGCGGCGAATAGGCCGCAGCCGCAGCCTTGCCGACGTTTCGCCCCTCAAGGACGATGGGCCAGGGATGGGCCGGCGCGTCAATGCGCGCGCCCTCCAGGAACAGCCCGACCTGTCGGCGCTTGGGTCCTTTCCGGGCGATCTTGCGTAAGGCGCTTTTGCCGACGAAGTCGGCGTCGATCTCCAGCTCCAGATATTTGCCCAAGCCGACTTCGAAGGGATTGGTGTCGTTGTCGGTATCGGCGCCGTAGGAGAGCAGGCCGCTCTCAATCCGCTCGATGTAGTTCGGCGCCCCCGGTCCGATGCCATAGGGCCGCCCCGCCTCGCAGACCAGGTTCCAAAGATCGGTGCCGCGGGCGCCATCCGTGAGGTAGAGCTCGAAACCGCCCTGTTTGCTCCAGCCCGAGCGGGCCAGGACCAAGGGAATGCCGTCAATTTCCGTCTCGCGGAACCAGAAATACTTGAGGTCGCGCGGCCAGGCGCCAAAAAGGTCGCACGCCACCGCTTCGGCCTTGGGACCTTGGATCGCCAGGGGCGAGGCGTCGGGCTCGCGAACCTCCACGTCGTATCCGCGCTCGGCGGCGATGGCACGCGCCCAGAGCAGCACGTCGCTGTCCGCGATGGAAAACCAAAAGCGGTCCTCCGACAACTTCAATAGGACCGGGTCATTGATCAGGCGCCCGGTGTGATCGCATAAGGGCACATACTTGCCCTGGCCGACCCGGCATCGCGACACATCGCGCGGCGAAAGATATTGCGCCAGCGCGGCGGCGTCGGGCCCGGCGATCTCGACTTGCCGCTCGGCGGCGACATCCCATTGGCTGACGCCCTCGATCAGGCGGCGGTATTCGGCCTCCGCGTCGCCGTAGGAGGTTGGCATGTACATGTGGTTATAGACGCTGAACTGCGTGACGCCGGCGGCGACGCTCGCCTCGAAGTAGGGCGACTTGCGCACGCGCGACCCAAACGACAGGGCGAAAGCCATGCCTGGGAACTCCCACTCGTTGCACCCGGTCGCCGCATCATGGGCGACCGGGATAGGCGATTAGGCCTCCAGGATCGTCACGTCAAAGGAAAACAGCCGGGCCAGTGCTCAAGGGCACGCCAAGCCGATCAGCCGGCTAGAATTGGGCCGCCAGCTTCTCCATGCACGCCCTCGCGACATTGCGATTGGGATCCTCTGAACCCGGCATGGTGGCCCAGCCGGTTTTCATGAGCATGTCGCTGCGCTGATAGCTGCTGGCGTCCTTCAACAGGGCAAGCGTTGCGGCAACTTGCGGATCCTGACTGGATTGCTCCATGCAGATCGGCACTAAGGCCGAAACGACTTCGAGCCGCGCCTGTTCAGACGCCATCTTGTCGGCTGTACCGCCGGTCAACCATCCGCCCCATGAGAAGCCAACGATCGCGAGCGCAGCGGCACCGGCCGCGGCGCCATAGAGTCCGGGTTTTAGCCATTCGGGTGTATTCAAGTGAGCCTCCTCCATTTGGGGAGAAATTATTTCTCCCCCTATTATTATTTTTAAATATAGTCGGTAATAAAAATGAATGGTATCTAAATATTTCCCAGAATAAATTATCTCATATTTCTCTATATAATCTTCTGATAACAATACTTATTCTAATATTCTCGATATAATGACTATGTTGATAATTGGGTGATTCCCTCCCAGCTAAGGTCAGAACGAAGCTGAGAACGACCGGGCATTTTCAGAAATCCGCCGCTGCCAGGATGTAGGCGTCCTTGCGGGCTCTCGAATAGACCTTGCGGGCGGTTTCATGTATCCGATCCCGTGCGGTATCGAACGCCTCAAGGTATCCGGCTTCCACGTTCTTCGTTTGCGGGCACAGTTTGAAGAGGGCGCCCACCTCCACGAAAAACGAAATCTCCAGCGCGCTGTCGTATCCCCAGAACCGAATAACGTTCCGCCTCTCATCGTAGCTGCGGCTGCCGTTCGGGAAATTCAGCGGCATATCTTGAGCACCTACGACGGGTATCGTCCGAATGTCGAGCGGCCGGTTTTTCTGGCCGGCGGTGCCGCTTTCAGCGCTTTCTCCGGAAGCGGCTTAACGCCGCAAATCGGACAGGATACGATCTGCTTGCCCATGTCGTAATACTTCCTCTCACACTTCCGGCAGACATATTTCAATCCACGATTTGTTGTGTTCATTTCTTAGGGTTCCTCAATTGGTACATGGGCTCGACCGCCCGGCGCTAGGGACCTAACGTCTATCGCTGGAAAGACCGGATCTATGCGGCACACCGTTCTGCCATGCGTTCGAAGATTTACAGCGAGAACAAACCCGCTCGCCGGACCATTCGCTTGGAAACGTGGTTCTGCATCTCAGACACCGGCGAACTTTGGCGACATCACAGGGCGACTGATCGCTCGGCTCAACTGCTACTGCTGTTTTGGTCATGACTCATCCTTCGCGAGTTCGCACAGTCGGGTGAGATCGTCGAGCGCGTGCGCAATCAACTCCTTGCGGCGCGGGTCCTGAGCTTCCGGCGTGGCGGCGAAGAGTTGTATAAGATACTGCGCCTTGGCCGCCGCCTCCGGCCAGGTCTCCGCCGGGGCAGCGAGGAGAAGTCTCTCGAGCTCTTCCTGGCGGCGCTGCAGGGCTGCTTGGTCAACATGAAACTCGTGGAGGCGCTGACGGCGAAATTCTGTTGCCTTTTGAGCAGCCATGCCGCGGCGCTCGTCAAGATCGACCGGCTCGTCCGTCATGGTTTCATACCTTTCAATCGATCGCAGTCCATTCATGGGGCTTCTCTTCTCCTGGGTACTGAGTACCGCTGTGCGTTCGCCGTCGACCGAAACCGTCAGGGCGCGCGCGAGTAGTTGGTAGCCTCATTGTCAAATTCACGAACGGCGGCGGAGGCCTCTGCTCCCTCAGATCCGAGTGCTACGACTTGGGTGCGGCGGAAGCCGGCGCATCTTTAGAGTCGTTACCAGGGCCGGTGTTGCTCGGTCCGCCCTGTGTCGAGGAAAAGTCTTTAGAAGGGCATGTATAACGCATTTGATTTCAGCATAAATTATTTGCCGCACATGTATATGTGGTTATTAAATCAGGTTTTTCAATGGTATATTGAACATAATATTCTACAGCATTCTCATAAGATAAAGGAGTTACAGCATTATGCGCGACTGAATTTCAATTTTTTTAACAGTAACGAGTTGGTTATTTTTAGAACGACTAAAGAGTTTGCGCGATTCTACGTTCTGTTTCAGATCATCCAGACATAAGCGGACCCTGGCGGGACAGATATAGGTCCTGCGGAACGGATCCAGTTCGGCCAAAATGGGGTCGCGGCCCGCGTTGGCGGTTGGGCCGCCGACGCGGTGCCGACAGCGGAAAACGGTGGGTAAGACTTTAGGCGTGCGTCAAGCCGACCGCGATCGGCGGCATGGCTTTCAAGGTCTGATAGACCACGCAATAGCGCTCGGTCAGCTTGAGCAACAGTGCGAGCTGATCTGGGGTCGCCGCGGTGTCGAGCTTGAAGTCGAGCCGGATGTCGCGAAAGCCAACCGGGGCTTCTTTGTCGACTGCCAGGGTACCGCGGAAATCGAGATCGCCTTCGGCGGTCACCGTGCCGCCCTTGACCGGAATGTCGAGCGCGGTGGCGACCGCGCGCAGGGTCACCCCGGCGCAGGCGGTCAGCGCCTCGAGCAGCATATCGCCGGAGCACGCGGTCAGGCCGTTGCCGCCGGCCGCCGGATGCAGGCCGGCCTCGACCAGGGCGCGGCCGGTATCGACCTTGCAGGTCAAGTTCGCCGCGTCCAACTCGCCGACCGCGCGCATGGTCACGACGGCGGACTGCGGATCGTCGCGGTAAGTGTCCTTGAGGGGCGCTTGAAGTTCGCGCAGGTCGTCGGGCTTCATGGCGGGCTCATTTCATGTCTTCGGGACCGATGAGCCGGATCATAGCCTTGGGCGGCGGCGCGGGCGCTTCACAATGCCGTCACTTGTCGGCCCCGAATGCGGCCAGGCTCTGTTCGAAGGTGCCGGGGTCGAGGCCACGGGTAATAAAGACCAGACGCGAGTCTCGTGCGTCGTCCGGCCAGGCCTCGAGCGCCACCGGCGGGTGGAAGACGTGCTGCACCCCGTGGACCACCAGCGGCGTGTCCATGCCGGCCACGTTCAGCACCCCTTTAATGCGCAAGAGGTCGACGCCGTAGAGCGTAATCAGCGTCTCGACCCAGTCGTTGAATTGGGCCCAATCGAGCGGGGCCTCCCGCCGCAGGCAAAAGGCGCGAATGCCGTCGCCGTGGCGGTTCACGTCGTGCCCGTGTTCATGATCGTGTTTGTGGTCGTGCTCATGCTCGCGCGCAGTCTCATAGGCTTCCGCCTTGAGCCAGCGGACGACGTCCGGGTGCTTGGTCTCGGGGTCGAACAGGCCGGCGTTGAACAGCGTTGCCGGTTCGACCGCGCCTTGAGCAACCCGCAGGATCGGCGCCGCCGGGTTTAAGGCCCGCAGCCGAGCCTCTAGGGTCTCAGCTTGACCCGGCGCGGCGATGTCCGCCTTGGTGAGCAGAAGGCGATCGGCGACTGCCGCTTGCTTGACCGATTCAGGGTGTGCGCCCAGGGTGGCGCCGCCGTTCACCGCGTCCACCGTGGTGACGATTCCGTCCAGGCGAAACCAATGAGCAAGCAACGGGTCGGTCATTAGGGTGTGCAGGACCGGTGCCGGGTCGGCCAGGCCGGTGGTTTCGATGACGACGCGGCGGAACGCCGGCACCTGGCGCCGCGCCCGGCGCTTGAACAGGCCGCGCAGGGTCTGCACAAGATCGTTGCGAACGGTGCAGCACAAACAGCCGCTGTTCAGCAGAACGGTGTCTTCGTTGCCGCTTTCGACCAGCATGTGATCCAGGCCGATCTCGCCGAACTCGTTGACGATTACCGCGGTTTCCTCCATGGCCGGCTGGACCAGAAGGTGACGCAGCACCGTGGTCTTCCCGCTGCCCAGAAAGCCGGTCAGGATCGAAACCGGTAGGGCCTCGTCCGGTAAATCGAGGTCCGCCGCCGGACCTTCTGGTAGGCTCATCTCGGCCGTTCTCCCTCAATGGTCACGCGGTGCATGACGCGCCGGTGGCCGTGGTAATCGTTGACCGGATAGTGCTGAGTGCAGCGGTTGTCCCACAACGCCAACGCGCCCTGGGTCCAGCGGAAGCGGCAGGTGAACTCCTCGCGAACAGCATGGGCGCAGAGGAAGTCGAGGATCGGTTTGCTCTCGGCCTCGGTCATGCCGGTAAAGCGCAGGCTGTGCGCGCGATTGACGTAGAGCGCTTTGCGCCCGGTCACCGGGTGGGTGCGCGCCACCGGGTGCTCGGCCTCCAGATTCATCTTGTCGAGGTTTCGGCCGGGCATGGTGTCGTCCGCCAGATGATCGCCGCGCACCGCGCCGCCGTCCTTGCCGGCGGTATTGATCGCTCTCAGGCCATCGAGCAGAGATTTCATGCCCTCGGACAAGGCATCGTAGGCGAGGTACATGTTGGCGAATAGGGTATCGCCGCCGAGCGGCGGCAGCTCGAGCGCGTAGAGCGCGGAGCCGAGCGGTGGGCGTTCCAGATAGGTCGTATCGCTGTGCCAAGCGCCGCCGAAAACGGTTCGTTGCCAGGGCTCCTTGACGATCGCCACGACCTCGGGATGGCCCTCGATTGGTGCGGCGAAGGGGTAACGCCCGACCGGTCCAAAGCGCGCGGCGAAGGCGACTTCTTGCGCCGGAGACAGATTCTGATCGCGAAAGAAGACGACCAAATGTTGATGAAACGCGGATTCGATCTCGGCGAAGACCGCCGGGTCCAGGTCTTGCGACAAATCGACGCCCGAGATTTCCGCGCCAAGGGCCGGGCTCAGGGGCTGAACCTGAATCCGCCGGTAGGTCACGGCGCGCGATCGTCCGGCTGGAGGCGAAGCTTATGGATCGCCCAGAGGATCAGGCTCAAGAGGATCAGGGCGCCGGCCTGGTGCAGGGCGCCCAGCCAAACCGGCACCACCAAGATCAGGGCCGCGATGCCGAGGCCGAACTGGGCCCCGGCCATGGCAAAGACCAGGTCTAGGGCGCGCCGCGCGCCCGGCGCCAGATCGAGCCGCCGCGCCATGAGCCAGAGGACCAGAGCGGCCAAGACAGTGCCGACCGCCAGGACCCGGTGGTTGAACTGCACCGCGGCCACGTTCTCGAAGAAATTGGCCGCCAGGGGCTGAATTGCTGCGTAGTCGTCCGGCACCAGCCGGCCGTCCATCAAGGGAAAGGTATTGTAGATCATCCCGGCATTGAGCCCGGCGACGAAGCCGCCCGAGGCCATGGTCAGGCCGGCCAGGCTGGCCAAGGCGATCAGGTGGCGGCGCAGGCGGTGGGCGCCCGGGGCCGGGCTGGTATCCGGGGCCGGGTCGAGCAGGCGGAACGCGACCCACAGGACATAGGCGTAGATGATCACGGCCAGCGCCAGGTGCGCGACCAGGCGGTACTGGCTAACGTCGGTCCGCTCGGCGAAGCCGCTGGCCACCATGTACCAGCCCATACCGCCCTGGAGGCCGCCCAGGGCGAACATGGCCGCCAGGTGCGGCACCAAGCGGCGGCCGATGTGGCCGCGGATCATAAACCAAATGAAGGGCACGGCGAAGACCACGCCGATCAAGCGCCCCCAAAGGCGATGCACCCATTCCCACCAGAAGATCGTTTTGAACTCGGCCAGGGTCATGCCGAGGTTCTCTTCTTGGTATTCCGGGATCTGCTGGTAGAGCGCAAACAGCCGGCGCCATTCCGTCTCGCTCCAGGGCGGCAGGGCACCGCTCAGGGGCGCCCACTCCATGATCGACAGGCCGGATTCGGTCAGGCGCGTGATCGCGCCGATCACCGCCATGGCGAAGATCATGGCGGCGCAGCCTAGAAGCCAGAGCCCAATGGCGTGGTTGTGTCGGGTTTCCGGCACCGCCGGTGTTGTGGAGGTCACGGTAGTCATGGGGCCGCCCGCGGTCGTCACCGCCGGACGAGGACTCGCCGGCTGCGCCTAACCTAAAGCCGAGGCCGGCCCGGGCCAAGCCGAGCGTGACCCTGGCACGGGCAGCCGCCGCGCTTTTGCCCGCTAGTTCAGGTGCAGCAGGGCGTTCGCGTAGCGCGCCTCGGGCACCGAGATCAGCTGCACGTTTGCGACCTTGACCGAATGCAGCCGGCCGTCCAGGTTGCAGGTCCAAAAATTCAGGAATTTGTGCAGCACCGGAAAGCGCGGCGCGATGTCGTATTCTTGCCAGAGGTAGCTCTGCAACAGGGCCGGGTGGTCCGGCAGATGATACAAGATCTCGGCGGTGGTCAGCCGGTAGTCACGGAGTTGCTTGTCAATTTCACCCATAACGTCCGTCTCGTCTGTGGTGCGTGAAGCCATAAGTCCCGAATTTGCCAATCCGGACTATTTAATGACAACAAAAATAGGTAAACAAACCAATAAGTTAGCAGCCGAGGACTGAGTCTGCTGCTAGGGCCGGCTGCTGTCCCAGGGTCCGGCCGAAACGGCCGAAAACTCCGCGCTGGCCTTGACTTCCCGTGGGGGAGTGATTAAATCTTTGGCACTCACCCTAAGGGAGTGCTAACACCCAACTCTCAAGGTGCTCATCCCCCAAATGAATAATTTAGGACTGGAGGCTTCGACATGAGGTTTCGCCCGCTGCACGACCGTGTGGTCGTCAAACGTACCGATCAGGAAGAAAAGACCGCCGGGGGTATCATCATCCCCGATACGGCCAAGGAAAAGCCCATGGAGGGCGAGGTTCTGGCCGTTGGCCCGGGCGCACGCGGCGAGGATGGCAAGCTCCATCCCCTCGACGTTAAGGCTGGCGACCGGGTGTTGTTCGGCAAGTGGTCGGGCACCGAGGTCAAGCTCGATGGCGACGACCTTCTGATCATGAAGGAATCCGACATCATGGGCGTGCTCGATGCCGCCCGCGCCAAGCGGAGCAAGAAGGCCGCCTAAGGCGTCGGGCGCCAAGCCCCGCAAGGGGCCCACGCTCGGGATACAAAGGTACTAAACCGTGGCGCATCCGCGGGCCCGTCGGAACAGGCGATCTTCGGATCGTGCCCGGCGGCGCAGGCCGCGCACGACAACTTCGGCGCACGCCGCGGTCAACAGATTTCAGGAAAAGGTAAAGTAACATGGCAGCTAAAGATGTAAGATTTGGGGGCGACGCCCGGCAGCGCATGCTGCGAGGCGTTGACACTTTGGCCGATGCGGTCAAGGTGACGCTTGGGCCCAAGGGCCGCAACGTGGTCCTCGACAAGTCGTTCGGCGCACCGCGCATCAGCAAGGACGGCGTGACGGTCGCCAAGGAAATCGAGCTGAGCGACAAGTTCGAGAACATGGGCGCCCAGATGGTCCGCGAAGTCGCGACCAAGACCAGCGACATCGTCGGCGACGGCACCACCACGGCGACGGTCCTGGCCCAGTCCATCGTGCGCGAAGGCGCCAAGGCGGTGGCCGCCGGCATGAACCCCATGGACCTGAAGCGCGGCGTCGACCTGGCCGTCGAGGCCGTGGTTGCAACCTTGCGCAAGCGCGCGAAGAAGGTCTCGACCTCCGGTGAAATCGCCCAGGTCGGGACGATTTCCGCCAACGGCGACAAGGAAATCGGCGACATGCTGGCCCAGGCCATGCAGAGGGTCGGCAACGAGGGCGTGATCACGGTCGAGGAAGCCAAGTCGCTGGAGACCGAATTGGATGTCGTCGAAGGCATGCAGTTCGACCGCGGCTATCTGTCGCCCTACTTCATCACCAATGCCGACAAGATGCTGACCGAGATGGAGAACCCGCTGATTCTCTTTTTCGAGAAGAAGCTCTCGGGTTTGCAGGCCATGCTGCCCCTGCTCGAGGCGGTTGTGCAGTCGGGCAAGCCGCTTCTGATCGTCGCGGAAGACGTCGAGGGCGAGGCCCTGGCGACCCTGGTGGTCAACAAGCTGCGCGGCGGCTTGAAAGTGGCTGCGGTCAAGGCGCCGGGCTTCGGCGATCGTCGCAAGGCGATGCTGGAGGACATGGCGATCCTGACCGGCGGTCAGGTGATCTCCGAGGACCTGGGCATCAAGCTCGAGACGGTGACCCTGGACATGCTGGGCAAGGCCAAGAAGGTGGTCATCACCAAGGAAGAGACCACGGTGATCGACGGCGCCGGCAAGAAGAAGGAGATCGAGGGCCGCTGCGCGCAGATCAAGGCGCAGGTCGAGGAGACGACGTCCGACTACGACCGTGAGAAGCTGCAGGAGCGCCTGGCCAAGCTGGCCGGCGGTGTTGCGGTGATCCGGGTCGGCGGCGCCACCGAAGTCGAGGTCAAGGAGCGTAAGGACCGGGTCGACGATGCCATGCATGCGACCCGTGCCGCGGTCGAGGAAGGCGTTCTGCCCGGCGGTGGATCGGCTTTGCTGTTTGCCGCCAAGGCTCTGGACGTTCTGAAGCCGGTCAACGACGACCAACGCGTCGGTATCGAGATCGTTCGCCGTTCGCTCAAGGCACCGGCCAAGCAGATCGCCGAGAACGCGGGTGTCGACGGTGCCGTCATCGTCGGCAAGATCCTGGAGCAAAAGAGCATGGACTGGGGCTACGACGCCCAGGGCGGCACCTATGTCGACATGATCAAGGCGGGCATCATCGATCCTGCCAAGGTCGTGCGGACCGCCTTGCAGGACGCGGCCTCGATCGCCGGCCTGCTGATCACCACCGAGGCTATGGTCGCCGAGCGGCCTGAGCCGAAAGACGCCGGCGGCCCGCCCGATATGGGTGGCATGGGCGGCGGCATGGGTGGTATGGGCGGCATGGGTGGCATGGGCTTCTAAGCCAGCCTACCGACCTACAACCTGTCAAAGGAAAGGGCCGCGCGGATTGCGCGGCCCTTTTTCTTTCTCCCGGCCGGTTAGGCCGGGGCCGAATTCAGATTGTGGCGTAGCGGGCCCGGGCGCCGCGTTCGATGGCGGCGGCCGGTAGGCGGCCGACTTCGAGCCGGTGGCGCAGAATCTCGAGCAGGCGCAGTTCCTCTTGCGAAGCCCGGCCGTCCGCCGCGGCGACATCGCAGGCCAAGGCATAGGCGGTTTCGCGCAGCTTCGGGTTCAAGCCTTTCACGATCAAGTCGATGATCTTGTCCATCCCTTTCGGATCGTTCAGCAGCGCCGCGCATTCCTGGGCAACCTTGGTCAGGCGCGCCGGATCGAAATCCCGAAACGCCGGCAGGTGCTTGACGATATCGCCCATGGTCTGCAACTCGGAATCGGTCATGTCCCGGTCTGAGGCCGAAACCAGGACCATGGTGTAAATCAGTGCCGAATGGGCGTCGTTCATGTCTTGGGCCACGTGTCTGTTGATCCTTTGATTATGCGCCGCAAACTAGGCAGGCGGCCGCGCGAGCGTCAAGCCCCTCGCGCGGCCGCCGGGCCCCTATACCTATGAACTCGCCGCGCCTTTACAATCGCCGCTCGACAGAATCGCGGCGCGGCGGGCAAGTTGACCGCCATGGGCGCCGTGGTCGATATCATCCTGCCGGTCTTCGCCATCATGCTGACCGGCTATCTGTGCGGGCGCTTCAAGGTGCTGGGCCCGGCGAGCAGTCAGGCGCTCAACAGCTTTGTCTACTTCGTCGCCTTGCCGGCCCTGTTCTTCGTCTCCATGGCCCGGGTCGAAATCGCCGAGGCCTTCAACGGCCCGTTTCTGATCGCCCTCGGCGGCGGCATGCTCGGCGGTTTCGGCCTGGCCGTTCTGGTCGGGGTCTTCGTCTTTCCCAACCGCTTGGCGGCGCTCGGCTTGCATGGCCTCTGCGCGATCTTTTCCAACACGGGCTATCTCGGCATCCCGTTGCTGCTGATTGCCTTCGGGGAGGCCGGCAAGCTGCCCGCCATTGTCGGGACCATCCTGACCGGCGCGGTGGTCATGCCCATCGGCCTGGCAATCATCGAGGTCGATCTTAGCCAAGGGTCAAGGCCGGCGCGGATTGTCGCGAACGTGGTCCTGGGCGTGGCCAAGTCGCCCTTGGTGCTCTCCGCCGCGTTTGGCCTCGGCATCTCTGCCATCGGCTGGGAGGTGCCGTCCGCTATCGCCACCTTCTGCGACATCCTGGGCACCGCCGCCTCGCCTTGCGCGCTCATTGCCATCGGCCTTTTCATGGCCAACCGATCGGTCACCGCGGGCATGCTCGAGGTGGGCTGGTTGGTGACGATCAAGCTGACGGTACAGCCGGCGCTTACTTGGTGGCTGGCATACGTGGTCATGGACATGGAGCCGATTTGGGCCGCCGCCGCGGTCATCTTGGCCGCCTTGCCGACCGGCGCGCTGGTCTTTGTGTTGGCGCAGCAATACGACATCTACGTCCAGCGCGCGACCGCCACAATCATGATCTCGACCGTGGTCTCGCTTGTGACCTTGTCATTCCTGTTCGCTTTCCTCGGCGTTAACTGAGGCCTGAATTGCGACTGGCCGCCTGCCGCCTCGCTCGGTCCAACCCATGACCGCCAGGGCCGCCAATCCCAGAACCGCGAACCCGCCAACCAGTGGCAACACCGTCCCGTCGAAGCTTTGGCCGATCCAGGTGCCGAACAGCAGCGAAATATAGGTCGGCACGGCGCCGACAACGGCCGAGCCGACGCCGGCGATGTGGCCCAGCGGTTCCATGGCCAGCGCGCTGAGGTTGCCGAACAGGATGCCGATGCAGAAGAACGCACCCAGGAGATACGCCATGAAGGCCCAAAGCGGCGGGTGCCCGGCGGCTCCGTAGGCAGCGGCGAAAAACGCGATCGAAGACCCGGTCAAGATGATTAAGGCGAGGAACGCCAGGCGCCGCATGCCGTGCCGCATGACCAGGCGCGCGTTGGAGACCGAGGCGCCGCCAATGGCTAGGGCGAGCACGGCGAAATAGAACGGGAAGAGTTTGCCGAGGCCGTATTGGTCTTGGAATATCTGCTGGGCCGAGGTCAGGTAACCGACGAAGGCACCGAAGATCAATCCGGCGCTGAGGGTATAGCCGAGTGTCGTCCGATTGCCGAAAGCCTCGCGAAAGGCGGTGGCGATATGACGCAGCGAAAACGGCACGCGGCGTTCCGGCGTCAAGGTTTCGGGTTGCCGGATGGCGAACCAGATGAGCGAGATCGAGGCGAGCGAAAACAGCACGCCGAAAATTGCCCGCCACGGTCCGATCAATAGAATCCCCTGTCCGATGATGGGGGCCAGTACCGGCACCAGAATAAAGACCGCCATGATCAGTGACATGATGCGCGCCATGGCGCGGCCCTCATACTGATCGCGTACCAGGGCCAGGGTTACGATGCGCGGTCCCGCAGCACCGAGACCCTGCAGGAACCGCCCCAACAGCATGACCGCGAAGTTGGGCGCGAAGGTCGACAGCAGACAGCCGATCAAGAACAAGGCAAAGCCGGCATAGATCGGCGGTTTGCGCCCTAGGCTGTCGGACAACGGGCCGTATATCAATTGACCGGTCGCTAGGCCGACGAACAAGACGGATATGACCAATTGGGGATCGTTGGCTTGGGCAACACCCAGATCATGGCCGATCTCGGGCAAGGCCGGCAGCATGGCATCGATGGAAAACGCCACGAACGAGATCATGAGTGCCAGCAAGGCGATGGTTTCGCCCTGGCTTATCGCCGGTTTGGATTGCTGGCGTTTCACGAAGTCCTCTCGGCATTTAGGAAGGCGCCGGTTTCGCGCACCGCCTCGGCCAGTCCCACGCGGCGGATCTCCACGCCCTCGGGGAAGGCGCCGGCCAAACGGCTGGGCAAGCGCGAGTCGAGCAGCACGAAGACACCGCGGTCGTCGGCCCGGCGGATCAGCCGGCCGAAAGCCTGCTTCAGGCGCAGGCGCGTCAGGCTGTCGTCGTAGGTCCGCCCGCCGAACATTGTGCGCCGCGCCCGGTGCCGGATGTCGGGGCGCGGCCAGGGCACTCGGTCGAACACGATCAAGCGCAGGGACCGTCCCGGCACGTCCACGCCGTCGCGCACTGCGTCGGTACCCAGCAGGCAGGAATCCTCTTCGGCGCGGAAGATATCGACCAGGGTCGCGGTGTCCAGGGGATCGACGTGCTGGGCATAGAGGCTGAGCCCGTCGGCCTCCAGCGCGGCACCGATCCGCCGATGCACTGCGCGCAGACGCGATATCGCGGTGAACAGCCCCAGCGCCCCGCCGCGCGCGGCCTGAAACAACGCGCGGTAAGCCGCGCCGACCTGGTCCATGTCGTCGCGGCGCAAATCGTCGATCACGAAAATCCGTGTGTGGCTCACATAGTCGAAGGGCGAAGGCACTCGCGCGCGGATCGCCGCTTGAGCCAGATGGGTGGCGCCCAGCCGTGCCTCGGCGGTGGCCCAGTCGGCTTCGGCGTCGCCGCTGCCGTCGGTCAAGGTCGCGGAGGTGATGACCGCGCCGTGCGCCGGGGTCAACACGCTAGCGGCGAAGGGCACCGTCGGGTCGATCCAGTGGCGGTATAGGCCCACGTCCAGCTCGCGCCCGTCGATGCGTTCGAGCGCCAGCCAATCGACGAACTCGGGCGGGGTCTCGCTGGCCAGGGCGTCAAGCATGGCGCGCCAGGCGGTCAGTTGCGCGGTGCCGCGCCGCTCGATCCCGCGGCAGGTCGCCTCGATCCGGCGCCGGGTATCGCTATCCAGGTCGGCGGCCTCGTCGCTCAGGCGCCGCGCCAGGCGGGCGTGAAAGCGGGCCAGAGGCTCCTGCAAGCGGCGCAGGGCCTCGGCTAGCTTGAGCGCCGCATCCAGCACCTCCGGCGTGGCCGGCCGGGCTTCGATCGCCAGGCCATAGGGGCTGTCGGCCGCGGCCGCCCGGGCCAGGACCTGCGCGCGCACGGCGGCCAGGAAGCCTTCGGTCGCACCGATGACGCCGCCCTCCGCCAGACGTTGGTGCCAGCCCTCGCCGGGCAGGGCCTGGGTGGCCCGCGCGATCTCTTCGACCAGGCCCTCCAGTTCCGTGTCGCCGGCGATCAGGTCCTCGGTTCGCCGGCGCAGGCCGCGCATCCGACCGGCGCCCGGCGAAGTACGCCGCCCGCCCTCGTTGCCGGCCAGCCAGCGGCGCAGCGCCTGAGCCTCCAGGCCCGAGAGGTGCGCGGCGAAGGCGCTGTCGGCGGCGGCGAAGACGTGATGCCCTTCGTCGTAGACATAACGTAACGGCAAGTCGCCGTCTTCGCCCGCGCCGAGCGCGGCCTGAATCATGACTAGGGCGTGGTTGGCGACCACTATGCGGGCATGGCGGCTGCGACGGATGCCGCGTTCGATGAAGCATCGGCCATAGTGTGAGCAGGCGGAATAGATGCACTCGCCGCGCCGGTCGGTCAGGCCCAGGCTGCGTTCGCGCCCCAGCAGGTCGCTCAGCCAGCCGGGGAAATCGCCGCCCACCATGTCGCCGTCGCGGGTCCGCGCGGTCCAGCGCGCCATGAGGCCGACCGCGACCGCATCGCCGGGCCGCATGGGCAGGGCCCGCACCGCTTCCTCAAGATTGAGCAGGCAGAGATAGTTTTCCCGCCCCTTGCGGACCACCACGCGGGACGTCTTTTCGGCCTGGGTCGGGTACAAGCGGTCCAGCTCGCCGTCGATCTGGTGTTGCAGGTTGCGGGTGAACGTGGAGATCCAAACCGTGCCTTGGTTCTTCTCCGCCCAGATGCTGGCCGGTGCGATGTAGCCGGCGGTCTTACCCACACCGGTGCCGGCCTCGGCCAGGACGATGTTCGGTGTATCGGGGGCCGTGCGAGGGGCGAAGGCCCGGCTGGCGGCGGAGGCGTAGTCGGCCTGTTGGGGCCGGTCCTCGGCCGTGGTGCCGAGCATCTCGGCTAGACGGGCCCGCGCCTCGGCCGGTTCCACAGGCTCCTGGCCCGGCGGTGGCGGTGGGGCCTGGTCGCTCCAGGCCGGCAGGCGGTCCCAGACATTCAGTCCGGCAGCGCCGCCACGCGCGTCGGCCGTGGTGCCCAGGGCGTGCAGCACGAAAGGCGACCAAGGCCATCCGGCCCGGTCCATGGCGCGCGCGGTCGCCGCCGCGTCGCGGTCGCGGGTCCGGTCCGCGGCCGCCAGTTCCGAGAGCAGGCGCGCCGCAGCCTCGCGCAACAGGGTGGCCGCGCCTTCCAGGTCGCTCGGTAGTGCCAAGCCGAGCGCGTCCGCCAGCCCGCGCGGCGTTGGCACGCAAAACCGCGCTGGACGGACGAAGGCATAAAGCTCCAGAAGGTCGAAGGCCGTGAAGCCGGGCAGATCGAGCCGGCGCGCGGTCGCCCGGGCATGGCACACAAAGGGCGCGTCTTGCCGGGCCCGGGCCGCCGCGTCCGCCAGGTCCAAAGTCTCGATTTCCCCTTCGGGCGTGATCCAAACTGCCTGGCCGAGGCCCACGGCCAGGACAGGCGCCAGCGGTAGGCGAACCGCCGGGCGGGGCGGTCGCGCGGTGCTGGGTGCGGATGGCGGCGGAGTCGGCATGGCGCGACTATAAGGAGGCGAATCCGGCGCGTCACTGGCAGTGGTGCCGCTCGGCATTGTGCCGCTGGCCCGGGTCGCCTCGCGCGTGTATCACTGCGCCATGATCAGGGGGGAACCACTTCGTCAGGCCGACTGGGACGGCGGCGACCTCAAGCGGCTCGTGACCGGGGACAAGGTGATCTGGGACCGTTTCGTGGCCCGCCACGCGGCAGTCGTTTTCGCGGCGGTGCAGCGGCGCCTGGCGCCCTTCGGGCGGCACGACGATGTCGAGGACGTGGTTCAAGACGTCTTCGTGAAACTCTGTGCCCGCGATTTTCGCCTGATCCGCAAATACGACCCGGCGCGTGCCAAGCTGACCACCTGGCTGACGGTGGTGGCCAACAGCACCGCGATCGACCATTTGCGGCGGCAGAAGAGCGCCAACCGGCCGATCGACACCGTGCCCGAAGCCGAACTTTCCGTCGACCCGCCCAAGGATCCGGTCCAGATCAAGATCCCCGAGGGCCTGTTGTCGCCCCGCCAGGCGTTGGTCCTGGAAATGCTGTACCCGCGCGAGATGGAGGTCGCCGAGGCCGCCGCCGCCATGGGCGTTGACCCGCAGACCGTGCGCAGCATGCATCACAAGGCGTTAACCAAGCTGCGCGCGCACTTTCAGGAGGACGAACTGTGAGGCGGCAAAAAAGGGGATGTTTTTCGCGCTGCTCGCGTAGAATGACTGAGTTGGAGGCAGAAAGGCAATGACTGAGAACGGGCCGGTGGCCGAGAAGGGGGCCACCTTGTGGTATCGGGCACGTGCGCCCTGGCGCGCGGCCGTTGGCGTGCCCGAGGCGCCGGACGATCTGACTCTGGCCGCCTATTTGGACGGCACCTTGGATGAGGCGGCGGCCGAGGCGGTCGACGTCTGGATGGCTGCGGTCCCCGAGGGCCTCGACAGTGTTGTGGCTGCCCGGGCGGGCCTTGCCGACGCTCCCGAGGCTTCGCCGGGCGCCGTGCGGGCACGGGTCATCGCCCGTGCCCAGGCGATCGTCCATCCCGGACAGACGCAGGGCGCCGCGCCGAGACGCTGGGGCGGGATGTTCGGCGGACTAATGGAGCATCTGCGGCCGATGGTCTGGGCCGGGGCCGCGGCGGCCGTTTTGCTCGCATCCGTTTCCGGGTTCGAGTTGGGCCGCGTGGGGGTCGAGCATATGACCTCGATGGATGCTGCGGTGGCCCAGGACGTGCGCATGGTCATGGGGCAGGCCGGGCAGGATCTTCTCTAGGATGCGCCAAAGGATATTCCCATGATGGCGGGCCGTTTGCCGTGGTTCTTGTTCGCGGTGTCGCTTGCCGCCAACGTCTTCTTTGCCGCCGGTGTCGGCTATACCGTCTACAAGGAACGCATGGTCGCGGAATCGCCCGAGGCCCGGGTTGACGTGGCGGCCGAGCGCCTCGGCCTGAATGCCGAGCAGCACGAGGCGCTGAGTCTGCTACGCGAACGATCCGCCATGCGTCTGCCGGGCCTCCGCCAAAGCGACAAGCCGCTGCGCGTTGCGATCCTGAAGCAGTTATCTCAGCCCAACTTCGATAGCACCATGATCACGGAGATGCTCGAGGCGCGCGACGAGGAACGCCGGCCCTACTTCGCCGAATATGCCGAGGACCTGCACGGGTTCCTGATCACCCTGACGCCTGAACAACGCGGGATTTTTCGCGATATGGCCCAGGAACGCGGCTTCCTGCGCGGGGTCTTCCGGGGTGGTGCGCGATCTAGTCGGGGCGATGGCCAAGCCAGCAAAGAGTGACCGCCTGCTTTTACTCGCGGCGCGTTGACGCCGGGGGGCGCCGCGCCTAGGTTGCCGGTTCCTGCCCAAGACACGGACGGCTCAAGACTCATGACCAGCGAGCGCGACTTGGCCGAGGCGGCGCGCGCCTGGCCCTTCGAGGAGGCACGCAATCTGTTGAAGCGCCTCAGCGGCAAGGTGCCGGCCAAGGGATATGTGCTGTTCGAGACCGGCTACGGACCTTCGGGCCTGCCCCATATCGGGACCTTCGGCGAGGTCGTGCGCACCACCATGGTGCGCCGGGCCTTTCAACGCTTGAGCGATATTCCGACCCGGCTGTTTTGCTTTTCCGACGACATGGACGGCCTGCGCAAGGTCCCCGACAACATCCCGAACCGGGAAATGGTCGCCAAGCATTTGGGCAAGCCGTTGACCCAAATTCCGGATCCCTTCGGCGAGCACGAGAGCTTTGGCCACCATAACAACGCGCGCCTGCGCAGCTTTCTGGATTCCTTTTCGTTCGAGTACGAGTTCCAATCGTCCAGCGAATTGTATACCTCGGGCCGCTTCGACGATGCCTTGCGCCGGGTCCTGGAATGTTACGACCAGATCATGTCGATCATGCTGCCGACCCTTGGGCCGGAGCGGCGCGAAAGCTATAGCCCCTTCCTGCCGGTCTGCGCCAAGACCGGGCGCGTTCTGCAAGTTCCGATCCTGGCGCACGACGTGGCCGCGGGTACCATCGTCTATCGCGACGAGGACGGCGCGGAGGTCGAAACGCTGATCACCGGTGGGCGGTGCAAGCTGCAATGGAAGCCGGACTGGGCCATGCGCTGGTACGCGCTGGGTGTCGACTACGAAATGTCGGGCAAGGACCTGATCGACTCGGTCAAGGCGGCCGCGCGGATCACCTCGGCCCTGGGCGGCCGGCCGCCGGCCGGTTTCAACTACGAGCTTTTTCTAGACGAGAGCGCGCAGAAGATCTCCAAGTCGAAAGGCAACGGCCTTAGTGTCGAGGAATGGCTGGCGTACGCTCCGCCGGAAAGCTTGTCCTTGTTCATGTATCACAAGCCGCGCGCGGCCAAGCGGCTCTACTTCGACGTGATCCCGCGCGCCGTCGACGACTATTTCGCCTTTCTAGCGCGCTACGGGGACGAGGACGCGGCGAAGCGTCTGGAGAACCCCGTTTGGCATATACATAACGGCCAGCCGCCCTCGGAGGCGCCGCCGTTCAGCTTCAATTTGCTGCTCAATCTGGCCAGCGTTTGCAACTCGGAGGACCCGGCGGTTCTTTGGGGTTTCGTGTCGCGTTATCAACCCGGACTGACGCCGGAAAGTGCGCCGGTCCTGGACTCCCTCATCGGTTACGCGATTCGCTATTACACAGATTTCGTGAAACCGGCAAAGCGCTACCGCAGGCCGGACGAGATGGAGCAGGCTGCGCTAAGCGATCTGCTTACGCGCTTGGAAACTCTGCCGGCCGAGGCCGATGGCGCGGCGATCCAATCCGAGGTCTACGAGGTTGGCAAACGCCATGCCTTCGCCGATCTACGCGCTTGGTTCAAGGCGCTCTATGAGATTCTACTTGGCCAGGAACAGGGGCCACGCATGGGCACCTTTTTCGCGATCTACGGCCTGGAGGAAAGCAAGGATCTGATCCGCCGCGCCTTGGCCGCCGAGGACCTCGCTGTTGGATGAGGAATCCCGTTAGCTAGAACCACAGTGTCGTGCCCAAGCATGACGCCGGGGAAGGGACGGATGCTTCCCTCTAGCCCTTGTGGGCCCAATCGAAATAAAGCTCGCGCGCCTGGGTGTAGATCGGGCCCGGTTGCAGATCGCGATCTTCGACCCTGGTGACCGGCATGACCTTGGCGAGGTTTCCTGTGGTGAAGACCTCGTCCGCGTCCATCATGTCGGCCCAATTCAACGAGCGCTCGTAGACCTTAACGCCCGCACCGCGCAACAACTTGGCGACGCGCGCGCGGGTAATGCCGGACAGGAAGGTGCCGTTGGCGACCGGCGTATGCGCGGCGCCGTCCTTGCCGATCCAAATATTGGCGGTCGCCAGTTCAGCGACATTATCGTTGCCGTCCAGCACCACGGCGTTATCGAATCCGCGCTCGGCCGCCTCGGCCAGGGCGCGCCCGGAATTCGGATAGAGGCAGGCCGCTTTGGCCAAGGTCGGCGCCATGGTGGGCGCCGGGCGGCGGATGCTGGATAAGCATATGGACATTGGCCCCGGCTTTGGCATGGGCACCTCGAAAAGGCTTAGGCAAAACCGGGTCGATTCGGGATCGGGCCTGACCATGTATTTGGCCTCGCCTTGTTCGGCCCACATCATGGGCCGGACGTAAAGCTCGGCGTCCGCCGGGAAACGCGCGATTCCTTCTTTCGCGATTTCCAATATCTCGCCGGCCGAAAGCATGGAGCGCAGGCCCAGGGCGCAAGCGGAGTTGACGACCCGCGCGCAGTGCAGATCCAAATCCGGAATCGCCCCGCCGAACGCGCGCCCGCCGTCGAAAACGACCGAAGCCATCCAGGTCGCATGGCTCATAGGACCTAGGATCGGCGGATTACCTTCCACCCAGGCGCCGTCGAGATAATGGATCGCGTTCATGATCCGGGTTTCCTGTCTTGAATGCCCCACAGCGCGTTACGCGCGCTCTTGATCATGAGGCTAACACAGATACCCGGCCTAGCCAGCCAAAAGCGGCACGCCAGTCACGTTGTGGATGGGCGGTTGGGGGAGGGCTGCCGGGGCGGTTACTGGCTGACCCAAACGATGCGTCCGATCCAGGCGATCTCCTCGGTCTCCAGCACCCGGTCCGGGCCGGCCGGGTTCAAGGACGCCAACTCTAAACGCCGGGCGCTGTGGCGCAGAAGCTGCTTGGCCATGACCTCGCCGTTCCGGGTTTTGACCACCACGCGGTCGCCGCGCCGCAGGCTGGCTTCGGGCGAGACCACGACGACCTCGCCGTCGCGGTAGACCGGTGCCATGGCATCGCCGCTGATTTCCAGGCCATAGGCGTGCGGGTCGTGCAGGCGCGGAAACAAGACCTCGTCCCAGCCGCTGCCCGTTGGAAACCCGGCGTCGTCGAAAAATCCTTGGGTGCCCGCTTGGCCATAGCCAATGACTGGAATTCGTTGGGTCGCGGCGGCGACGTTATCGTCGCCGATCAGGCCGACGAATTCGGCCAGCGAGGCACCGGTCGCCTCCAGAACCTTGGCGACCGACTCGGTGCTGGGCCAGCGCTGCTTGCCGTCCTTGGTGACGCGTTTGCTCTTGTTGAATGTGGTCGGATCCAAACCGGCCCGGCGGGCCAACCCGGAGGCCGAGAGCCCGTATTTCGCTGCCAGGCGATCAATCGCGCGCCAAACGTCGCCGTGCTTGAGCATGGGAACGTTGTCTCATGTTTCTGCGTGCAGCGCACCATGAACTTGCGCTTGGGGGCGGAGTCGCTCGCCACCTTCGACAATGAGCGGATTCAATGGCTTGCCCGGTCTGTCCGGCCCGACCGGCAAAAATCCTCGACGCCTCACGGTTTTTTGTAGAACCGAAGAGGCTTAAATCTGGCCGCCTAGCCCTAGGTTCGGGACCAGTCGATACGGTCGAACATAAGGTGCAGCCGGTGACCCTTGCGCCGGCTGATGCTTTCGACCCAGGCGATTTGCCCCGCCAGGTGCGCCCGGAAATCAGGATGTCCTGCACGGTTTTCTGCGCCCGGCCCGTGTCGCAGGCTATTGTGCAGGATAGCCTTGAGCCGGTCATACTTCGCGCGCGGCACATTGACGTGTCGATTGACCACCAAGCCGAGCAGGCGCTGGCAGCCCCCTTGGCCCATGACGCGCGTTTTTCGGGGATTGAGCGGCAAGCCGGCATCCGCGCAAATTGTTTGGACCAGAGGTAGAAAACGCTCGACCCGGCCGGCGAAATCAGGGTCGCCGGAAAAGGCCAGGTCGTCGCCATAGCGCGTATAGCGCGCGCTCAGGCTGTGAGCCAGACCGCTCAAGCGACGATCCAATTGCCGGATGCAGAGATTGGCGAGGGCGGGCGAGGTTGGCGCGCCTTGCGGCAAGTGCCGTTGCGCGAGCAACCGGCGGGTTTCGTCGTCCATCATTGTCCGTGTGCCATCCCCCGCAAGAATATCGCCGGGTGTCGCGGTTCCGCACAAGTCCGTGAGAAGCCGGGCGATCCTCCAAGGGTATCCAAGGCTTCGAAACAGGCCGTGCACGCGGCCAAGGGAGATGCGTAAGAAGAAATCCTTAAGGTCGGCGCACACCACCACCGCCTCGCCGGCGTGCAGTTGCGCCGCGCTGACGCAGGAGCGTCCCTTGCGGTAACCGTGCGCAGACTCATGAGGCGGGACCCGGTCGAGTATGTCGTGCAGAATCTGCCGCTGGATGCCCTTCAGGATCGGTTTGGGCGCTTCGATTAAGCGTGGCGGCCTGGCGCGTTTGGGAATCCAGGCATAGCTGTAATGGCGGGCAGACCCCGGTCGCAACCGATGAGTCTGCGGCTTAGCTAGCCATTCGATCAGCGGAACGGACAGCGAAAGCCATGTGGCCAGCGCCTCGGTCGTTGCCAGTTCGGGTACGCCGATATCGCGAAATGGCGCGATCGGGGCAAATTTCGGCGGTGCGACGGATACCTTCGCAACATGGGGCCGGGGCTGACCAAGGTCCCAGATCTCGGTGAACGCGGCGGACCCACGGATTAGATTTGCCAGCTGGTCCGGGCCGGGCGGATAGGGCGTCGCGGTCGACGCCATAATTTCGGCGATCATGACCGGCAGCCACGCCGGGCAGGTGTTTTCGCCCAGGGCTTCCAGGGCGACCGCTTCCATGGCGCTGGGACTCCAGTCGCCCGCGAGAAACGCTGCCGCCAGATTACGAACTACCCAGTTTTTGGTTTTCATCGCACCGCATTTTGGCGGCACTCAGCAAGGCCGCTAAAGGGTGGCTGGGTCCCCCAACCCGTCCGGTCAAGCGTAACCGTGACTAGGCGACAGCCTAGGGGCGGTTATGCCGCGCGATGGCTAGGTAACGTCGTATCCCTGGGGTAACCCCAGAGAGTCTTGGCAGCGAAAAATCACGGCCAAGACTTGCTTGGAGGACCCGCCACGGGGGGCAAGTTAGGTTGCCAGGAATAACCGCTCAAGGTAAAAGCCCGTTCGTTTTCCAACATAAACAGGTTGCAACATGGCGTTACCCGCATTTTCCGCCGGCTCCTTCCTGGTCCGCTGGGTCATCGCCCTGGCTCTGGTTTTCGCGACCTTCAATCCGACCGGGTATTCGTTTTTTCACTGGGTCGCCGGGATGAACGGCGACAACCTGCCGCTGAAGGTCCTGGCCGGCATCGTGCTGGCGATTCTCTATGTGATCTTTTTGCGCGCCACATTTCGTTCGATCGGACCGATCGGCATGGCCCTCGCGGCGGCGCTGTTCGGGGCCATCCTCTGGGTGGCGATCGATCTCGGCCTGCTCAGCCTCAGCGAACCTTCGGCCTTCGCCTGGGTCGTGCTGGTCATTCTCGCGACCGTGCTGGCGATCGGGATTTCCTGGTCGCACGTTCGCCGTCGGGTGACCGGTCAAGCCGATATGGACGACGTGGACGAATAACTTCGTCTGACTAGGCGATACGCTCTCACCCCTCGCTCAGGCCCTTGAGCGCAAGGCGTTGGGTTTCGATGCCGCGGTCCCAAATCATTTGCTTCCAGTCGTCGGCGTCCTGATAGAAGGCGTCGCGGATCTGCTTCTTGATCGCCTGGCCTTGGGTGGAGGCCGGGTCGCCGTGCCGGTGCAGCCAGTTGTCGGCGCGTAGCGCCAGGATGACCGCGTCGGTCGGCTGGGTTCCGTATTCCAAGGCGATGCCGGTAACCTGGGCGTGGGGCAGGGCCTCGTCAATTCCCCTGAAGTTGACCCCGGTCAACACGGCTGAGGTGGAATTGCCAAGCGCCGGCGAGGTGATGTCGCCATCGTACCAGGCCGCGGCACGGTCCAAGCCGGGCGAATCGGGTGCGTGGACGCAAATGCGCTCGCCATAGCCGCGCGGGCCTAGGCCAGTGTGGTAGTCGATGGTTGCGACATGGCGGGCTTCGGCCAACTCCGCCTTCATGATCGCGCGCAAGGTTTGGGCCGACCAGGTCGGCGCGTTGCCGCCGTAGAACAGGCCGTCGGCGTGGCGATATTGGCCGCCGCTGATCGCCCCTTGCAGGGCGAAGGCGCCGTGTTTCTCGGCATAGGCGTCCAGGACCTTGCCGGTCTCCTCAAGGCTCGAGTCGTCCCACCGCGAGGGACACACCGCCTGGTGCAGTTCCTCGTAGGCCGGGTTCGCCGGGTAGTCCGCGCCGTGGTCCACGAAGTTGCGGTTGAGATCGACATTGTCCTCGGTCACCCGGCGCAGCCAGGCGAAGCCATGGGGATTGATGCCATGAATCGAGAGCACCGCGACGCCCTCGGGTAGCTCCGTGCTTAGGCCGGAAGCCAGCCAGCCGACTTGCACGCCGGAGCCGCAGAAACCCTCGACCCCGTGGGTTGCGGAGATCAGCATCATCACCTTGGTGGCGTCGGCCGGCCCGACCCGGGCGGTATCGGTGAAAAGCTCCTCACCCGCCGGTCCCTGGCCCGGATTGCGGTAATGGGTCAGGTGCGCGCCGGCGGACTTGGCGGCCGCCAGGAACTTGCCTCGGGCCTCCGCATAATCGGCGGAAAAGTACTGGCTAACACTCATACTGCTGGAACTCCCTCATGGAATCGTGATGGCGATGGCCACGGACTGGCTCTTGGGTTCGCTCACACCCTGGGCCATACTTAGTGGCGTGAGGTATGTGGCGGCAATAGTTTTGGCCCTGGGCACGTTCGCGGTTTCCGGCTTGGGCCCGGCGATCATAGTCGTTGGTCCGGCGCGCGCCGACCAAAGCGATCCGCGCCTTGAGGTCTTGTTCGAACAACTCAAACTGGCACCCGATATCCCGAGCGCCCGTTTGGTCGAGGCGGCCATCTGGTCGATCTGGGGTGAGGTCGAGGACCGGGCCGCGCGGATTTTGCTGGAGCAAGGCGTTTCTGCCATGGGGCGCGGCGATGCGCGTGCCGCGCTCACCAAATTCGATCAGATTGTCGCGATTGTGCCGGGCTTCGCCGAAGGCTGGAACAAGCGCGCGACGGTCTATTACCTGCTAGGCCAATTCGACCAATCCTTGGCCGACATCGACAAGACGCTGGCGCTCGAACCGCGCCATTTCGGCGCGCTTTCAGGCCGTGGGCTGGTCTATCTCGCGCTCGAGGACGAGGAACAAGCGCTCGATTCCTTCGAGTCCGCCTTGGAGGTTTATCCCCTCGCGCCCGGCGCCAACCACAATGCCGAGGCCCTGCGCAAGAGCCTGGGGCGCCGGGATATCTAAGCAGTACGGCGCCGCCAATGCCGTTGCATGGCAGCCATGCGCGTGCGCGGCTTTGGCCGCGCGGGGGTCGGCGTGTAGGCTAAAGTCTGCCGGGATCGTGCCGGCGGATTCTTGGCGGGAATTGCAGATATGACGGTCAAGACCTGGCGGGTGCCGACCCTGGTGCTGATTTGCGGTGCCGCCGTTCTGGCGCTGAACATGGGCACGCGCCAAACCTTCGGGCTGTTTCTGGAACCGATTACCGCGGAGCTTGGCATCGGGCGCGGTAATTTTGCGCTCGCGATCGCCGTGCAAAACCTGATCTGGGGCGTCATGACGCCTTTCTTCGCGGTCTTAGCGGATCGCTACGGCACCGCGCGCTGCATGGCTTTTGGCGGCGTGGTTTATGTTGCCGGCCTTCTGGTCATGGCCCTGGGCGGCACCGTTTTTGCCGTGCATCTGGGCGGCGGCGTGCTGGTCGGTATCGCGGTCGCGGCCTGCGGCTTTCCCCTGGTCCTGGGCGCCGTGGCTCGGGCCGTTCCGCCGGAGCGGCGCAGTATCTCCTTGGGTATCGCCTCGGCCGGCGGTTCGCTCGGGCAGTTCCTGTTGCTGCCCTTTACTCAGGTGACCATGGGGTGGCTCGGCTGGGTCGGCGCGCTTGTGATGCTCGCGGTCTTGAGCGCGCTCATCGTGCCCTTGTCGGCCGTCCTGGCCGGCAAGCCCGCGGCGCAGTCCGCCAGCGATCTTTCGCTCGGCGCCGCCGTGAAGGAGGCGCGCCAGCACCGGGGCTTTCAGCTTTTGACCGCCGGGTTTTTCGTCTGCGGCTTCCATGTCGCCTTCATCGCGACTCACCTGCCGGCCTATATCAATACCTTCGGGCTCGATCCGCTGGTCGGGGCCAGCGCGCTCGGTATCATTGGGTTTTTTAACATCGTCGGCGGGCTTCTGGCCGGCTACTTGGGCGGGCGGTTTCGCAAGAAGTACATTCTGTCCGGCATCTATCTGGCCCGTTCGATTTCCATCACGTTGTTCCTGGTCGCACCCCAGACCCAGCTCTCGGTTTGGTTGTTCTCGGCTAGTTTCGGCTTGCTCTGGCTCAGCACCGTGCCCCTGACCAGCGGTTTGGTCGGCGATGTTTTCGGCGCGCGCTATATGGCGACGCTTTTCGGCATCGTCATGTTCAGCCATCAGATCGGCTCCTTCTTCGGCGCTTGGCTGGGTGGGATCAGCTATGACATGACTGGGTCCTACGACGCGGTTTGGATAGTCGCCATCGCGCTCGGCCTTGTGGCCGCCGTGCTTCACTGGCCAATAGCCGATCGGCCAATGTCGGAAACCCGCGCGTCCGTGCGGCAAGGAGCCGAATGACGAACGAGACCCAATCGAGAAATATCCAAAACCATTACGCGCGCGGAGGGCTGGCCGAGCGGATCCTCGCCGCCTTACGCGCCGCCGGCGCCGATGTTGACGCGCTGCGCCAAGACGATCTGGCGCCGATCGACGAGTTTCACATTCTCGGCCGCGAGGCGACGGCGGAACTTGCCGCCATGGCCGCGATCGCGGCGGACGACTCGGTGCTCGATGTGGGGTGTGGGATTGGCGGGCCTTCGCGCTTTCTCGCCGACAGCATCGGCTGCCAAGTCACCGGCCTCGACCTGACCTCCGAGTTCTGCCAGGTCGCGGAGATGCTGGCGGCACGCACCGGGCTTGCCGATAAGGTTGCCTACCGTCAGGGCGATGCTCTCGATCTGCCGTTCGACGACGGCGCCTACGATGTCATGTGGACGCAACACACCGCCATGAACATTCCTGACAAGCCGCGTCTCTATGGTGAGATGTTCCGCGTGCTCAAGCCGGGTGGTCGCTTGGCGATCTACGATGTGCTTGCCGGGCCCGGCGGGTCCGTGCACTACCCCGTGCCTTGGGCTCCGGAGGAATCGATGAGCTACCTGCAAACGCCGGATGAACTGCGCGTCTATCTGACCCGAACCGGTTTCGAAATCGCCGCATGGCGTGATGTTAGTGCCCAGGGTATCGCCTGGGTTAAGCGGGTGCGGGCGGCTGCGCAAAGCCAGGGCGCCGACGCGCCGCCGACCACGCTGGCGCTCATTTTCGGGGACGATTGGCGCGCGCTGGCCGCCAACATGGCGCGCAGCCTGATCGAGGGGCGCATCGTGACTTATCAGGCGATCGCCAAGAAGCCAGCGTGAGGGGTCTTAACCCTCGACCCAGGCGATGCGCAGCACGTTGGTCGCCCCGGGGGTGCCGAAGGGCACGCCGGCGGTGATGATGAGCTTGTCGCCGGCCTTGGCGATGCCCTCGGTCAGGGCGATGCCGCACGCCTTTTGCACCATCTCCTGGAACGAACGCACGTCGGGCGTCTGCACGCAGTGCGCGCCCCAGGTCACCGCCAGGCGCCGCGCCGTTTCGATCTTCGAGGTCAGCACCAGGATCGGCACGTCGGGCCGCTCGCGCGCGGCGCGCATCGCGGTCGAGCCGGAGGTGGTATAGCTCACGATGGCGGCGGCGCGGATCGTTTGGGCGACCTGTGCCGCAGCGGCGGAGATAGCGTCCGGCGCGGTCGGTTCCGGCTCCGGGTGCAGGGCGTGCAGCAGCGCCCGATAGTGAGGGTCGGCCTCGGTGCGGATCGCGATGCGGTTCATCATGGTCACCGCCTCGAGCGGGTAGTCGCCCGAAGCGGTCTCCGCCGACAGCATGACCGCGTCGGCGCCGTCGTAAACCGCGGTCGCCACGTCCGAAGCCTCGGCGCGGGTCGGCGCCGGGGCATGGACCATGGAATCGAGCATCTGGGTCGCGACCACGACCGGCTTGCCGGCCAGGCGGCAGGCTCGGATGATTCGCTTTTGCAGGCTCGGCACGTCCTCCGGCGGCATTTCGACGCCCAGATCGCCGCGTGCGACCATGATCGCCTCGGCCATCTCGACTAGGCGATCCAGATGGGTGATCGCGGCCGGTTTCTCGACCTTGATCATGATCGCCGCGCGCCCGGCGATCAGACGCCGAGCCTCGGCCACGTCCTCGGGACGTTGCACGAAGGAAAGCCCGACCCAATCCGTGCCCAGCTCCAGGCCGAACCGCAGATCCTTGCGATCCTTATCGGTCAGCGGCGAAATCGGCAGGATCACGCCCGGTACATTGACGCCCTTGCGGTCGGACAGGGGCCCACCGGCAATGACTTCGGTGTTGGCGAAATCCGCCCCGCAGTCCATCACCTTGAGGCGCAACTTGCCGTCATCGAGCAGCAGATCGGCGCCTGGGGTCAAGGCCGCGAAGATCTCCGGATGGGGCAGGGGCGCGCGATTGGCGTCGCCCGGTGCCGTGTCCAAGTCTAGGCGGAAGGCGGTGCCGGCCTCGAGCTCGACCTTGCCGCCCGCGATCTTGCCGACCCTAAGTTTAGGCCCCTGCAGGTCGACCAGAATTCCGATCGGCCGGTCGGTTTCACGTTCCAGAGCACGGATGGTCTCGAAATTGCGCCGGTGGTCGTCGTGGGTACCGTGGCTGAAATTCAGCCGGAAGACGTCGACGCCGGCTTCGAACAGGGCCCGTACAACCTCCGGGTCGGACGAAGCCGGACCCATAGTGGCGATGATTTTGGCCTTGCGGAGTCTTGGCATAGTCCAAACCTAACCGTGGGATTCGGAAATTGCACCCGGCGAATTGCCGGGGTCTTTTGGAATGGATTGCCTATCGGGTTCAGCTGGTCGCGCCGGTCGTCGCTAGCGCCTCACGCGCGGCGAAGCACAGGACCAGGCCCGCGCCAAGGAACAACACCAGGACCGAGAGCGCGCTCTGGTAGGCTGCCGCCGAATATACCCGGGCCCCGTCGAGCAGCGCGCCGTCCCAGTGCCGGTCCAGCAAGAGGCCAACGAGCGGTTGAAACAACGCGCCGGAACCCATGACCGCCATGTTGACGAACGCGAGGGCCATGCCGCTCGAGTCCGCCGGGTTGGATTCGCGGGCCAGGGCGAAGGCGATCACCATGCCGCCGAGGCAGGCCCCCGTGGTCAGAAACAGGATCGACAAGACTGCAAGGGGCAGCTCGGGCACATAGATCAGGGCGCTCAGACCAGCGAGGCCGCCCAGCGCGGCCGCGATCAACCAGGGCTTACGCCGCCCGGCCGCGTCTGAGATGGCGCCGATGGTTGGCGAGCCGACCGCCCAGCCGATCAGCAGCAGCGAGGTGGTCGCCGCGGCCTCGGCCCGCGTCAGGTCCTGAGTCTGCATGAGCCAGGCGACGCCCCAAAGGCCCGCGAAGGCCAGCATGGGCGCCGACATGGCCCCGCCGATCAGAGCGAGAATCCAATTCTGCGGCCGGCTTAGGACCGTGCGTAGGGCGGCGAAAACTCCCGGGGCCTTGGGCTTCGCCGCACCGCTGTCCAAACCGCGCGATACGGCCCCAAGTGGCGCCATTTCGGTCGGCCGATCGCGCACCACGAACCAGATCGCCGCGGCCAGCACGACTCCGGCCACGGCCGCGCCGCCCAAGGCCGGGCGCCAACCGCTGGTCTCGACCAGCATGGCCAGAGGCGCTTGCCCGAAGACACCGCCGAGCATGCCCAGCATCATGGTCAGGCCGGACACCAAGGCGAAACGCCGCAAGGGAAACCAAGACCCGGCCAGCTTCAGACTGCCGACGAAGCTGAAGGCCGCCCCGGCGCCAATGACCAGACGGCCCAGGTAGACGGCTAAGACGCTGTCCGCCATGGCAAACAGGGCGCTGCCCGCCGCGGTGAACAGGGCGGCGCCGGTCAGCACCCGGCGCGGGCCCCAGCGATCGTGCATGATGCCGACCGGGATTTGCAGCCCGGCGTAAGCGTAAAAATAGAAAGCCGAAAGATTGCCCAGGACCGCGGCGCCAACCCCCAGGTCGCGCATTAGCGGGTCGATCATCACGCTGGGCGCGACACGCTGAAAGAAGATGTAGCAGAAGAACAGCGCGCTCAGACCCCAGACCAGCCAGGGGCGCCAGCCTGGTTTCATTAATGCCCGGCCGAATTGCGTGCCTGGGTCGGCTTGTTCGGCCCCAACTCAGCGTCTTGCAACTCACGGCTCGGGTCTGTTTTGTAACTAGACAGGACGGTCTGTAGATGTGCCGCCATGGCCTGGCCCGCCGCCGAGCCGTCGCGCGCCTGTATCGCCGTGCAAATGGCCTTGTGCTGCTTCAGCAGCAAGCGGTCGTAGGCCGGACCGGTCTGCAGGGTGTAGTGGTGATAGGTGAACATCTCCTCGAGGATCTCGCCCAGGGTGGTCATCAGGTGCATGTAGACCGCACTGCCCGAGGCTTTGCCGATCGCCACGTGAAACCGCAGATCGTCCTGTGCTTTGGAGGCGGCGGGCCGGCTGGGGCGGTCCATAGCCTTGACCGCGGCGGCGATCGCGGCGATCTGCTCCGCGTTACCCCACTCGGCCGCCCGGCGCGCCGCCCAGACCTCCAGCCCGGCGCGAATCTCGGCCAGGTCGTACAGGTTCTGGCGGTCGAACTGGACCAACTGGGCCAAGGCCGAATCGTGCTCGTCGGTCGCAGCGGCCAGGACCCGCGTCCCACCGCCCTGGACCGCGGCGACAAAGCCCCGGGTCTTGAGCTGTTGCAGGGCGGTGCGGACCGAGACCCGGCTGACGTTCATCATGTCGGCCAGTTGCCGTTCGCCCGGCAGGCGTTCGCCTGGCGCCAGCGTGCCGGTCGCGATCAGGCGCAACAGCTCCTGCGCCACGCGATCCGCGACCCTTTCTCGGGCGATCTGGTGAAATCTGGGATCCAGGGGTGGCACGGTCATGGAGTTACGCCCCCCTGGCTTGGCAGAGGGCCGAATGTCCAGAATCGGGAAATTGGTAAGACCACTTCATAATCAATTTATCAGTATGTCATGTCATGGCGTCAAGAGGCTGCGTTCAGGAAAGCGGCTCTCGAGACTGGACCTGCTCCCTGTTGCCGGCTGGGGCCAGCCGCTATAGTTCGGAGGCGATGATGGATGCCGAGACCACGAAAGAGGTTGTGCCTACGACCGACGCCAGGGCGGCCGATACCGGGGCGCTCTTGGCGCCGGATGAACCCGCGCCGTTCCAGGTCTGCAACGAGACCGGCCAGGCGCCGGTGCTGCTGCTCTGCGACCACGCCAGCCGCTTCGTTCCCAGGGCCCTGAATAGCCTGGGCTTGAGCGAAGCGGAATTGTCGCGCCATATCGCTTGGGACATCGGGATTGCCGAGGTCACCCGGGACTTGGCCACGCGCTTGGATGCGCCGGCGGTTCTGAGCCATTTTTCCCGTTTGGTGGTCGATCCGAACCGGGCCTTGGACGACCCCACCCTGATTCCGGAACTCAGCGACGGCGCCATGGTGCCCGGCAACCGCGGCCTCAGAGAACCGGACCGCGCGCTGCGGGTGGCGTGTTTTCATCAAGCCTATCATCGGGCGGTTGGCGAAACTCTGGATACCCTGACCGCACGCGGGCCCACGCCGGCTCTGATCTCCATGCACAGCTATACCCCGGTCATGAAAGGACAAGAACGGCCCTGGCAGATCGGCATCTTGTGGAATCGCGATGCGCGCCTGCCCTTACCCTTGATCGCGACCCTGCGGGCCCAGGGCTTGAACATCGGCGATAACCAGCCCTACTCGGGCCGCCATAATCACGGCCATACCCTGCACGTCCACGCCGGGCCGCGCGGCCTGGCCAATGTGCTGATCGAGGTGCGCCAAGACCTGATTGACACGCATCATGGCGCGGCCGAATGGGCCGAGCGCCTATATCACGCGTTGAACACGGTACTTTCCGATCCCGCGGTCCATGAAGCGAGGCAAATAGCATGATCAAGGAGCCGCCTTTCACCGTCGGCATGGAAGAAGAGTACCTGCTGGTCGACCGGGAATCCCGCGACCTGGCGGTCAACGTGCCGGAAGCCTTGATGGTCGAATGCCAGCGCCGTCTGGAAACCCAGGTCAGCCCCGAATTTTTGCAGTCTCAGATCGAGGTTGGGACCAAGGTCTGTAGCAATATCAAGCAGGCCAAGCAGGAACTGGGCCGTATGCGCAAGTGCGTGGCCGAGGTCGCCGGCGAGTACGGCCTGGCGCCGATTGCCGCCTCGACCCACCCCTTCGCCGCTTGGGACCGGCAAAAGCACACCGACAAGGAGCGCTACAACGCCATTGCCCGCGACATGCAGGCAGTGGCGCGCCGCCTGGTGATTTGCGGCATGCATGTTCATGTCGGCCTGGATGACGACGATCTGCGGGTCGATCTTCTGGGCCAGGTCAGCTACTTCCTGCCTCATCTGCTGGCGTTGTCGACCTCCTCTCCGTTTTGGCGTGGCGAGGAGACCGGTTTGAAGTCGTACCGCATTTCTGTCTTTGATGAGTTGCCGCGCTCCGGCTTGCCGGAAACCTTCGATAGCTGGGGTGAATACCAGCGCCACATTCATATCCTGACCAAAGCTGGCGTGATCGAGGACGCGACCAAGCTGTGGTGGGACGTGCGCCCCTCGGCCCGCTACCCGACATTGGAGTTGCGCATACCCGATATCTGCACGCGATTGACCGACGGTGTCGCGATCGCCGCGCTTTTCGTTTGCCTGCTACGCATGCTCTATCGGCTAAAGCGCAACAATCAGCGCTGGCGCCGCTATTCGCGCATGCTGATCAAAGAGAATCGCTGGCGCGCGCAGCGGTACGGTACGGATCAGGGGTTGATCGACTTCGGAATCGGCGCAGTCGTGCCCTATGCCGATCTCTTGGAGGAGATTATCGAGCTGGTCCGGGTCGATGCCCTGGCGCTCGACTGCCTTCCTGAGGTGGAACATGCCCGGCAAATCGTCGCCGGCGGAACCAGCGCACACCGGCAGGTCGCGGTCTACCGGGACGCCCTGGACACTGGCGCCGACAAGGTGGAGGCGCAACGCATGGTGGTCGACATGTTAATCGCCGAAACTGTGGCTGGCTTCTAAGCCCTAGTCTTTAAAGTTCTGCAAGAAAGGCGATCGGCCTTCCGCCTCTTTAGGTACGGAAGGCCGATGACCAGCAAACGGCATTCACGCCGACGGCTATGTCGCCGTCTTGCACGCCATGCACGCCTGTTCGACATGGCGATGATCGGTGCCGCAGCAGCCGCCCAGCACGTTTATGTGCGGGAACCGTTGACGCAATTCACTGTATTGCGCGCCGAACTCAGCGGGATTGCCGTCATCGAGTTCGGTGGCTTCGTCGAGTTCCGCGTGGCTGAGTTTGGAGGCGTTTGCGCGCAGCCCGCGAATCCGCTCCAGCCAAGGTTCTTGTCCGGCCAAGGTGGCATCGAAGTGGGTCGGATGGGCGCAGTTGACCATGAAGTATGCCGGGCCGTTGCCCGTTGCCGTGTCCACGGCCTCGATCGCTTCCTTCAGGCTTTGCCCGCTTGGCAGCCTGCCGTCGGTCTCCACGGTGAAGGAGATGACCACCGGTATGTCCGCCGCCTTGGCGGCACGGGTCAAGCCCACGGCCTCATTGACGTTGGTCATGGTGATCGCCGTGATCATGTCGGCGCCGGCCTTGCCGAAGGACCGGATTTGCCCGCCGTGATAGGTCTCGGCTTCCTCCGGGCTCATGACATGACCCGGGTCGTAGCCGTCGCCACGGGGCCCGACGCAGCCGCTGACCACCATCGGCGAATCGCCTGTCTCGAACTCCGTACGAACCGCCTTCATCAAATCGATAGCGTCACGGTTGACGGCCTCCAGGTCCTCGGGCGAATAGCTGAGCTTTTCGGCCCAGTCGGAGCTGGCCCGCCAGGTCGGGCTTTCCAGTACGAAGCCGACCCCGTTGGTGCGGGCGATGCCGGCGTAGGTGGCGAAGTATTTCTTCAGGGCCGCCATGCCCTTGGGGTCATTCAAGAGGTCGAAGGCGGCGAAATGCGGCAGATCGAAGCCGTCGTGGAATATCAACGTGGTCTCGATACCCCCATCGGTCAAAAACAGGCCTCCGTTGAGCTGAGGCAGATTATTTCGATATTTTGACATTATGCGATCCTTTGAAGTTCGTCCCGGCCGCGGGTGTGCGGTCAACTCAGGGGCAAATGCGCACACGGCTGGCCCGATTCTAGAAGACCCGTGGTCCGGTGCTCGCAATTAGTCGGTTTTAGGTGGAAATTCAGCTAGTTGAACGGGGCAAGCCGGATTACCGCCAAGACGCATGCGGATCGATTCCCGGTTCAGCTGTACCTGTGGTACACTGAGCAATGCTCGAGACGCGACCACAGGCACAACCGGAGGTTCCGGCCCAATCACGGCGCGGCGGCGACACCCGCGATCTGCTCCTGGACTGCGCCGAAAAGGCGGTTCTGAGTAAAGGTTTCGCGGCCACCTCGATCGACGAGCTGATCTCGGCCGTGGGCATAACAAAGAGTGGATTCTTCTATCACTTCAAGGATAAGGGCGCGCTCGCCGAAGCCCTGTTGCAGCGCCACCTGGATCGCGAGGAAACCCTCCTAGACGAGCTTTTCCAACGCGCCGACGAGCTTAACGAAGACCCCTTGCACGGTTTCCTGGTCGGCCTGAAGTTCTTCGCCGAGATGATGACCGACTTGCCTGAGGCCCATCCGGGCTGCCTTGTCGCTGCCTATACGTATCAAGACCAGCTATTCAACAAGGAGGTCAGCGACCTCAATAGGGCGGGCGTTTTGCGTTGGCGCCGACGGTTCCGGGAACGGCTGGACTTGATTGCAGAACGCTATCCGCCGCGCATGGATGTCGACCTCGACGACCTCGCCGATATGGTCTCCGCGCTGGTCGAAGGCGGTATCACCATCTCCAAGGTGGTGAGAGAAAAAGAAGTCCTGCCCAGGCAGGTATTGCTCTACCGGGAATTCCTGCGCGCGACTTTCCTGGGGATCTAGGCGTCCCGGATAGGCGCGCGCGGCCTGGACAATCCGGCCGCCCCTGCCCACATTATCTTGGAAATGCCCGGAAATTCAGGAGAGAGCGACCTCATGGACAAGCAAACCCGTACCGAATTGGAGGCCGCCGCGTTCCGGCGCCTGGTCGATCATTTGCGCGAACGTACCGACGTGCAAAACATCGACCTGATGAACCTGTCCGGGTTCTGCCGTAACTGCCTGTCCAAATGGTATGTGGCGGCGGCCGAGGAGCGGGGCATGACGGTCACTTACGACGAGGCGCGCGAGACCGTCTACGGCATGCCCTATGCCGACTGGAAGGCGAAGTATCAGGCCGAGGCCACCGCCGAGCAAAAGGCCGCCTTCGCGAAATCCCACCCGGACCACCACTAAACCGGCACCCGTGTTTTTTCCACAGGCCGGCGGCGTTGAAACGCGCGGGACGCGCGGGTAGTCTCTCGCGCCTGTCCGGGCACCTCCGGGCGCGGGCATCTACCAACTTCCACGGAGAAGACCTTTCATGACCGATGTCGGGGGAATCGGGGCGGAACAGTTACGCTCCTTAATCGAGCGTATCGAACGCCTGGAAGAGGAAAAGGCGGCGCTGACTGCCGATATTCGAGAGGTCTATGCCGAGGCCAAGGGCAACGGCTTCGATACCAAGATCATGCGTCAGGTGGTGCGCCTTCGAAAGATGGACAGCAGCGACCGGGCAGAGCAAGAAGAACTGCTCGATCTCTACAAACAGGCGCTCGGCTTGGCAGTATAACCTAGTTTTCAGCCCGGCATCCTTATGTCGGTGGCCAACCCGCACCGAATCGTGTGTGGCAATTAATCCGTACAATTACCAAATATTTAGAACCCTTCCCGGTATGTTCTTGTGGGGGTCTGCGTAATACTTTGTGCGGCGCAGCAAACTATTCCTGCGTTTGGGCTGCCCGCACAGGAACCACGGAGATCGGAAAGCCGCGAAATGTCTGGGTTCTGGGCCACACTGCGCCATCGTTTGACCGCCGCTTTGGCCGGATTTCGGCCTGGGCGGGTCGAGGACGCCGGCGCCCAGGTCCTCGCCGTCCGGCCTTTCCCCTGGGAAAAATCCTACCCTCAAGGCTTGAGTTGGGACGCGGACATACCGGTCCGGCCGGTCACGGATATCCTGGACGACGCGGTCCGCACCTGGCCCAAGCGGCCATGCCTGGAGTTCCTGGGTAAGCGATACACCTATGCCGAGGTCGGCGCTCTGGTCGCCAAGGCGGCCAAGGGCTTTCAAGAGCTGGGCCTAAAGAAGGGCGACCGGGTCGGGCTGATCCTGCCCAATTCCGCCTATTACGTGATCTGCCATTACGCCGTGCTCAAGGCCGGGGGCGTGGTGGTCAACTTCAACCCGCTCTACGCCCAGCCGGAAATCGCCCGCCAGATCCGCGATTCCGGAACCCGGATCATGGTCACGCTCAATCTCGGCATGATCTATCCCAAGGTCGCGCGCCAACTGAACGATACCGGGCTGGAGACAATCGTGGTCTGCGGCATGGGTCAGGCGCTCAGCTTCACGAAGCGCGCGCTCTTCGCCCTGTTCAAGCGGCGCGAGGTCACTTCGACCCCCAACGACGGGGCCCATGTTAGATTCTCCAAGCTGCTCGCCAATGACGGCAAGCCGCAACCGGTGGAGATCGATCCGAAACGGGATCTGGCGGTGCTGCAATACACCGGTGGCACCACCGGCATCCCCAAGGGCGCCATGCTGACCCACGCGAACCTCAGCGCGAATGCGGCGCAGACCCTGATGTGGGTGCCCGACCTGGTGCCCGGCGAGGAACGTATCCTTGGGGTCCTGCCGATGTTCCATGTCTTTGGGATGACTGGAGTCATGAACGTGGGGCTGTCCTGCGGGGCGGAGCTCTTGCTTCTGCCACATTTCAAGGTGACCGAGGCGCTGAGTACGATCGATTCCGAGAAGCCGACCGTCCTCATGGGCGTACCGACCATGTATTCGGCAATCAACGGCTTTCGTGACCGCGACAAATTCGATCTGTCGAGCTTGAAGTTCTGCGTGTCCGGCGGCGCGCCGCTGCCCATGACGATCAAATCCAAGTTCGAGGAGGTGACCGGCTGCTCGCTGGTCGAGGGCTATGGCCTCAGCGAGGCGGGGCCGGTTTGCACCATCAATCCCTTCGAGACGGCGAGCCGGCAGAACGCGGCCGGCCTGCCTCTGCCCGGTACCACGATCGAGATTGTCTCGCTTGAGAACCCGGATCAACCGGTGCCCTTGGGCGAGGTCGGTGAGGTTTGCGTGCGCGGGCCGCAAGTCATGGCCGGATATTGGCAGCAGGACGAGGAGACCGCGCAGGTGCTGTCGGATGGGCGTCTGCGTACCGGTGACGTGGGCTACATGGACGAGGACGGCTTCGTCTTCTTGATCGATCGGATCAAGGACCTGATCATTTCCGGCGGCTTCAACGTTTATCCGCGCATGGTCGAGGAACAGATCCTGCAGCATCCCGCGGTGGTCGAAGCCGCGGTCGCCGGCGTCGGCGACATGCACCGGGGCGAAGTGGTCAAGGCCTTCGTCATTCTGCAAGACGGCGAGGCCTTGTCGACGGCCGAGCTGCGGGAGTTTCTGCGCGCCCGCCTGGCGCCCTTCGAGATTCCGCGCAAGGTCGAATTCGTTCAAGAGATTCCCAAGACCCTGATCGGTAAGCCTCTGCGCCGGGCTCTGATCGCGCGGGACCGGCAACGCGAGGATGCTCTGGCCAGAGCCGGGCTTGGACCGTCCGACACGCAGGCCTCCGAACCGCAAGCACCAGCAGCAAGGGAACACGCACGATGAGCCACGAAGATATTCTTCAGGCCCTCATGGCCCGCATGAACGATTTCGCCGGTTTCGGCTACCGGGTCGCCTTCGATCTTGGCGATGACGGCGCCCTATCGGTGGACGGCACGCAGAACCCGCCGGTCTTCTCCGGCGAGGCGGACGAGGCGGCGGAAGCCGATTGCATCATCCGGCTTTCCGCCGACAACATGGCGAAGCTGATGTCCGGTGGCCTCAATCCCATGATGGCCTACACCCTGGGCAAGCTGAAGATCGAAGGCTCTTTGGGCGTCGCCATGAAGGTCGCGAGTTTGCTGGAAGAGTAGAACCTCAGAAGCTGAGCGAACCGATCCCCGACCCTCGCTTTTCGTCTTTCGATACCGATTCTTTACCGTCCGAGGCCTGAACCGGCCCGCCGAAGCGCGCCTCCAGTTTGCTGCCGAAATAGAACGCGGCGGCGCCCATGGCCGCCATGGCTAAGATGATCGCGATTGCCGGCACGCCCAAGAGCTGATCGAGAGTTTGCGCCGGCGCGCCCTTGGCGGCTTTGTAGAACGGCTCGATCCAATCGAAAACGCCGGCGAAGAGTCCGATCCCAGCAACCATGCCAAACATAAAGACGAGTGCGTCGATGCGTCCGCTGGCCAATCCCACGGCGGACGTGCCAGGGCAGTAACCGCCCATGGCGAAGCCGGCGCCGATCAAGGCCCCGCCCAAGGCGATCGACCAGAAGAAAAGCGTCGGGACATAGACGCTGTCTTGGGCGATGATTCCGGCAGTCCGCGCCAGCCACAACCCGGCCGCCGCCACGATGACGGCGGTGAACATGACCTTGATGACCGCGAAGTCGCGTAAGGAGAACTGCGCGGTCAACTTGCGCGCGCTGCCGAAGCCGGCGCCCTCCAGCACGAGCCCAAATAGCAGCCCGAGAAGCAGGGCGGGCCAGAAGCCGCCGTCGTAAAGTGGCCAAGTCATCGCAAATCCTTCATGTCCAGTCCCGCCGCATGAAACGCATGGTCAAAAAGCCGGCGGCGAAAAAGAAGATCAGGAACAGGAACCCGGCGACCGCCAGGGTCGCGCCGCCGGAGAGGCCCAGGCCGCTGGTACAGCCGCGCGCCAGGCGCGAGCCGAGTCCCACCAGGACGCCGCCCGCGAAAGCAAAGACCAAACGCCGGCCTGGCGCCGTTTCGCGGCCCCTTTCGATCTTGGCCCGGAAGCGGCCGCTCGAGAGGCTGCCGATCAGGCCGCCGAGAAGTACGCCGATTATCTCCCAGGTGATCCAGCCGGCGAGCGGCACGCCGGCGGCAAAGCCGCCCAGATAGCGATTGGCGGCGGTCGCCTCGGGCATGGTCCAGAGGCCGATGGTGGCGGCGGCCCGGGTGAAGACTCCGCTCGCGCCCAGGCCGTGCCCGGTCACCAGAAAGGTCGCAAGTAGGACCAGGCCAAGCAGGAGCCCGGCGATCAGCGGGTGCCAGTACGGGCGGGGTGTGCCGAACATAGCTTTACCCCTATTGAGCCAGCGCCGGCAGGCCCAAACGTTCGCGCACGGCCGCCTCGCGGCTCTTTAGGCCGGCGGTGCGGCCTTCCTCGACCGCGACCTCGGCGGAGACACCGGCCTGGGCGCGGTATAGCGCCCACATGGCGCCAACCCGGTTGGCCGAGACGCAGTTGACCAGGATCGGGTGATTGTCGCGATCCTCGACGATGGCCGCGAACTGGCTTACCTGCGCATCGCGCGGCGCCTTGGTCGTGACCGGAATACTGAAGTGTTTCAGGCCGACGGCCTTGGCGACCGCGACATTGGCGGCGACGCCCTCTTCTTCGGGCCCGCGAAGATCGACGATTGTGACGAACCCAAGCGCTTTAACCTCGGCGACCGCGATCGGTCCGTACCTGCCGGCGGTGGCGATGTTTGGCGTGGCGCGATTGTAATTCAGGATTGCATCGCTGACTTTGTCGCCGAAGGGGGCTTCCGGTGACCCCGCCAAGGTGGGTGCGGTGAGACCGAGCGCAATGGTCAAGGCCACACCGGAAAGGGTCGCATAACGGCCCAGGGCGCGCGTTATTGATAACATGATGTACTCCTTGGTTCTTCCCCTATGGGCTGGCCAGGGCCGCCGCCCACATCGCATCCGATATAAGATTAGATAATTCTAATATAAAGGAGACGCAAGCGAATTGACCTGGGTCAAGCCTTGAGGGCCGAAGCCCTTCCGCCGGCGGGGGAAGACCGGGGAAGAGGTGCAGCCTACACTTGAGGCAAGCTGAAGATCGAAGGCTCCCTGGGCGTTGCCATGAAGGTCACAAGCCTGCGCGAAGGGTAGAGCCTTCCGATTGCCACGTAACACATACTTGTCACGTCTTTGGCTTCTCTTTCACACCCCGCAATTCGCAGCGGGCGCTAACCTTCTCTGCACAAAACCCTGTGGAGAGGGAGATGTGCGATGTGGTGCAATAGGTCATTATTGCGAGCAACGATGCTTTGTAGATTGCGGGCGGCCGCGACCGTGGCGGTCCTTTCGGGATTTCTTGGCACGGTGGCGCTGGCGCAAGATCCCGACGCGCCGGACGATAGTCTCTCGGCTCTGGAGGCCGAAGTGCTGGCCGCGAAGGCGGGCCTCGATGCGGACGAAAGTCAAAGCGTCACCAGCGAAGACCTCTATCGAAATTTCAAACGCGCGTTTCAGGCGAGAGACGGCGCCAGGAATTTTCTGATCTCCGTGGCTCCGGCGCGCGGTATCACCCCGCCCGGCCGCATTTCTTGCACCGCTGAATTCGACTTACTGGTCGGCGGCGTAAAGGTCGCGTGCCAAAATGTGAGCGACCGAGCGGAAATACTCTTGGTCGACAACCAGGACGTCCAGGGCGACAGCGTTCTGCCCGAATCCCACGATACCATAACGCCTCTCGGCCTCATCGAGCCCGGGTCCGACGGCACCGCGAGACTGGTGGCTCAGTTGGGTGCGGACTTCTTCTCCAACACGGAGGTCGACCTCGTGGTATTGGTCCAGCCGGACGGCGATCCCACGGCGCAGCGCCAGCTTGTCGCCTTGGGTGGGCCCTCGGCATTCATGCGCAAGTTCTGGCGCGAGGCCCGGGCCGGGCGCAATGGCCGGGCCGAGGGTTCGACAAGCGAGACCGGTGGCAATCTGGAAAACGATCCGCGCGTTCGCCTGGACTTAGCCGATGTGGATACGCTGCAAGGTGCCGAACTTTTTTTCCGCGAGGATTTCGACGGCAATGGCCGCACCTGTGCGTCCTGTCACCGGGCCGAGGCTAACCTGGGTCTCGATCCAGCCTTTGTGCGGCGCTTGCGGCGCCATGAGTTGATGCGTTTCGACGGCCTAAAAGATCCTCTCTTCGTCACACATCCGCGGTTCATCGGCCGTCATCCGGTTCCCGAGCTCGAAGTCCCGGTCCTGCTCAACCGGCAGGCCATGATTCGCGAGAACATCGACGGTTTCGATAGCCCGGCGGCGAAGTTCGTCATGCGCGGCGTGCCTCACGCCCTATCCCAGGCACCCTCGATCGCGACACCCTTGCCGCGTCCTGACGGTACCTTGCCGGACGGCTCAAGCCCGGCGGTGGCTGAGCGCACCGGCTGGTCCGGCGACGGCGCGCCCGTCACGGGTGCTCTGCGTCTTTTCTCGGTCGGGGCGGCAGTCCAGCATTTTCGACGTCAGTTCGAGGATCAGACGCCTGGTGCCGGTAACTTCCGCCTGCCCAACGACGCGGAACTCGATCGAATGGAGCGCTTCATGCTCACCACGGGCCGCACGCAGGACATCGACCTCACCGCCATCGTGTTCGGAGATGCCGAAGCCGAGGGCGGGCGTGGAGCCTTCACGGCCGGGGCCTGCGGCCTCTGCCATGCCAATGCGGGCGCGATCGCTCGGGCCGATATCGTCGAGGACGATCTGGAGGGCCAGGACGGCGATGACCTGGGCAACCGCAACTTCGACACCCAGGTCGAGCGGCTAGACACGCCCACGCGCCGGGCCTACCTGGCGCAGGCCGGTTTGGAGCTGACCTGCGACGGCGGCTTTGGCGGTCAGGGTCTGGGACTCGAAGAGTTCAACTTCGACAGCGATTGCGGCCTCGGACAAGATACCGGCGCCGAGGGTGACGGCATCCACAACCCCGACGCTTTCGGCGACGGGCGCTTCAACACTGCGTCGCTAATCGAAGCGGCCGACACCGGGCCTTTCTTCCACAACAACGCAGTCGATACCATTGAGGAGGCCGTCGGTTTTTACCGATCCACCGCCTTCAACACCTCGCCGGCGGCGGCACGGTTCCAGGTCGATCTGTCCGGCCTGTCGGACACCGCGATCGTCAATATCGCGGCCACCTTGCGCGTGCTCAACGCGGGCTTCAATCTGCGCATCGCCCAGCAGCGCTGCGCCGCCGCGGCCAAGATCATCGGCGATTCCCTACAGACTTCGCGTGACGAGGACCGCGATACCCGCAAACTCGCGAACGGCTTGATCGAACTGGCCAACGAGGAATTGGCGGACGCGAGGACCGTCCTTGGCCGGAGAGATGCCGAAATCGACGACGTGGCGCTGAGCATCGATCCGCTCCATCCCGACCTGCGGCGCCAGATCCGGCGCGTCATCGCAAACAACAAAGAGCTGCTGAGCGGACGGCGAGGCCGCGACCGACAGCTGCTGGCGGCTTCTTGCGCCACTCGGGTCAAGGCCGTGCGCGAAGGCCTGACCGCCGATGATAGCTCCAATGTTCTGAATTTTACCATGGGGGCGGGCAACCTGGGTTTCTAGGCGACCCAAAATGATCAACGCGTCGAGACACCACCCTCTCGACGCGCGTGAGAGACACCTCGGTCATCTCAGCCGGGGTGCCTCGATCTCTTGCGCAGGGACTATAGCCTAGCCCGCCACCCCTCCGCCGATGTAGAATCGACCGAGCCCTCACGCCCGGCGCGCATATTTGCGCGTGTTCGCGAACGACTGACATAAGGAACCGGATCTTTATGCCGCACTCGACCTACCTGCCGCAGCGTATGGGCACTGCGCGGGTCGAACCTCAAGGCAGTTTCGCCGCCGGTTCGTTTCAGGAATTCACCCTGACCTATACGGCCGGCTATTTCGGCATCGACGACACCGGCTCGATCAAGGTTGTGCATCGCTTCGCCAGCGACATGGGCCGACCTCAGTTCGATAACCCCAAAGCGGCGAACTTTGTCAGCGTCGAGGCCTCCAACGGCGCGGTGCTGCATGTCGAGTACGACATGAAGCGAAACATCCGGCCCTGGGACAAGACCCTCTATATCAAGGTCGTGCGCGGCTTCCTGCGCGACGGCGATCGGATCGTGGTGCGCTTCGGCGACCGGCGCCAAGGCGGGCCCGGCATGCGCCTGCAAACCTTTTGCGAGGACACCTTCGAATTTCGCGTTTTGGTGGACGCCATCGCCACCTACAACTACGTGGAACTGCCCGAGCAGCCGACGATCCGCATCGTGCCCGGCGAGGCGGTGCGTTGGAAGGCCATCTTGCCGACCTTGCGCCCGGCCGGCGCGCCATTTCGCCTGTGCCTGAAGGGCGAGGACGCTTGGGGCAACCCGAGCGACCGGGCGAATCGCGAAATTCGCCTGCACGCCAATCTTCCGGTCGAAGGCCTGCCCGAGCGGATGCGGATCCCCGAGGGCGAGTTCGCCGCCGTGCTTGAAAATCTGCACGTGAATGCGCCCGGCGACTTGATCGTCAACCTTATCGACGAGTCGGGGCAAACGATTGCCGAGTCGAACCCCTTGCGGATTGTCGAGCAGGCGGCACTGCTGCCCTATTGGGGCGATTTGCATGGCCAGTCGGAGGAAACCATCGGCACCAACTCGGCGCGCGACTTTCACCTCTTCGCCCGCGATAAGGCCTTTCTCGACGCGGTGTCGCACCAAGGCAACGACTTTCAAATCACCACGCCCTTTTGGCAGCACCTGAACGAGCTGACGGCGGAGTTCGACGAGCCGGGCCGCTTTGTCGCCTTTCCGGGATACGAATGGTCCGGCAACACCGGCCTGGGCGGCGACCGCAACGTGCTGTACCGGGAGGAGGGGCAGAACATCCATCGCTCGTCCCACGCCCTGGTTGACGATCTCTCCGATATCGACAGCGACGCCAACTCGGCCGCCGATCTCTTCGCGCGGCTGAAGGACGAAGACTGCGTGGTCTTCGCGCACATCGGCGGGCGCTACGCCGACATCAAGATGTCGCACGACATTCGCCTGGAACGCTCGGTCGAGGTGCATTCCGCCTGGGGCACCTTCGAGTGGTTGATCGAAGACGCGCTCGAGCAAGGGTACCGGGTCGGTATTGTTTCAAATTCCGACGGACACAAAGGGCGCCCCGGCGCCAGCCACCCCGGCGCCACCAAGTTCGGTGCCTACGGCGGCCTGACCTGCATGTTGGCGCCCAGCTTCGACCGCGCCGGCCTGCTCGAGTCGTTGCGCAGGCGCCATCACTACGGCACCACCGGATGCCGCATGCACCTGGAGGTAGCGGCCGGGTTCGAAGGTAAGGCCGAGCTGTTCGACGAAGACCCCAGTCTCGGTCCCTGCGCTTCGGGCCCGGTTCAAACCGCCATGATGGGCGATATTCTGCGCTCGTCCGATCCGGCGGTCGAACTGCGAGTCGATTTGCACGGCTCCGCGCCGATCGAGCGGATCGAAATTCGCAACGGCCTGGAGACCCTGGAGACTTTTCGCCCTTACGAGGATACGGATCTCGGTCGGCGTATCCGGGTGATTTGGGAAGGTTCGGAATATCGCGGGCGCGGGCGCGAAACCGTTTGGGATGGTCATGCGGTCCTCAGCGGCAACAGTTTCGAGCGGGCCCGGCCCATCAACTGCCATAACCTGGACAAGCGCTTCGACCAGCCCACACCGGAGCGCATCGAGTGGACCGCCCTGACCACCGGCGGTTTCGGCGGCTTCGATGCCTGGCTAAGCGACCCCCAAAACGGGACCCTGAAGATCGACACGGCCCTGGTGCAGGCGGAGATTCCCATAGCCGAGATCGGCCGCGAGGACCTGGTTTTCGAGGCCGGCGGCATCCGGCGCCGCATCCGGGTCTTTCGCCTGCCCGACGAAAACCCGCACCGGAAGATCGCCCTACGGCGGCGCATCGTCTTGCACGACCGGGGCGACAACGCGATCTACCTGGCGATTGCCCAGGAAAACGGCCATCTCATCTGGTCGAGTCCCATCTACGTATTCCGCTGAGCCGCGCTGCTCCTCCCCCGCCGTTCCGGCCAATCTTGACATAGCGCAAGGCGCCGCGTGCCGGCGCGCGCGACACTGTTCTGCCTGTATTTTTACCGTTCGAGGGAGGGTCGCCATGAGACGGTTGGGGCTCGCACTGTTGTTGCTCGCCTGCGCTCTGGCACCCGCGCGCGCCGCCGAGATGACGCCGGGCGATGCCGCGACCGGCCGCAAGGTCTTCGAGGCCTATTGCACCAAGTGCCACAGCCTCGACCCGGCGGAAAAGGGCAAGCGCGGGCCCCATCTGGCGGGCCTGTTTCAGCGCCGCTATGCCTCGGTTCCAGGCTTCCCCTACCGCATGGTCTGGCCTCTGGCCGATCCCACCTGGACCCCGGACCACCTGGCCACCTATTTGGAGATCCACCGCTTGGCGGAGCCGCAATTGCGTGCCGACGCCATCGCCTTTCTGCAATCGGCGACCAAGGGCGCGGCCATGGACCCGGCCCTGGGCGATCCGGTGGCGGGTGAGAGCCTATTCAATGCCAAGTGCGCCTATTGCCATAGCTTGATCCCCGAGGCCCCGGCCCAGGGCGCCGGACGGGACCGCTACGAAGACATCACCCGCGCCCTGGAGCGCCACCCCTGGGAGCCGCCGGGCGCCACGTCGGGACCGGCGACGGTGACCGAGCGCGCCCGCCGGGGCCCGCATTTGGCCGGATTGCTGACCCGCGCGCCCGGCGCGGCCGAGGGATTTCCCTATCGCTTCGTCTACGAGATTCCCGGCTCGGTCTGGACCGCCCCCGACCTGGACGGGTATATCGTGTTCCACGCCCGCTTGGAGCCCTTTGAGCGCGCCGATTTGATCGCCTTCTTCGCCAAGGCGGTAAAATAGCGCCAAGCGGCGCGGCGGGGCGAGGGGAGGCCGCCGCCTATGGCCAAGTTGCCCGACTGGATGTATCGGCAATCCGCCGTGGTGCCGTGCCGCGATAGGGGCGACGGCCCAGAGGTCTTGCTGATCACCTCGCGCAAGGGCACCCGCTGGGTCTTGCCCAAGGGCGTGGTCGAGCCGGGCATGACCCCGGCGGACTCGGCCGCCAAGGAGGCCGAGGAAGAGGCCGGCATCCAAGGCCCGGTCGACCCAACCCCGCTCGGCACCTATCGCTACGACAAGTGGGACGGCACCTGCACGGTCGAGGTCTTCCTCATGTGGGTCGCGCGGGAGTTGAGCCACTGGCCGGAGGCCGGCACCCGCCAGCGCGAATGGATGACGCCAAAGGAGGCTCGCAACCGGGTCCGCGAGGAGGGGCTGAAAGCGATCCTCAATGGATTGGCGGCGCGGGTCGGGTAAGCGGATTTGGCGCCCATCGGTCTAGTGCCAACTACCGCGCTGATCATCCCCGTTTCACCCAGACAACTTGGTCCGGTCATTCATACCGATAGGACGGTCGGTATGTCCAGGCGTCTAGTCCCAATTAAACTGTCTTGATTTTCTCGTAAAAGTAGTATTGTATTATCTAATCTGATAGATTTTTGGACCGTTCAATAATTATCTCGAATAAAAATTTCTTCGACCCCAATGTCGAGCATGTCCATTGTGACTATCCGGCGCAAATTCACGTCGATCGCTCTTCTAGCCGCTCTCGGTTGTACCTGCTTGGGTGTTTCTGAAGTCAGATCGAGTGAACCCGATCCGGGCTGGACCATAAATCTCGTCGAGGAAAACGACTCTTTCAATCCGCCGTCCGACCGCCATTACACCCAGGGGCTCATGTTATCGGCTAGCTCCGGCGAACGGTGCGGTTCATGCCGAAGCTATGAAATACTTCAAGGCGTTTCTGATCTCATTTTTCCGGATACCACTGGAACCGAACAATTTCGGTATGGGGTCTTTCTCGGTCAAAGCATATTTACACCCCAGAATTTAACTCGAGTGCGCCCCGACCCGAGAGATCGACCGTATGCAGGTTGGCTCTATGGCGGAACCAATATGTACCGCGATGCTGGAAAAACGTTAGACAAGGCGCAGGTTACGATTGGTCTTGTCGGCCCGGACGCGAAGGGCGGTGAGGCTCAAAATTGGTGGCACGAGTACACCTACGGCACGCTAGGAGCCAGTCGGGTCGAGGGCTGGAACGCTCAGCTGCGAAACGAGCCCGGGATTGTATTGTCCCAAAATCGGATTTGGCGCCATGTGATTAGTGCCGGTGAATTCGACGTCGATCTATTGCCGCAGGTCAACGCATCTCTCGGCAACGTCCTGACCTATGCGGGTGCCGGGGGCCTGATACGTTTCGGCGAAAGGCTGGATGTCGATTGGGGACCGCCTCGGATAGAGCCCGCATTGTCCGGCTCGGACTTCATCAATCGCGGAAATTTAGATGGTCGATGGTTTGCTTGGTATCTCTTTGCCGGCTCAGAGGCGCGAATCGTCGCTCGCAATATTTTTCTCGACGGGAATACGTTCACTGATAGCGCGAGCGTGGATAAAGAGAACTTGGTTGCAGATTTCGTTGGGGGCGTTTCGATGACAACCCAAATTGGGCGTCTGACGGGTAGCTATACGTTACGAACTAAAGAGTTTTCGAACCAAGAGAGGAACGACGAGTTCATATCGATAACGTTATCCGTTCGATTTTGAGATTTGGCCTACCATTGGGTTCAAAGAGACCACACCAAGAGTCAACACGGTGTTGGAGGTAAACTATTAGCCTCGGGAAGGTCCTACGCGACCTTGGTGAATACTAGCCAGGCGATTAGGCCCGCGCCGCACAGGAAGGTCGCCCAGAGGACGCTGCCGACATAGACCATCCAGCCGACCGGCTTTTTCGCCTTTGGCGCGGCCGGCGCGGCCGGCTCTGCCGCCGGTTCATCGCGGCCGCCGATGTTGTTGAGCATGCCTTGCTCATGCTTCTCCCGTACCTCTTGCTTCGCCATGCGCTGCGTTCTTTCTTATTATCGGTTGATGTTTGGAATGGCCTAGAACCAGGCTTCTTCCGGTTCCATGATGGGCTTGGCGCCGGCGTTGATCATGGCGAAGAGGCTGGAGGTCTGGGGCAAGATGCGGGTCATGTAGAAACGCGCGGTCGAGAGCTTGGCCTTGTGGAAGGCCTGGCGTTCGGCCTCCGGCACCGCCAGCACGGCCTGGGCGGTCTTGGCCCAGACGTAGGCGAGCGCGACCAGGGCGAAAAGGCGTAGATAGTCGCTCGCCGCCGCGCCGGCTTCCTCGGGGTCTCTCAAGCCTTGCTGGGCGACCCAGCCGGTGGCCTGCTGCAGGCGGCCGAAGGCCTTGGCGAGCGGCAGGACGTAGTCGGCTAGATCGGCGTCCATCTGGTTGTCTTCGATAAAGCCCAGCACGGGGTGGAAGAAGCGGCGCAGCAGGCGGCCCATGCCCTGGGGCAGCTTGCGCCCGACCAGGTCGAGCGCCTGAATCCCATTGGTGCCTTCGTAAAGCTGCGCGATGCGCGCGTCGCGCACCAGCTGCTCCATGCCGTGTTCGCGGATATAGCCGTGGCCGCCGAACACCTGGACCCCCAGGTTGGCGACATCGAAGCCCATGTCGGTGAAGTAGGCCTTGATGATCGGGGTCATGAGCGCGACTAGATCGTCGGCCTCTTGGCGCTGGGCCGCGTCGGGGTGGCGCTCGGCGACATCGACCGCCATGCCGACCCAGGTGGCGAGCGCGCGGCAGCCCTCGATCTGGGCGCGCATGGTCAGCAGCATCTTGCGCACGTCCGGGTGCACGATGATCGGATCGGCCGCCTTGTCGAGATGCTGCGCGCCCTTTAGCGCGCGGCCCTGGGTGCGGTCTTTGGCGTAGGCGACGGCCGATTGATAGGCCGCTTCGGCCAGGCCCAGGCCCTGCATGCCGACCGCCAGGCGCGCGGTGTTCATCATGGTGAACATGGCGCGCATGCCGCTGTGCGGTTTGCCGACCAGATAGCCCTCGGCCTCGTCGAAGTTCATGACGCAGGTCGCCGAGGCCTTGATGCCCATTTTGTGTTCGATCGCGCCGCAGGCGACCCCGTTGCGCGGCCCCAGGGCGCCGTCTTCCTTGGCGATGAACTTGGGCACCAGGAACAGCGAGATACCCTTGGCGCCGGCCGGCGCGTCGGGCAGCTTGGCCAGCACCAGGTGCAGGATGTTCTCGGTCAGGTCGTGCTCGCCGGCGGAGATGAAGATCTTGGTGCCGGTGATCTTGTAGGCCGGTTCGCCGCCCGGGCCGATCGCGCCGTTGGGCACGGCCTTGGTGCGAATGAGGCCCAGATCGGTGCCGCAATGGGATTCGGTCAGGCACATGGTGCCGGCCCAGGTGCCGTCCGTCAGCTTGGGCAAGAACAAGGTCTTGAGCGCGTCGGTGCCGTGCAGCGCCAGGGCGTTATAGGCGCCGTGGGACAGGCCGGGATAGATGCCGAGGCTCAAATTGGTCGAGCAGATCAATTCCTCGACCGTGAACTGCATGGTCTTGGGCAGACCCTGGCCGCCGTAGTCGGGGTCTGCCGCCAGGCCGGCCCAGCCGCCTTCGATAAAGGCCTGGTAGGCCTCCTTGAAGCCCTTGGGCGTGCGCACCACGCCGTTCTCGAAGGTACAGCCCTCCTCGTCGCCCGAGCGGTTGAGCGGCAATAGTTCGTTGACGCACAGCTTGGCCGCCTCTTCCAGCACGGCGTCGACTACGTCGCGGGTCGCGTCCTCGTAGCCGGGCAGGGCGGGAACCGTCTCGTCGTAACTCCAAAGGTCGAGCGCGAAGCGGATATCCTCGAGCGGTGCGGTATAGGTGACCATGGTCTAGGTTCCCAGTCTCAATTCCTGAGCGGCTTGCCGGTCGTTAGCGTGTGTTCCATGCGTGCCAGGGTCGGCTCGGTCCGGACCAGTTTCATGAAGGCGGCGCGTTCCAGGGTGAGCAGGGATTTCTCCGCCAGGGGCTCGGTCATGTCGGCGTCGGGGCCGCCAGACAGCACGGTGGCAAGCTCGCCGGCGACGGTCTCGTCGTGCGGGGTCGCCACACCCTTGGCCAAAAGATCGCGGACCGCGAAGGCCAGCGATGTCCGGCCGCTCGGCCCCGGCAGGGTCAGCTCGATCGGTTCCGGCGCCTGGTAACCCTCGGCCAGGGCGAGGGCCTTGGCCTTGGCGTCGGCCAGCAGACGCTCGCGGTTGAACGTGATGTCGTCGTCGGGGCGCAGGAAGCCCATTTCCTTGGCCTCGAAGGCAGATTTCGCGACCTTGGCCATGCCGATGGTCTCGAAAGCAGTGGCGACCGGCGGCATGGGGCCGCGCGGGCGTCTGGGATCGTGGGCGAAACGGTGCAACAACTCGACGCAACCGCCCCAGGCCGGAATTACGCCGACGCCGGCCTCGACCAAGCCGACATAGCTTTCGGTGTGGGCCTGCACCGCGTCCGAATTGAGCAAGAGTTCGCAGCCGCCGCCCAAGGCCAGGCCGGAGGGCGCGGCGACCACCGGGAAGCCGGCGTACTTCATGCGGCGATAAGTCTTTTGGCCCTGCTCCACCATGCTTTCGATCATGGGCCAGAGGCCGGTATTGGCGGCGAAGAGGGCGAGGCCCAGATTGGCCCCCGCGGAGAAATGCGAACCTTCGTTGTAGATGACCAGGGCCTTGTAATTTTCGCTCTTTTCGATCGTCTTGATCGCGGTCTCCAGCATGGAGAGCACATCGGTGTCGATGGTGTTGAGCTTGGTGTGCACCTCTAGGCAGACCGCGCCGTCGCCGATGTCCCAGAGACTGGCCGAGCCGTTCTTCTTGATCGGCGCGGACACGCGCTTGATGTCTTCCAGCAGCACCGCACCCTCGGGCCGCGGCACATCGACGTAGTCGCCCTTGACGCTCAGAAACTGCCTGCGCCCCTCGTGGACGCGGTAAAAAGACCCGGCCTTGGCGGCCGTGGCCAGCAGGTGCGGCACGTCCTTGCTTTCCGTGCTCAGGCGTTCGGCGACATAGGCGGCGCCCAGGCGGTCGATCAACTCGAAGGGGCCCTGTTTCCAGGCGTAGCCCATGATCATGGCGCGGTCGACGTCCCACACCGTGTCGGCGATTTCGGGCACCCGGCCGGCGGCGTAGGTGAGGACCCGCGACAGCACGGCCCAGGCGTACTTGCCGCCCCGGTCGTCGTGCTCGACCAGTCCTTTGAGGCCGGCCGCCTTTCCCAGGCGCAGGCTTTCCAACGCCGGCTTGGCGGCGGGGGCGTAGTCGCCACTGTGCAGGTCGATGGCTTCCTTGACCCGCCTGCCGTCGGTTTTGTTGAGGCGATAGAAACCACCCTTGCCCTTGCGCCCGGTGTAGCCATCGGCGATCAGCTTATCGAGCAGGGGCCAAGGGCGCCGGATGCTATGATAGGCGTCGCCTTGCGGTAAGGCGGCGCCCAGGCTCGCGTCCACCTTGGGCATGAGGTCGAGGCCGACCAGATCGAGCAGGCCGAAAATGCCGGTTTTGGGAATGCCCAAGGGGCGGCCCATGACCGCGTCGGCCTCTTCGACGCTGAGCTTGTGGTCGATCGCTTCGACCACCGCGCATTGCAGCCAGAAACTGCCGATCCGGTTGGCCACGAAGCCCGGCGTGTCGTGGCAATGGACGATACCCTTGCCCAGGCGCCGGTCGCAGAAACCGGTGACCGCGCTGACAACCTCGGGCCGCGTTTCTTCGCCCGAGACGATTTCCAAGAGGCGCATGTAGCGCGGCGGATTGAAGAAGTGCGTGATCAGGAAATCGCGCGCGAAGGACTCCGGCATCCCGCCCGTGAGTTGGCTGAGCGGCAGGGTCGAGGTGTTCGAGGACACGATACTGCCTTTGCGGCGCACCGCCTCGATCTTCTTATAGAGGTCGTGTTTGACGCCCAGGTCCTCGACCACCACCTCGATGATCCAATCAACTTCGCTCAGGCGCGCCAGGTCGTCTTCCGTGTTGCCGGGCGTGACCAGCTTGGCCGCCCGTTTGCTCATGAAGGGCGCTGGGTCGGCCTTCAGCATGCGCTGGATCGCGCTTGCGGCCAGGGCGTTGCGCCCGGCACCGTTGCTGGAGGGAACGTCGAGCAACAACACCGGCACGCCGGCATTGGCCAGGTGCGCGGCGATGCCGCCGCCCATCACTCCGGCGCCAACGACCGCGGCCTTTTCGATCTTCATCAGGCGGCCTCCAGCACCGTCGCGATGCCTTGGCCGCCGCCGATGCATTGGGTCGCGAGCGCCAGGGATTTACCCTCGCGCTGCAACAGGGCCGCGGCCTTGCCGGTGATCCTGGCGCCGGTTGCGCCCAGGGGATGGCCCAGGGCGATAGCACCGCCGTCGATGTTGATCTTGGCCGGGTCGAGGCCCAACTCGTCGATGCAGGCCAACGACTGCGCGGCGAAGGCTTCGTTCAATTCGATAATGTCGATATCGTCGGCCGCCGCGCCGGCGCGGGCCAGGGCCTTTTGGCTGGCTACGACCGGGCCGATACCCATGATATCCGGCCCGCAGCCGGCGACCGCGCTGGCACGCAGACGGGCCATCGGCGTCAGGCCGTTCGCCTTGGCGAAATCCTCGGTCGTCACCAGCAGGGCCGAAGCGCCGTCGGTCAGGGGTGAGGACGTGCCGGCAGTCACCGAGCCCTCGGTCTTGAACGCGGGCTTGAGTCCGGCCAGGGCCTCGGCCGTGGTATCGGCGCGAATGCAGCCGTCGGCATCGACCGCGTGGTTGCCCTGGCGGATCGTCACGATCTCGTCGTTTAGCTTGCCGGCCTGCTGCGCGGCGGCGGCGCGGCGGTGGCTTTCGACCGCGAAGTCTTCCTGGCGCTTCCGGTCGATCTTGTACTTGTCGGCGACGTTCTCAGCGGTTTCGCCCATGGAGATGTAGGCCGCCGGGAAACGCTCGGCCAGGCCCGGATGCAGCAGGGGATTGAAACCGGCTAGGGGGACCCGCGTCATGGATTCGACCCCGGCGCAGATGAAGGCCTCCCCGGCATTCATTTGGATGGCGCCGGCGGCGATGTGCATGGCCTGCATGGACGATCCGCAGAAGCGGTTCACCGTCATACCCGCGACAGAAATCGGCAGGTCGGCTAGGAAGCCGATCAGGCGGGCCACGTTCAGACCCTGCTCGCCCTCGGGAAAGGCGCAGCCGACGATCAGGTCCTCGATGGCCGCCGGATCGACCCCGGTCTTGTCCAGCAGGCCGCGCACCACCTGGGCCGCCATCTCGTCTGGCCGGACCTTGGTCAGGGCGCCCTTGTGGGCAAATTGAAACGGCGAGCGGGCATAGCCCACGATGACGACGTTTTTCTGCATGCTTCACTCCACGCTTGGCGACCGGCCCGGCCCACCCCCGGTGGCGCATCCACGGGGACTCTCCACTCTGGATACGCAAGTAGGCATCGGACAATATATAGGTATAAATATTACCCAACGATGTATTATGTAAGGTGAACCGGCCCAGTTTTCAGCCGATTCTTGGGGGAATTTCGGGGTTTTTCGGCCGCCGTCGGAGAAGCCTCCGGGGCTTTATTCGTCCGGGCCCGATGTCGTCTGTACTTGCCAAGTCTTAGCAGGGCTGACGCAAATATTACCTTGGGTAGTTTCTTTGGGATAGGGCCTGGGCCTTGTCTTGAATGGCCGCTTCCTGGAGAGCCCCGAAAGCATAGAATCTCCGGGTTTTCTAAACCCAGCGGAAGACGCAGAACGCGTAGACCAGGGCGATGGCCAGCGCGCCCCACAGGTTGGGACCCACCAAGCCGAGCCAGGCGAGGAAAATGTAGCCGCTGCCGAGCAGCGAAATGAACAGCCGGTCGCCACGCGTGGTATCGAGCCCGAGAATGCCATGCCGCGGCGCGCCGCCGGGTACGGTGAGTTCCCGGATCGTCATGGCGATCAGGCAAAGCGCGATAAATCCGAAGAACGCGGCGGTCGGCCAGGTCCAGGCCATCCAGGTCAGTTCCATGATACTCGCTCCCTCCTTGCCGTGGCGCGCCTAGACACGGCCCAGGGCAAAGCCCTTGGCAATATAGTTTCGCACGAAGTAGATCACGAAGGCGCCCGGCACGATGGTCAGTGAACCGGCGGCGGCCAGAAGGCCGAGCTCGTAGCCGGAGGTACTGGCGGTTCGCGTCATGGTCGCCGCGATCGGCTTGGCCTCGACCGCAGTCAAGGTTTTTGCCAGAAGCAGCTCGACCCAGGAAAACATGAAGCAGAAGAAGGCGGCGACCCCGATGCCGGCGGCGATGGTCGGCAGGAAGATCTTGATGAAGAACCGCCAGAACGGATAGCCGTCGACATAGGCGGTCTCGTCGAGCTCCTTGGGCACGCCGGACATGAAGCCTTCCAGGATCCAAACCGCCAGCGGAATGTTGAACAGCGTGTGTGCCAGCGCCACGGCGATATAGGTGTCGAACAGCCCGATCGCCGAATAAAGCTGAAAGAACGGCAGGGCGAACACGGCGGCCGGCGCCATGCGGTTGGTCAAGAGCCAGAAAAACAGGTGCTTGTCGCCGACGAACTTGTAGCGGGAAAAAGCGTAGGCCGCCGGCAGCGCCGCCGCGACCGAGATAACGGTGTTAATGGTCACATAAATCAAGGAATTGACGTAGCCCATGTACCAGGTCGGATCGGTGAAGATGGTGACATAGTTCTGCACCGTGAATTCCAACGGCCACAGGGAGAAGGTGCCCAGAATCTCGTTGGTCGTCTTGAACGACATGTTCAGCAGCCAATAGATTGGCAGCATCAGGAACGCGATATAGACGGTTGGAACCATCCACTTTATGCGTTGCATCACTGTTCCTCGTTCCGGGTCATGACCGTGTAGAAAATCCAGCTAAACAGCAGGATGATCAGGAAATAGATCAGCGACATGGCGGCCGCCGGCCCCAGGTCGAACTGGCCGAGCGCGATCTTCACCAGATCGATCGACAACAGGGTGGTCGCGTTACCCGGTCCGCCGCCCGTCAGGACGAAGGGCTCGGTGTAGATATTGAAGCTGTCCATGAAGCGCAGCAGGATCGCGATCGTCAGCACCCGCTTCATCTTCGGCAACTGGATATAGCGGAAGATCGCCCACGCCTTGGCGCCATCGATCTTAGCCGCCTGATAGTAGGCGTCGGGGATCGATACCAGGCCGGCATAGGCAAGCAGCACGACCAGCGAGGTCCAGTGCCAGACATCCATGAGAATGACCGTGAACCAGGCATCCTCGGGTTGGCGGGTGAAATTGTAGTCGATCCCGATCCCATTCAGCATGCGGCCCAGAAGTCCGATATCGGGCAGCGCGAAGATATTCCAGATCGCGCCCACCACGTTCCAGGGAATCAGCAGCGGCAGGGCCATGGACACCAAGCAGACGGAAACCCAGGGCCCCTTGCGCGGCATGGCCAGGGCGACCGCGACCCCGAGAGGAATCTCGATAATCAGGATCGTGAAGGTGAAGAACAATTGCCGGCCGAGCGAGGCGTGAAAGCGTTCCGACTGCAGCACTTCCCCAAACCATCGTACGCCCGCCCAGAAGAATGTATTGGCGCCAAAGGTTTCCTGAACCGAGTAATTCACCACGGTCATCAGCGGAATGATCGCGTTGAAGGCGACCAGGAGCAGAACCGGCAGAACGAAAAACCAGGCCTTCTGATTTACCGTTTTGTTCATCGCCTCGCCCTCACGTCACCATCCAGCCATCGCGATAGACCCGCGTGCGATCTGGGTCGAATCGCAGGCAGGCGCCACCGGAAGGAACCCCCTGGCCCTCGCCGATCAAAAGCTTGATGCTTTGCCCATCGGCGCTGGTGTCGACGATGCGGAAGCGGCCGGCGTCGCTGACCTTGACGATCTGTACCGGAATGCCGTCCTCGGCGAAGGATACGAATTCCGGCCGGACGCCGATCTCGAGCGATCCGCCGTTCGCCTTGACCGCATCCGCGTTTGCCGCCGGAATTGTACGGCCGGCAAAGACCGGCTTGCCACCGTCCATCTCGCACGGCAGCAAGTTCATCCCCGGCGAGCCGATGAAGTGCCCGACGAAAGTATGCTGCGGCCGTTCGAACAGGTCGACCGGCGTTCCGATCTGAACCACCTCGCCCAGGTTCATGACCACGACTTGGTCGGCGAAGGTCAGCGCCTCGGTCTGGTCATGGGTCACGTAGATCATGGTTCGCCGCAATTCCTGATGCAGTTCCTTCAATTTAGAGCGCAGCACCCATTTCAGGTGCGGATCGATAACGGTGAGCGGCTCGTCGAACATGATCACGTTCACGTCTGAGCGGACCAAACCTCGTCCGAGGGATATCTTCTGCTTGCCGTCGGCGGTTAGGCCCGACGCCCTGGTATTGAGTCGCTCGGAGAGTTCGAGCATCGCGGCGATTTGGCGCACGCGGGCGTCCACTTCCGTCTCACCGATGCCGCGGTTGCGCAGCGGAAAGGCCAGATTGTCGTACACCGTCATGGTATCGTAGATGACGGGAAACTGAAAAACTTGAGCGATCTGGCGCTGGTCGGGCGGCAATTCCGTGACGTCGCGGTCGTCGAACAGAACGCGGCCCTCGCTCGGCTTCAAAAGCCCGGAGATGATATTGAGCAAGGTCGTCTTGCCGCATCCGGACGGCCCGAGCAGCGCATAAGCGCCGCCGTCGGCCCAAACGACGTCGAGCTGCTTCAAGGCCCAGTCTTCTTCGACCTCGGGGCGGGCCAGGTAACTGTGCCGGATATTGTCCAGGGTTATCTTGGCCACTACACCGCCTCGCCCTGTCTGGCGACCAGTCGTTGGTCGGCGTCGAACAGCATGGCCCGGCTGATGTCGGCGTATAGGCGTGTACCTTCGCCGACCTTAAATGAGTATACGCCATGGGACTGCGACACCCAGGTGCTGCCCGCCACGCCGAAATGGACCACGCTTTCGGAGCCTGATAACTCCGTCACCAGGACTTCGCCGTCGATGGCCACGCATTGTCCGTTTTTGGCCTCGGGCCCGATGTCGTGGGGGCGTATCCCGATTGTGTAGGTGCCATCGGACAGTGCGGCGAAACTTCCCACGGCGTCCCACTGGACGGTCTCGGACAAGGCGATCCGGCCGCCCGTCTTGGTGACGCTCGCCGTATTGATCGGCGGGTCGGAGAAAACCTGCGCGGCGATCAAGGTCTCGGGCTGGCGGTAGATTTGCGATGTCGGTCCGAACTGGACCACGCGGCCTTCATGCAGAAGCGCGGTGTGGCCGCCTAGAAGCAGCGCTTCCGTCGGCTCCGTCGTGGCATAGACGACGGTGCATTCGCGGCCGGCGAAGAGTTTTGGGAGCTCTTCGCGCAATTCCTCGCGGAGCTTGTAATCCAGGTTTGCGAGGGGTTCGTCGAGCAGAACCAGATCGGCATCCTTTACGAGCGCCCGGGCGATCGCGGTTCGCTGTTGCTGACCGCCCGAAAGTTCGCTCGGCCGGCGCTGCAGCATCGGCGTCAGCTTCAAGAGATCGGCCGTGCCCTGCACCCGCTTGTCGATCTCGCCGGCCGGAAGCCGCGCGACCCGCAAGGGCGAGGCGATATTCTCATAGACGGTCATATTCGGATAGTTGATGAACTGCTGGTAGACCATCGAGACATTGCGGTCTTGCACTTTGCCGCCGGTCACATTGGCGCCGCCGAACCAAATCTCGCCGGAGGTCGGCTTATCGATCCCGGCCATGAGCTGCATCAGCGTCGTTTTGCCGGACAGCGTCGTCCCGAGAAGGATGTTGAATCCCTCTCCGACAAGCTTGAGGTTGGTTTCGTGAATATGGGTATCCGCCCCGACACGCTTGACGATGTTTTTCAGTTCAAGGGTCATGGCGCGGACGCACTGTCAGGTATTTCCCGGCGAAAACGCCTATCTCACGAAGGAGTTGCGGAGAGAACGCGGGACGCGCCACGGGCGCGCCCCGCCATATCGTAACCGGTATGCCGGCTGAAGTTAAACGACCTCAGTTGGCAGACCAACGCTTGACGAGTACGTCGTAGTTGACGGTCTCGCCTTGCGGTTTCTCGTTCGCGAGCTTGGCTTTGGCGCCGCCCTTGCCGAGCCACGCCGTGGCGTCTTTTTCCGCATTCAGGCGCGGGCCACAACCGCCGTAGACGTTGTTACTTTCGTCCACCGCTTGCATACGGGACATAATCTGGTCCATCTCACCAGCTAGGCGGTCCATCGCCTGCTGCGGTGTGAAGGCGCCCGAGTTCACGTCGCCGATCTGCTGCCACCAGAGTTGGGCCAGCTTCGGATAGTCCGGAACGTTGACGCCGGTCGGCGACCAGAGCACGCGGTCGGGCGAGCGGTAGAACTCAACCAAACCACCCAGTTGAGATGCGCGCTTGGAGAACGAGTCGTGGCGAATGTCGGAATCCCGGATGATGGTCAGGCCGACATGGCTTTTCTTCAAGGATACCGATTTTGAGACCACGAACTGTGCATAGAGCCAGGCGGCCTTGCGGCGGTCGACCGGGGTCGACTTGAACAAGGTCCAGGACCCGGCGTCCTGATAGCCGAGCTTCTGGCCTTCTTCCCAATACGGCCCATGCGGCGAGGGCGCCATCCGCCATAGGACGTTGCCGTTCGCGTCGACCGTGTTGTTGCCTTCGCTGCCCGGCTTCACCATGTCGGCGGTGAAGGCCGTATACCAGAAGATCTGCTGGGCCACATTGCCTTGGCTGAGCGCCGGAAGCGACTGATAGAAATCGTAGTCGGCAGCGGCCGGCGGAGCGTACTTGCGCAGCCACTCGTCCCACTTGCGGATCGCGTAGACGGCCGCCGGGCCGTTGGTGCCGCCACCGCGAGTGACCGAGGCGCCGGCCGGGTTGCAGGAACCGGCTTCCATGCGGATGCCCCATTCGTCGATTGGGATACCGTTGGGCAGACCCTTGGATCCGGCACCGGCCATGGAGAGCCAGGCGTCGGTCATGCGCCAACCTAGGTCGGGCGCGCGCTTGCCGTAATCCATGTGACCGTAAACGCGGACCCCATCGATCTCCTTGACGTCCTCGGAAAAGAACTGGGCGATATCCTCGTAGGCCGACCAATTGACCGGAACGCCGAGCTCGTAACCGAATTTCTTCTTGAAGGCGGCCTTCAGGTCCGCGCGGTCGAACCAATCCTTGCGGAACCAATAGAGGTTCGCGAATTGCTGGTCGGGAAGCTGATACAGCTTGCCGTCGGGGCCGGTGGTGAAGGACTTGCCGATAAAATCGTCGATATCCAGAGTCGGCAAGGTCACGTCCTTACCGTCGCCCGCCATCCAGTCGGTCAGGTTGACGGCCAGTTGCAGGCGTGAGTGCGTCCCGATCAGATCGGAATCGTTGATATAGGCGTCATAAAGGTTCCGGTTGGTTTGCATTTGGGTTTGCACCGCCTGCACAACCTCGCCTTCGCCGAGAAGCTGATGGTTGACCTTGATCCCGGTGATTTCCTCAAACGCCTTGGTCAAGGTCTCCGATTCATAGGTATGGGTCGGGATCGTTTCCGACAGCACGTTGATCTCCATGCCCGCGAACGGCTTGGCGGCGTCGACGAACCACTCCATCTCCGTCATCTGCTCTTGCTTCGACAGCGTGGAGGGCTGGAATTCGTCGTTGACCCATTTTTCCGCCTCGGCCATGCCCGCGAAGCCTTGGTTCGCGGAACCCACCAGAACGCCGGCGGCTACCGCCGCCATCAGCCTGATTTTCATTGAGTTTCTCCCATGATTGAATTGCCCCCGTGCGTCTAACGCGCTTACGTAACCGGGATTTCCCGATGCCTCCCAATGGTTAACGAAAAAAGCGTAACACGAACGATAACCTGGAGCTAGCCCGGCTCGATACCGGGGCGCCAGAATTCAATCCGCACTTTTACTGGAGTGACTTGCCGACCGGACAGCTGTTTATGAGCGCGCTTTAGAGCTTTGGCATCTGGAACGGTTGGGCCATTTCGAAGGCCCGCGCGGTGCGCAGGACCCGGCCGTCCTGATACAGGGGGGCGACAATCTGCAGGCCCGCAGGCAGGCCCTGAGAGGTCAGGCCGCACGGCACGCTCGCGGCCGGTTGTCGGGTCAGGTTGAAGGGGTAGGAGAAGGGGGTCCAATCGACCCAGCGGTCGCCGCCGTCGCCGCGCGGCCGTTCCAGCCCGGCCTCAAAGGCGGGAATCGGTAGGGCTGGGGTCAGCAATATATCGTACTTTTCGTGGAACAGGCTCATGGCCAGGCCGATCGCCTCGCGCTGCTTGACCGCATGCAAATAGTCGAGGAGCGAATAACGCGCGCCCTCGGCCGCAATCTCGCGTAAGCCCGGATCCATGTGGGCTTGTTGGTCTGCGCTAAAACCGGTGAAAAGGTTCGCGGCGCCGGCGAACCAGTGTTTGCGGAAGCATTCGGCGCAATCCGGTAGCTCCGGCTCGGCTTCTTCCACGTGGGCGCCCAGATCTTCGAATTGCTTGGCCGCCGCGGCGACTAGGGCGGCAATCTCCGGATCGACCTTGTGTCCGCCCAGGCTGGGACTGAAGGCGATGCGCTGGCCTTTTACGCCCTGGTCCAGGCTTTGCGGGTAATTTGCCGCCTTGCCGTGATCGGCCGGCGCCAGGGCGTACCAATCGCGCACGTCGGGCTCGGCGATCACGCTCATCATAATGGCCGCGTCGGTCACGCTTCGAGTCATGGGTCCGACGTGGGACAGGGTTCCGAAGGGACTGGCGGGGAAAGCGGGCACCCGTCCGAATGTCGGCTTCATGCCGAAGATGCCGGTAAAGGCGGCGGGAATGCGGATCGAGCCGCCGCCGTCCGTGCCGATCGCCAGCGCGCTCATGCCGCTGGCGACGGCGACCGCGGCGCCGCCGCTCGATCCGCCGGGGGTGCGCTCCGGGTTCCAGGGATTCCGGGTGATCCCGGTCAAGGGACTGTCGGTCACCCCCTTCCAGCCGAACTCCGGCGTTGTGGTTTTGCCGATCAGGATCGCGCCATGCTTGCGCAGGCGGGCGACGCAGGGCGCATCTTCATTCCAGGCTTGATCCGGGCTGATCGCGTGCGAGCCGCGCAAGGTCGGCCAACCCTGGGTCAGAATCAGGTCCTTGATCGCCGTCGGCACCCCGTCGACCCGCCCGCGCGGTGCGCCGATGCGCCAGCGTTCCTCCGACTTGCGCGCTTCCTCCAGCGCACCTTCCGCGTCGATCAGGTTGAAGGCGACCAGGCGGTCGTTGTAAGCCTCGATGCGGGCTAAGACGGCGCGGGTCGCCTCGATTGGCGACAAGCTGCCGTCCCGATAGCTGGCGACCAGTTGACTGGCGGTCATCAGCGCTAGGTCATCGCTCATGGCTTAAAGTCTCCCGACTGCGGCGTGGTAACGATGGAAGAGCACCTTCCCGGCAAATTGGTGGCATGCCGCCCGCGCTTTGTCGAGAGCCACCGCCCGGCGAGCCGGGATGAACCTCATTTTCGCCACGTATTGCTCTAGTATGGCTTCCGGAGGGTGCCCCGCCCTAAGGTTGTTGGGGACGCCGCTTGTGCGGAATCCCGGCTGCAGGAGGAAAGTCCATTGAGCAAATCGATTCGAAAGTCCTTCGGCGCCGCGCTCTTGTGCGCTGTTATCGCGATTCCGCTAGGCGTCATGCCCCTGGGGCCCGCCACGGCGCAGAGCCAGGGCGACGACGGGCGGGCCGAGGCCGAGGACCTGGCGCGCGAGGGCATGATGCGTATCATGCGTGCGCTCGAGCTGCTTATGCACTCGATTCCGCAATACGAGCTGCCTGAGGTCAACGAGAACGGCGACATCATCATCCGGCGCAAACACCGGTCGGACGACGGCCCGCGCGAAAAACCCGAGGCGGAGCCGAACGCGACCGATACCTAAGGCACCCGCGAGGCTACGCGTTGTCCTATGAAGAGCGCCGGCGGTTAAGCCGCAGTAGCGTTCGGCCGCAGGCGTTCGGCGGGCAGGTGAATGGTCATAACCGTGCCCTTGCCGAATTTGCTCTCCAGGATCAAGGCCCCGCCGTGCAGTTCGACCAGCTTTCGGCTGAGCGCCAGGCCGAGCCCGGTGCCCTCGTGGGCCCGCGACAGAGTCGAATCGGCCTGCACGAAGGGGTCGAAAATTCGCTCCAGGTCAGCTTCGGCGATACCGACCCCCGTGTCGATAACCTGGAGGCTCAATCCGTTTGCCGTGTCGGCATGGGCCTCGACCGTGATGCTGCCCTGTTCGGTGAACTTCACCGCATTCGACAGCATGTTAAGAAGCACTTGTTGGAACCGCCGTGCGTCCGCGTGCAGGGAGATCGGCTCGTGCGGTAGTGTGGTCTCTATGCGGAGCCCTTTTTCTTCCGCCTGTGGGCGAATCAAACGCAGAGCGGACTCGACGGCCTCGGCCAGGTTCACGTCGTCGTTTGTAAGGACAATGAGCCCCGCCTCGGCCTTGGAAACGTCGAGGATGTCATTGATGATGTTCAGGAGGTGCGTGCCGCTGCTCAGAATATCTTTTGCGTAATTGCTGTAGTTCTCGTGCCCCAGGGGACCGAAGGTTCCCATGGCCATGAGCTCGGAAAAGCCGATAATGGCGTTCAAGGGTGTGCGCAGCTCATGGCTCATGGTGGCCAGGAATTCGCTCTTGGCCCGGCTCCCGCTTTCGGCGACTTCCTTGGCCGCACGTAGAGACCGTTCGGCCTTGGTGCGTTCGATAACCTGGCCAAGCTGAGTGCCGACAAGAGTCATCACCTCGCGCGTGGCCGTGTCTAAGTTTCCGGGGGCCTTGGAGAAGAACTGCAATACGCCGACCACTTCGACACCGACGGTGATCGGAAACCCGAATATGGATTCGATTCCGTGCTCCAGAATCATTTCCACATAGGCATCGAGCGGTTCGTTTGACTTTCGGGAAATGTACGCGGGTTCTCCGCTCGCCAGAATCTGGCCGGGCATGTCTTGAGACGCGATGAAGCTATTTGCCATCACAAAGATTTTTAGCGCCTCATAGTCGCCCTGGCCTTCGCAGTGCCAAACGTCGCTGGGGAGCAATTCGTTCGAGCCATCGTCCGAGAGAAGGAAAGCGTGCCCAATCGCCCAACTTTTGACGTGGCAAACTTTCTCGATACTGACCCGCAAGGCGTGCTCGATCGAGTTCGCCTCGTTGGCCGCGGCGGCGACCGCCTTGGAAAGTTCCACGAAGGCGTCCGCTTGCTTGCGCTCGGTGATGTTGGTGCCGCTGCCGCGGTAACCCTTGAAGCGGCCCTCGGTGTCGAAGATCGGCTTGCCGCTGATCGACATGTAATCGATCCGGCCGCCGGCCTGCCGGCGGGGGTGGACGAAGTCGCGGATCGGACGATGCGCCTTCAGATCGGCGAGATGGGCGTTCCAATCGGCCGCGCCGAAGGTATCGTCGGTGACCGGGTCATTGATGGCCAGCAGCTCTTCGCGGGTTCTGCCCAGAAGGCGCTCCGGCTGGGTCCCCGCCTTTTCCGCCAAGCTGTGGGAGAAATAGGAAAAGCGAAGCTCCTCGTCCATCTCCCAGAGCCAATCCGAGGCTGAATCCGCAAAGTCGCGCGCGCGTTGCTCGCTCTCGCGCAGGGCCAGTTCGGCTTTTTTCTGGCCGAGCGCCATGCCGACCCAATGGGCAATCAGCGCAATCAAATCCTTGCGCCAGGACGCGTCGTCCATGGGCTTGTCGTCTACGGCGAATACATGTCCGGCGACGCGGCCGTCTGCGTCCCGCATGACCTGCCCATAAAAGCCGACCGCCTGCATCTTGATCAGGATCTCATCCCGGGGGAAAAGCTCGGTCACTCGGTCCGGATAAAAACAACCGCCGTTCGATGCGTAAACGGTTTCGCAGGGTGTTCCAGCCAAGTCGTACCCGAAAGTTTGGCCCGGGGCGCCCGAATCCCATAATGCCAGCACACGAGCGACGCCATCGCCGGTGGACTCGACAACACCGGCCCCGCGGCAACCAAGACCTTCCGCGAGGGCCTCGGCCGCGACCTCCATGATGGACCGATCGCCGGAACCACCTTGCACCAGAAGCTCCAGAGCCTGCTCGCGCCGTTTCAACGGGGTTATATCGGTCCACGAGGTGGTGGTTCCTCCTTCGGCTGTCTTAGTTAGGCTGACTTGGACCCAGCGGCCGTCCTTCACGGGAACAACGATGGGATGATCAGGCGGGTTGCGGTGCGCGGCCAAGCGCGCCTGAATCGTCGCCTCGAGGTCGCTGCCTTCGGCCGCAAAGGTATCGCGCGCGGCGCATTCTCGGATAATGTCCTCGAAGTATGTGCCGGGTACCATGACATCGGCGAGCCAAGGATAGTCGAGGGCATGTTTGCTGTTGCAGAACACTAGGCGATCTTGCGAATCGAAGAGCGCAAAACTGTGCGGCAGGCTTTCGAGGGCGTCTTTGAGGCGCAGATCCAGCAGTTCCGCCTGGGTCTTGGCCTCGACCTCGGCGGTGATATCCGTTCCGGCGCCGCGGTAACCCTGAAAGTCTCCATCGGCATCGAAGATGGGCTTGCCGCCAATTCTTATGTGCCGTAGTTGGCCGTTGGCCACTGGCAGCGTGTATTCGAAGTTCCAGAATGGGCGGCGCGCCTTCAGGCTGGCGAGGTGCGCCCGCCACGCCGGGTTGTCCGGACCGCCGCCCATCAACTCCTCGCGCGTGCGGCCCAGGAGCCCGTTTCGATCAAGCCCGGTCACCGCTTCGAAACGCTCGGAAAGATAGGTGAAACGCAGGTCCGGTCCCATCTCCCAGATCCAATCGCCGGCGAATTCGGCAATGTCGCGCAGGCGTTGTTCGGTTTCCCTGACCCATTCCTCCGGCGCCGCTTGGCGCCGCTTGGCGCGTTCTTGGATCGCCAGAACCAAGCCCATGACCGTGAACAGATTCAGTGCGAGGCGCCCGATGACCGTCCAGCCAGCCGTCGCCAAGACGGGGCCCGTCATGCTCAGGCGTAGGGCCTCCCCGGCCTGTCCCGCCATGAACAGGGCCATGCCGGCCATGGGTGTCGCGACCGCCATGTAGCTGGGCCAGTTCTCGGCTCGATAGCGTTGCCAGAACAGCCAGGCGCTGGCCGCGAAGGCCAGCATCGCAATCGAGCTCAGCACAATTCCGGCGGCGGCCGCCTGAGTTGGATACAGCGCGCCGCCCAGTATGGCGATGGCCGCGGCGCCGGCCGCAGTCGCGAGGGGCCAGGTGTGCCATTCCCGCCTGACGAAAATCCAGGTGCCGCCCAGGATCAGCAGCGCGATCGCACCGTGTCCAGCCTGGTCGGTCAAGGTCATGGCAGCCGAACTTAGGAGCCCCGGTGCCGAGACCGCGGTCAGGCGTAGAGTCTCCGCCGCCATGGCGGCGGTCCACCAATGCCCGGCCGATCCCGCCGCCCCACGCCGCGCGCACACAAATACCATGGCCGCCATGAGCGCCGACACCATGGCCGCGAGTAGGATCGTGTGGTCGAAGAGCACCGAATTCACCCCAATTATCCCGAATAGGTCCGAGCCTTTCGCGCCAGATCGGCGGCACGGTCCAGATGCCCGCTTATGCGCGCCACGGGCCGTTACGAAAATATACCTACACGAACGGTATTAATCGGGCCGGACCGGGCGCCTATCAACTCGATATCCTGGCGGAATGTGGTTAAGCCAAAGTGAAGCCGAGGGCCCGGTTCGGGGCCCGTGGGCGGACCGGAATCGCGCCGTTCCGCCTTTGTCCAAGACCGGCGTTCGGGGCCTTAGCTGTCGTAGCTGACCAGGGTGGTGATCGGGATATCGAGCTTGGCCCGGCCCTGGAGAAAGGCCAGCTCTATCAGGCAGGCTGCGCCGCTAACTTCCGCGCCGCATTGCTGCAACAGCTTGGCGGCGGCGTTCATGGTGCCGCCGGTCGCCAGCAGATCGTCGAGAATGACCACCCGTTGCCCCGGCTCTACCGCGTCGGCTTGGACCTCGATCGTGTCGGTGCCGTACTCCAGGTCGTAGCTATAGGATACCGTGGCGCCGGGCAGCTTGCCTTTCTTGCGCACCATGATGAAGCCTAAACCCAGATGCAGCGCTAAAGGGGCGGCGACCAGGAAGCCGCGCGATTCGATGCCGGCCAGCAGGTCCGGGCGATGCGGCGCCACTGCCGCATCGAGTTGCGCCATGGTCTCCTGCCAGGCGGGCCCATGCATCAGCAGGGTGGAGATATCGTAGAACAGAATTCCCGGTTTGGGGAAGTCCGGCACCGTGCGGATGTGATCTCTGAGGTCCATTATATTTCGCGCCTCCAGCCCGCTTTCGGTCCGAGTCCCCTTTGCGGCGCCGGGATATTACAAACCAGGCCGGGCACAGACAACGCGCTTTCGCCCGATCCGCGCGCCGGCCCGTGACGCACTTGCATGATAGGGGCCGTTACGGTGTAACCTAGGCCCCGCGCGACCGCCTTGGAGAGTCACACCATGCCCCACGTTTTCCACCGCCACACACGGCAAAGCTATCCGCTCGCAGTGCGCGGCGACGGCGTCTTTGTGGTCGACAGCGAAGGCAAGCGCTATCTCGATGCCTGCGGCGGGGCGGCGGTTTCCTGCCTGGGGCACAACCATCCGGCCGTGATCCAAGCGATCAAGGACCAAATCGACAAGTTGCCTTACGCCCATACCTCGTTCTTCACTAACGAGCCCTCGGAGGCCCTGGCCGAGCATTTGATCGCGCGTGCGCCCGACGGGCTGGATTGGGTCTATTTCGTCTCCGGCGGGTCGGAAGCGAACGAATCGGCTATGAAATTGGCTCGTCAGTACTTCGTCGAGATCGGCCAGCCGAAGCGCAGCAAATTCATCGCCCGTTGGCAAAGCTATCACGGCAACACCCTGGGCGCGCTGGCCGCCGGCGGCAACCGGGCGCGGCGCGATATGTTCCAGCCGCTGCTGATCGACGTCAGCCATATCCCGCCCTGCTTCGCGTTCCGCGACAAGCCCGGGCTGGAGAGCGAAGAAGACTATGGCCGCCGCGTGGCCGATGAGTTGGAGGCGGAGATCCTACGTCAGGGGCCGGAAACCGTGATCGGCTTCATGGCCGAAACCGTGGTCGGAGCGACCGCCGGTGCGGTACCGCCGGTCCCGGGGTACTTCAAGCGAATTCGCGAAATCTGCGACAAATACGGCGTGCTGCTGATGCTAGACGAGGTGATGTCGGGCATGGGCCGTACCGGCACGCTCTATGCCTGCGAGCAGGACGGCATCGCGCCGGACCTGCTGACCTGCGCCAAGGGTCTAGGCGCCGGCTATCAGGCGATCGGGGCGTGTCTGGTGTCAGGCAAGATCTACGATGCGGTCTCGACCGGTACCGGGTTTTTCCAACACGGATTCACCTATATCGGGCATCCGACCTCTTGCGCCGCCGGCTTGGCCGTGCAGCAGGTCATAGAGCGCGAGAATCTGCTGGAAAACGTGCGCCGACAGGGCTCGCATCTGCGCGAACTCTTGGGCGAACGCTTTGGCAATCATCCCCATGTGGCCGACATTCGGGGGCGTGGCCTGTTTATCGGTGTCGAGTTGGTCGCCGACCGGACCAGCCTGGCGCCCTTCGCCCCGGCCGCCCGGCTGCACGCTCGGATCAAGGCGCAGGCCATGGCGCGCGGCTTGATGTGCTACCCGGGCGGCGGCACCTTGGACGGCGCGCGTGGCGATCATGTCATGTTGGCGCCACCCTTCATCATTGAGGACGAGCACGTCGCCCAGATTGCCGATGTCCTGGGCCAGGCCGTCGATGCCGCGATCGCCGAGCTGCCGGCGGAACACCGCACGGGCACACCGGCCCCGGCATGAGCGGTGCCCTCGCCGAGACGTTCGGGCCGCAGGATTGGGACCCGGCGATCCTGACCGTCGCGCCGAATGGCGCGCGTAAGACCAAGGCGGATCATCCGGCATTGCCCATGACGCCGGCGGAGATCGCGGCCTGCGCTACGGCCTGCGCCGAGGCGGGGGCGGCCATGATTCACCTGCACGTGCGCGATCGCGACGGCCGCCACACCCTGGACGCTGACGCCTACAGTGCCGCCATCGACGCGATTCGCGGCGCGGTCGGGCAGGGTATCGTGATCCAGGTGACCTCGGAGGCCGTCGGCCTTTACAAGCCGGCGCAGCAGATGGCCATGGTGCGCGCGCTGCGGCCCGAATCGGTCAGCTTGGCGGTACGCGAGATCGTGCCCGACGCGGCGCACGAGGGCCCGGCGGCAGAGTTCTTCGAATGGATGCGGGCCGAGGCGGTGCAACCGCAGTTCATCGTCTACTCCGATGAAGACTTGGCGCGTTTCGACGATTTGGTGGCCCGTGGCATCGTGCCGCCGGGGCGCCATTTCATGCTCTTCGTCCTGGGCCGCTATACCACGGGTCAGCGCTCCCAGGCGGCCGATCTGCTGCCGTTCCTGGCGGCGAACGCGGCCGCGCACCCCTGGGCCATGTGCGCCTTCGGCCCGCGCGAGGCGTCTTGCGCCGGCGCGGCCGCGGCTCTGGGTGGTCACGTCAGGCTTGGCTTTGAAAACAATATGTACATGGCGGATGGCGCTCTGGCGCCTGACAATGCGGCCTTGATCGCCAATGCTGCCGCCCATGCGAAAACCATTGGCCGGCCGCTTGCCGGGGTCGACGAGGCCCGCGCCTTGCTGGTCGATTATGGCTGGTCTTGAGCGCGTCATGCTGAATATTCTGAGGCGCATAATTTGCAGCGCCGTGCTGCTCGGCAGCGCCGTGCTGTACGACGCTCCGCCGCTGCTGGCTGCCGAGCCGACCATCGTCATCGGCACCGGTCCCGTCGCCGGCACTTATTTTCCGGCCGGTGGCGCGATCTGCAATGTTTACAATCGGGCTTACGACGGCCAAGGCACGCGCTGTGTTGTGCAAAGCACCGGCGGTTCGCTGGAGAATCTGGAGCGTTTGACCCGCGGCGAGATCGATTTCGCACTGATCCAATCCGATTGGCAATACCTGGCATTGCACGGCGGCGATATCGAGCTTGGCGACAAGGCGCGCGACCTGCGCGCGGTTTTCTCTTTGCAGGCCCACACCATCACGATCCTGGCGCACCCTGAGGCCGGGATCGAAACCTTGGAAGATCTCAAAGGCCGCAAGGTCAACCTGGGTCCGCCCGGCAGCGGCATGCGCGCCGCCGCCGAGGCTGTCGTCGGCGCCCTGGGTTGGTCCCGGGACGACCTTGGGGAGGTCGCGGAATTGGGCATGGGCGAAATCGCCAAGGCGCTTTGTGCCGGACAACTCGATGCCGTGGTCCTGCCGGTCAGCCATCCAAATGGCACGGTCGCGGCGGCGGCCGCCATGTGCGGCGCGCGCTTCTTGAGCGTGCCGGAGTTGGTGATCGCGCGCCTGAGCGCCGATTGGCCGTTCTACGCCCCGGCCCAGATCCCGGCCGGCCTGTACGCCGGTCAAGACCAGGCCGTGCGCAGCTATGGCGTGCGCGCCACGCTGGTCACTTTAGCCACGGCGTCCGATGACACGGTCTTCGCCCTGACCCGGGCGGTTTTCACTAACATCCAGGCCTTGGCCGGGCAGCATCCCGCTTTGAGTTACCTGGCGCGCGATGAAATGATCGAGGCTGGGATTGTGGCCGAAATACACCAAGGTGCGGCACAGTTTTATCGCGAACTGCCAAGAAATTAGGATGATTGGCGGCTGGCATTCAAGGTCGAAACCAAACCAGGGAAGATCATATTAAGCTAATATACATCAACGATTTGAGAAATTTTCCTTGATGTTGCGCCGGGCGACCGAAAGTTGTTCATTACTTGTCGGGCGAGCGCCGTGGTTGGCCCTTTTCTTTTATGTGGGAAAAGTGTTCACTGGCTACTTAGACAAGAAAAAGGTGCCCAAGGCGCCCGTCTATAAAAGGGAGGTTTGTCAGGATCATTCGTACAGGGTCTCTGTTGCGCTTAGAATCAGTGCGCAGAATACCGCGTGCCGCGTCGCTACGGCCCCGCCGTATATCCGGCAGGCACCAAGAAAACGACAAAATTGGAAAAATATAGGAGAGGTCTATGAGGAAATTCGGTACAGCCCTTTTCGCCGCGGGCATCGCGGCTGCGGCGGCCGTTGGCGGCGCCTCGGGCGTGGCCAACGCGGAAGAAAAATTCGTTACCATTGGCACGGGCGGTCAGACCGGCGTGTACTACCAGGTCGGCGGCTCAATTTGCCGTCTCGTGAATAAGGGCGCCAAGGAACACAACATCAAGTGCACTCATACCACTGGCGGTTCCGTGGCCAATATCAATGGCCTTCGCGCCGGCGATTTGGACTTGGGCGTGGCGCAATCTGATTGGCAGTATCATGCCTACAATGGGACCGCGCCGGACAAGTTCCCCGATGGCGCCTTTAAAGAGCTGCGTGCTGTGTTTTCGGTCCACCCCGAGCCGTTCACGGTGGTGGCGCGGACCGATTCCGGAATCAAGACCTTCGATGATCTGAAGGGCAAACGGGTCAATATGGGTAACCCGGGATCCGGCGCGCGGGCGACCTTCGAGGTTGTGATGGAGAAGATGGGCTGGACCCCAGGCGATTTCGCCCTGGCCGCCGAGCTCAAGTCCTCCGAACAGGCCGCCGCGTTGTGCGACAACAAGATCGACGCCATCGTCTTCACCGTTGGCCACCCGGCGGGAACTATCAAAGAGGCCACCACGTCGTGCGACGCCAAGCTGATCAATGTCGACAACGATGTTGTCAGGAAGCTGGCCTCCGAAAACGCCTACTACGCCATGGCGACCATCCCGGGCGGCATGTACACGGGGTCTCCCGACGTAACCACGACCTTCGGCGTTGGCGCGACCTTCGTCACCTCGACGGCCACATCGCCTGAGGTTGTCTACGAGATCGTCAAGGCCGTTTTCGGCAACTTCAAGCGCTTCAAGAAGATGCATCCGGCGTTCGGAAATCTGGAAGAAGCCAAGATGATCACCAACAACCTTTCGGCACCGCTGCATGAGGGCGCCATCAAGTACTACAAGGAGCAGGGCTGGATGTAAGCCCGCGTTTTCGGTGACGGGGCAGGGGGCGGTCCTCCTGCCTCGACGCTGAAAAACTAAAAACCAGGCGTGCCCGACTAAGACCTCGGCCGTAACTGAGTGACTATCCGCGGGAGGGAAAGATGGCGAGCGATTCGACGCCGAGCGCGAAGCTCGACGAAAAGGCACTGGAAGATCTGGTTGCTTCGAGCGACACCGGCGGCCGGGCGCCGTCAAATAAACAGATTGCGTTGTTTATCTCGGCCACGGCGCTGATTTGGTCCATATTCCAGCTTTGGATCGCGTCTCCCTTGCCCTTTACCACCGGTTTCGGGGTTTTCTCCAGCCGGGAAGCACGCCCGATTCATCTCGCCTTCGCCGTTTTCCTGGCCTTTCTGGTCTTTCCGGCCGGCAAGGGTGCGCCGCGTGACCGGATCCCCATGTTGGATTGGGCCTTGGCCGTCGGCGGTACTTTTTGTGCTCTCTATTTGTTCCTTTTCGATACCAGCCTCATTAAGAGCCTGATGGGTACGCGGCTTTCCGACCGGCCCAACAACCCCAATTTGCTCGATGTTTTTGTCGCGGTCGCAGGTATCTTGTTTCTGCTGGAAGCAACGCGCCGGGCGCTTGGTCCGCCCTTGATGATCGTGGCCATCGTATTTTTGGGCTACACGTTTCTGGGCCCCTATGCGCCGGGTTTCCTTGCCTGGAAGGGCGCCAGTTTTAACGCCGTGGCGGATCACCAATGGCTGTCGACCGAAGGCGTGTTCGGTATCGCGCTGGGTGTATCCACCGATCTGGTGTTTCTCTTCGTCCTCTTTGGCGCCTTGCTCGATAAGGCCGGGGCCGGCAACTATTTCATCAAGGTGGCCTTCTCGCTCATGGGCCACTTCAACGGCGGTCCGGCCAAGGCGGCCGTGGTCGCGTCCGGCATGACCGGTCTAATATCCGGCTCTTCCATAGCCAACGTCGTGACGACCGGTACCTTCACCATTCCCATGATGCGCCGGGTCGGATTCTCGGCGGAAAAATCCGGCGCGGTCGAAGTGGCCTCCTCGGTCAACGGGCAAATCATGCCGCCGGTGATGGGCGCCGCCGCCTTCCTCATGGTCGAATATATCGGCATCTCTTATTTCGAGGTGGTCAAGCACGCCTTCGTGCCGGCCATCATCTCCTACATCGCCCTGGTTTACATCGTCCATCTGGAAGCCATGAAACTGGGCATGGCTGGCTTGCCACGCGCGGGCGAATCCAAGCCGATGAAATGGGCCTTGCTGTCCTTCGGCATCACCATGGCGGTGGTCATGGCCGCGGCCAGCGGGATTTACTATTTGTTCGAGCTGTTTCAGGCGCTCGGCACCTCGGGCAACCGGCTTCTGGCGATTGCCATGGTCTTGGCCGTGTTGTTGGCCGTGATCGCATTGGTGAGGAATAAGGCTTCTGCAGAGCAACGCATGAAGCTTCTGTCCTCCGGCGCGCTGGTTCTAGGCTTCGCGGTCGTTGGCGCCTTCGGCTTATTCTTCTTGATCGATGTCATTAGCGCTATGGCCGGCGCGACAACGCCTTGGATTATGGGCGCGCTGATTATCCTGACCTACGCCGTTCTGGTCCGTTTTAGTTCCAAGTTCCCCGAACTGGAACTCGACGATCCCAACGAGCCGGTTTTGCGTCTGCCCGAACCCGGGCCGACAATCAAATCCGGCTTGCATTTCTTGCTTCCGGTTGGCGTTTTAATCTGGTGTCTGATGGTGGAGCGCTTGTCGCCATCTCTCTCGGCCTTCTGGGCCACGGCCTTGATGATCGTCATCCTCTTAACCCAGCGACCGCTCTTTTCAGCGTTTAGGGCGGACGGGGAGCAGGGCGCGGTCGCCCGCGGTATCAACGATTTGGTCCAAGGGCTGATTGCCGGCGCGCGCAACATGATCGGCATCGGCATCGCCACGGCCGCCGCGGGCATCATTGTCGGGGCCGTCTCGCAAACCGGTGTCGGCGCCGTCCTAGCCGCTCTGGTCGAGTTTCTCAGCCAAGGTCAGATCATGCTGATTCTGATCTTCACCGCGGTCCTCAGCCTGATCCTCGGCATGGGCTTACCCACCACGGCGAACTATATCGTCGTATCGTCCTTGCTTGCCCCGGTCATCGTATCGCTGGGCCAGCAGAGCGGCCTGATCGTGCCCTTGATCGCGGTTCACTTGTTTGTCTTTTACTTTGGCATCATGGCGGACGTGACGCCGCCCGTGGGGCTTGCGTCCTTCGCCGCTGCGGCGGTGTCGGGCGGCGATCCGATCAAGACGGGCTTTGTCGCTTTCTTCTATTCGCTGAGGACGGCGCTGTTGCCATTCCTGTTCATCTTCAACACCGATATCCTCTTGATCGACGTAACGCCCTTGCAGGGTGTGCTGGTGTTCATTGTCGCGGTGGCGGCGATGCTCATATTCACGGCCGGGTCCCAAGGTTATTTCGTTGCGAAGTCGAAGCTTTGGGAATCCTTCGCCTTGCTCCTGATCGCCTTCACGCTGTTCAGGCCCGGGTTCTGGATGGATTTCATCTCTCCGCCCTTCGATCATGCAGAACCGGCCAAGCTAGTTGAAATAATGGCGGCGGTGGAGCCGGGCAGCGAACTGCGCGTGCTCGTGGAGGGCGAGGACGATGTCGGCGATCCGGTGACCTTGACCATGATCATCAATGTCGGGGATGAGCCGACAGGTGAGGAGAGGTTGGAAACCTTTGGGCTGGAGATCCTCGTTGAGGACGGCAAGGTCCTGGTCGACAATGCGGCCTTCGATTCCAAGGCTCAGGCAGCGGGCTTCGATTTCGACCAGGAAATCGCGCAGCTGATGGTCCCGGCACCGCAACCGGCCAAGGAGCTTATGTATATTCCGGCGCTTGCCCTGCTGGGATTCATCGTCCTGCTGCAGCGCCGCCGTCGGTCTCCGGCCGCCGTGGCGGCTTCGGCACCAGCGTGAAAGGATAAGAGGTAGCCATGTTCAAGGAAATTGCGTTGGCCGTCGACCTGAACGCGCCAGAGACCCAGCAGAAGGCGTTGGATGTGGCGTTGGCGCAGACGCGCCTCTCGGGCGCCAAGCTCCATATTATTTCCGTGGTGCCTGACTTTGGCGTTGGCATGGTATCGTCCTATTTCCCCGAAGACTTCGAGCAAAAGGTCATAAAAGAAACCGACGACAAGCTCGGCGCGTATTTGAAGTCGCACGTCCCGCAGGACATCGCGGTTCAAAAAATCGTGGCGCACGGCACTATTTACCGTGAGATCATCGATTATGCCGAGAAGGTGGGCGCGGATTTGATCGTCATGGCCTCGCATCGCCCGGAATTGAAAGATTATCTGCTGGGCCCGAACGCCTCCCATGTGGTCAAGCACGCCAATTGCTCGGTCCTCGTCGTACGAGACTAATGTCCGCCACCCTGTTGCTCGGCCGGAATCGCGGAACCTGGGGCGCCCTACTTTTGTCCTTGGCCATGGTCGCAGGGCTTCCGTCTTTCGATGCAAGCGGCGCCCCGAAGCCACCCATGCCGGACTTGGTCGCGGTGCCTGCCGGACCTTTCGTGGCCGGGTCGGACCGGGCCGAGCGCGAGGCCGCCTACCGGCTCGATGAAGCGGCCTATGGCCATGGCCGCACCCGGGAGTGGAAGTGGTACGAGAACGAGCCGGCCCGGGCGGAACGTGCGCTCGCCGGTTTCGAGATCACCCGGACCCCGATCACTAATGCCCAATACGCGGCCTTCGTGGCTGCTACCGGGCACAGCGCGCCCGATGTCGAGGCCGAGACTTGGCGCGGTTACGGCCTGATCCATCCCTTCGCGCGGACCCGCCGGCATGCCTGGGCCGAGGGCCGGCCGCCCCGGGGCCGAGAGAACCATCCCGTGGTCTTGGTCTCGCACGCCGACGCCCTGGCCTACGCGCAATGGCTCTCGCGGGAAACCGGCCGAAGCTGGCGCCTGCCGGCGGAGCCGGAATGGGAGAAAGCGGCGCGCGGTCCGGCTGGAGCCCGCTTCCCCTGGGGTGACGATTGGCGGCCGGACCTCCTGAACAGCCACGATAAGGGGCCCTTCGATACCCTGCCGGTGGCCGGGTTTCCGGGCGGGGCCAGCCCCTTTGGTCTGCAGGATGCGGCCGGGCAGGTCTTCGAATGGACCAACACGCCGGCCCGCGGGGACGGGGGCGGCTACATCGTCAAGGGCGGGTCCTGGGACGATTCGGGTTGCGGGGTTTGCCGCCCGGCGGCCCGCCACGGCCGCCCTTCGGAGATTAAGCACATCCTTATCGGATTTCGCCTGATCGCCGAATAGCCGCCATGAAATCGCTATATCACAGTAATTTGTGGTGCCTTCGGGCTCGCATCCAGGGCACCAAGTCGCTAAGTTTCGCTCATGCGTACTGATACGAGCCTCCGCGATTACAAATGCGAGCCGGCGCTCGACCTCAACCAGTTGAGCCAGGGTGAGCTCGAATCCATGGCCGAGGCCGGTCATGAGATCATCGAGATCTACCGGCTCCTCGCCAAGACCGACGATAATCTTGTGGGCGAGCTCATCAAGAACCATGAGACCTTTTTCGAGTGGGATCACTATCCCCCGGGCGATGTTTACGATCGAGAAAGCCATGCGCAATACTACTATCACGCGCATCCGATCGAAGAGAGGTTCGAGGGCGAGCACGGGCACTTCCACACCTTTATCAGGCCCCGCGGCATGCCGCCCGGGATCAAACCGGCCCCGGTGCCCGGCTATGAGGCGCCCGAGGACCCGGACGACGAACTCAGCCACCTGATCGCCATTTCCATGGACAATCGGGGTTTTCCTTTCCGCCTCTTCACGGTCAACCGCTGGGTGACCGGCGAGGTCTGGTATACCGCCGAGGACGTTAGTAGCCTGCTGGACTGTTTCACTATCGATCACACCCAGCCGTCCTGGCCGGTCAACCGCTGGATTTCGGCCATGATTCGCCTTTACAAGCCGCAAATCGTTCGGCTGGTGGTGGATCGGGACGCGGCCGTATCGAAGTGGGTGGATCGGTATCCGAAGCGCGATATCTACGAGGACCGCGACCTCGAGGTGACCTCATTTCTGGATATCTCCGTAGAGGACCACGTGCGGGCGATTGCGCGCGCTTTGCTCTCGAAGCACTAAAGGATTCGGCGGCAACGAATTTTTGCCCCTGATTCTCCCCTCACGCGCCCTCGGCGATCGGCGCCAATAGACGCCGCGGCCGTACGGACATTTTGTCAAAGCGTTAAATGCCGCTTAACCGTGGGCAGGCCATAATTCCTCGTCCCTCTAGGGCGCGTCCGACCGGCCTGTCGCGATCCAATTGAGGGTGCACCCTAGGGATGCCGGACGGACAGTATTGGCCTGAAATGACCCAAGACGACCAGAACGTACAGTTGACCGAGGACGATGTCGCGCGGCTGCTGAAGGACCCCTCGCCGGAGGTCCGCACCGAGGCTTCGGCGAAGATCGCCCGCAACTACGATACCTCAGAGTTGAGCCCCGAAGAACGTCGCATTGCCGAGGACATTTTCCGGGTCCTGGCGAAAGACGTCGAGATCCGCGTGCGCCAGGCCTTGTCCGCGCACCTTAAGGCTAATTCGGACCTGCCGCGCGATGTCGCGGTCTCCCTGGCCAAGGATGTCGATTCGGTGGCGCTACCGTTGCTCAAGGTTTCCGAGGTCCTGACCGACGACGACCTGATCGACATTGTCAGAAGCCAAAACCCGGCCAAGCAATCCGCTATAGCCCAGCGGCCTCAGGTCTCTTCCGAGGTATCCGACGCCCTGGTCGATGCCGGCAACGAGGACGCCGTTGCGCGGCTCGTGCGCAATCAGGGCGCGACGCTGAGCGATTCGGCCTATGACCGGGTCATGGAGACCTATAACAACAGTACCGCGGTTCACGAATCGTTGGTCGGTCGGCCCGACCTGCCACCGGCCATTTCCGAACGGGTGGTCGCGGTTATGTCGGAACGCCTACAGGAGTATCTGGTCTCGAAGCGTGAGGTTTCCCCGGATATCGCGAGCGATCTGGTATTACAGGTACGCGAGCGGGCGATCATGAGCCTACTAGATTACGGCTCCAGCGATTTCGACCTCGATCGCTTGATCGATCAGTTGCACCGTAAGGAGGGTTTGACGCCGTCCCTGTTGCTGCGGGCCCTGTGCGTTGGTGACCTCAACTTCTTCGAGCGCGCCGTGGCCATACGTGCCGGCCTGCCGCTGAAGAATGTGCGGTTGCTGATTCACGACAAAGGCATGCTTGGGCTCCAGACCTTATACCTTCGGGCTGAACTGCCCAAGCCGCTTTACCCGGCGTTTCGTGCCGCCATCATCTTGGCGGTCGAGACCGACTACGACGGCGGCAACAACGACAGGCAACGTTATGTCGAACGGATGCTGGAGCGGATCCTGACCCGTTTTCCCGATCCGGCTAAAAGAATTAGCTCCTCCGATCTCGAATTTCTGATCACCAAGCTGCGGCAGATCGCGGCCTGACGCTAAGATTGCGCTGGACCTGTGGCAGCATGCAGAGGTGGCGGAAATTCGTAGCTAATTCATTGAAATATATAGAATTAAGTCTCGATTAACTCACCCGCATCATAATCCTGGGGTCAAGGCCACCCTGCGCGCAAACCGTCGAATCGGCCGTACTTGTAGGTGGTCGCTGAACCCATGGAATGCGGAAAAGTAAGCGATGACTGAAGAGATTGTTCATCAACGGCTCTCGGCCTCGGATGTCCAGAAGCTCATGGCCAATCCCTCGGCAGAGAACCGCGCCGAGGCCACCGGAAAGATCGCCGGCCAGTTCTCGGAAGGCGACCTAAACGATAGTGAACGCGTAATCGCCGAGGATATTTTCCGCGCTCTGCTCAAGGACACCGAAGTCCTGGTACGAGAATCGCTCTCGGCCCATCTGAAAAAGTCGCCGGATCTGCCTCATGACGTGGCCATGGCCCTGGCCAAGGACGTCGATTCGGTCGCCTTGCCGATGATCAAGTTTTCCGAGGTTCTAACCGACAACGACCTGCTGCATATCGTCCGCGAGCGATCGTCGGTGCATCAGGTTGCGGTCGCGCAGCGGCCTCGGGTGTCGGCCGAGGTCGCCGATGCCTTGATCGATACCGGCAACGAGACGGCGGTCGCGCGCCTGGTCTCGAACGAGGGTGCTGAACTGACCGAAAAGGCGCTCGGCCGTGTGGTCACGGAGTACGAGGCAAGCGCCGGTGTGAATGATTCCCTGTCGCGCCGCACCGGCTTGCCGGCCGCGATTTCCGAGCAGCTTATCGAGGCGGTGACCCACAAGCTCCAGGACTACCTGTCGGAAAAGCAGGAATTGACCGTGGATATGGCGAGCAACCTAATCCTTCAGGCCCGCGAGCGCGCGACCATGACCCTGGTTCAGTTCGGCTCGACCGAGGCCGATCTGGACAAACTGATCAATCAGCTGCACGGCAAGCGGCGGCTGACGCCGTCGTTGCTGCTTCGGGCGATTAGCGTGGGTGATATTGCCTTCTTCGAGCGCTCGTTGGCCCTGCTGGCCGGCCTGCCGGTACAGAACGCCCGTCTTCTGATCCACGATCAGGGCCGCCTCGGCCTCGAATCGCTTTATAATAAGGCCGGCTTGCCGAAACGCTGGTTCCCGGTCTTCCGCGCCGGTGTGGATTTAACTGAAGAGACGGAATACGACGGCGGACCGAACGATCGGGAGCGCTTCGTCAGCAAGATGCTGGAGCGCATGCTGACCCAATTCGGGGACCCGGCCGAAACCTTCAGCCGTGAGGATATCGACTACCTCATGGGCAAGTTGGAGCAGGTCGCGGCCTAATACCGGGACCCAGCCGGTACCGGCCGCGCGGCTAGGTCCGTTGCCGCCGGCCTTCGCTTCCCCCGCTCAATCGAGTAGGATCCGGGGCAGCCAAAGCGCCAGGTCGGGGAAAACCATGACCAGCCCCAGGCCGACCAATTGCAGGATCACGAAGGGGATAATTCCCTTGTAGATGTGCTGCAGGCGAACCTGTGGCGGCGCGACGCCTTTCAAATAGAACAGCGCGAAGCCGAAGGGCGGCGTCAGGAACGAGGTCTGCAGGTTCACGGCGATCAGAATCGCGAACCAATAGACCACCTCATGGCTCATCACATGGTCGCCGAAATCGAGAAGCTCGATAATCGGCGCGAAAACCGGCAGGACGATCAGCGTGATCTCGATCCAATCAAAGAAGAAGCCCAGCACGAACACCAGGCCCATGAGCATGAACAAAAGGCCCCAGGACCCGAGGCCGAGGCTTTCCACCGTTCCGATCACCAGGTCGTCGCCGCCAAGGGCGCGGAACACGTAGGAAAAGCAGGTGGCGCCCAGGAAAATACCGAACAACATGCCGCCGGTCAGGGCGGATCGCTCGACGACGTCGCGCATCACTGACCAATTCAATTTGCCGCTTACCGCCGCCAGCAGGATCGCCCCGGCGGCGCCGACACTTGCGGCCTCGGTCGGCGTCGCCCAGCCGAACAGGATCGAACCGAGGACCATGAAGATCAGGAACAGCGGCGGCAGGAAGCTCCGCAGGACCATGAGGAAGAGGCCGGCCCGCGTTTGCGGCCCCATCTCGCCCGGCAGGGGCGGCGCCAGTTTCGGTCTGAAACCGCACAGCGAAAAAATGTAGAGCATATACAGACCGGCCAGGATAAAGCCGGGGATGATCGCGGCGACGAATAGATTGCCGACGGAACGGGCCAGAAGATCGGCCATGATCACGAGCATAATGCTGGGCGGGATCAGGATGCCCAGGGTGCCCGAGGCCGCGATGGTGCCGGTGGCGAGCGGAAGATTGTAACGGCGCTCAACCATGACCGGCAGGGCGAGCAGGGTCATCATGACGACCGAGGCGCCGATGATGCCCGTGGTGGCGGCCATGATCGTACCCATGAGCGTGACCGAAAGCGCCAGTCCGCCCGGCACCCGGCGCAGCAGGACCTGCAGACAGTTTAGCAATTCGTTCGCCACGCCGCTGCGCTCCAACATGGTGCCCATGAAAATGAACATGGGGATCGCCGTCAGCACTAGGTTCTCGGCGATGCCACCCCAGATGCGGGGCGCCAAATTGAAGAACTGAATGAACGAGAAGACATCGAAATACATGCCGACGAAACCGAAAACCAGGCCGACACCGCCCAGTATGAAGGCAACCGGATAACCGCTGAACAACAAGCTGCCCAACACTACGAACATGAAAGCCGGAAGATAATCCTCTATGTAGAACATCACGCGTCGTCCTTCCGCTTGATCAGCGGATCGACGAGGTGTTCCACCTCCGCTTCCTCGATCTCGTGCACTTTTTCGCGCAGGTCAGGCGGGCCGATCAACTCCACGATCTTTCGCAGGACCACGGCGATCCCGGCCAGGCCCAACATGCCGAACCCGATCGGAATAACGGACTTGATGATCCAACGGTGCGTCAGCCCGGTCGCCGAGGCCGAAATCTCGTTGTTGTCGAATGAGCGGACTGCGAAATCGTAGCTGAAGTAAACAACCAATGCGCAATACGGGAGGAGGAACAGCAGGCATCCGGCAAGTTCGATCCACCATTGGGTCCGCTCGCTCATGCGTTCGCGAATCAAATCGATGCGCACGTGCGCGTCTTTGAGGTAGGCGTAGCCGATCAGGAAGGCGAACAGCACAACGTGCATATGCCACTCGAACTCCTGAATCTTGGTGGAGCCAAGAACGAAGAACCGTCGGGTGATGATATCGAAAATAGTGGTCGCGATCAGAATGACCCCGGCCCAAGCAGCGATCCGGGCGACCCAGCCCAAGAGGCGATCGATACTTTCGCTAATTCGAACCAGAATACCCATATTGCCCGCCCCCGGATGGGCCCGCCCGCCGTCGATATTTTGCGCGGGCGTTCAGATTTTCGGCTTCGAGCGGCCGCTTGTTCGCCCGGTGCGCTCTGGCCGGTCCCAAGTAGCTCGATTCGGACCGATCCAAAAAAACCCGTACCCGCCGCCAAGGCGGGGTCCGGTTTACACCTGACCCCGGCTTCGCGCGCGTACGCGGCGCACCGTTTCAGGCGCGCCGCGTGTGCCGTCATTTCTTATTGAAGGTAACCGACCGCTTTCCACTCCGCGTACTCGGCGCGGAAGGCCTGAAGCGACGTCCAGACTTCCTTGAAGTTCGCGTCCTCGGCGGCCAGTTCGGCGGCCACCTCGTCCCACGCCGAATGCAAGGTATCCAGGATCTCCGGCGACCAGCGGTGGATCTGCACCCCCTTAGCCTTCAATTCCTTCAGGGCCTTGCCTTGGATGGCCTCGCCCTCGGCCAAGCCTTCGCGAAAGTTGTCGCCACAGGCAATTTCGATTTGGGCCTGCTGGGTCTCGGACAACGCATCCCACTTAGCCTTGTTCATCATAAGGTCGAACAAGGTCGCCTGCTGGTGCCAGCCCGGGAAGTAGTAGTGTTTGGCGATCTGATAGAACCCGAGGTTCAGGTCGATCGCGGGCATGGAATACTCGGTCGCGTCGATCGTGCCGCGTTCCAGCGCCGGATAAATGTCGCCGCCGGCGATCAACTGGGTCGAGACGCCGACCTTCTCCATGACCTTCGCGCCCAGGCCAAAGAAGCGCATCTTCAGGCCCTTCAGGTCGTCGATCGAGTTGATTTCCTTGCGGAACCAACCGGAGGCCTCGGGCGCGATCACGCCGCACATGATCGATTTGATCCCGTGCTTGGCGTAGATCTTGTCCATCATGTCATGGCCGCCGCCGTAGTACATCCAGGCCATGTATTCGCCCGCGCTCGGCCCGAAGGGCACGGCGGCGAATAGGGCCAGGGACTTTTCTTTGCCGAACCAATATCCGGGCGTGGACCAGGCGGCGTCGAGCGACCCGGCCGAGATCGCATCGAACATCTCAAGCGGCGGAACCAAGGCATGGGGCTCGAAGAACTTGAGCCGAACGTTGCCGCCGGAAATGCGCTCGATCTTAGCCGACAGGCTCTTGCCGAGTGAACCAAGCTGAACCAGCTTGCTCGGGAACGCGCTGCCCATCTTCCAATTAACCCGCTTGTCCTGAGCGTGAGCGCCGCCCGCCACGGCCAAGGATAAAGCCCCACCGACGGCGAGCGCCGTCGCGAAGGACCTAAACATGGTTCCATAGTGCATAAACTGACCTCCTCCCTGATGAAATACATGCCCGCCGTCGTATCGGCGGCCGACGATATCTTGTCCCAGACGTGCCCGGCGCGATTGTCTTTTAAACCTTTGGGCGCCGATTTGTGGCCTGAACGCTAGCCCAGGCGCGCCCCAAGAGACAAGGCCCAATGCCCTTTCGCCGCCAGTGTCGGGGCCTCGTGGGCCCGGTGCGCGGCCGTTGCCAAGCGCCTGGCGAGCCGCTATAACCCGGCCGCTCCGGGGAGTAGCTCAGCCTGGTAGAGCACCGTCTTCGGGAGGCGGGGGCCGGAGGTTCGAATCCTCTCTCCCCGACCAGGTATTTCAAAGACTTAGGGGCCGCTTCGTCGGCCCCGTTCTTTTTTTGCGGGAAAGCCCTGGAAAAGCGCGTTGACTAGAGTGACCGGCCGAGGGGGATAATCTCTCGCGAGGTCGTGTCCCAGGCGCCTCCCGTCCAGTCGCCGAGCCATCGCTCGGCCACGAGGCCCTCGGCGTCCAACATCGCCGCAAGCGAGTCCTGGGCCGTGAAACGAATTTTCGACGCCGCGGAAAAGTGCCGGCCGCTTGCGACGGCCAGGGGGGCGTAATCTCCCCGCCGTCAGTCCCGGACGACCCAGACCGAACACTTGGCGTGGCGCACGATCTGCGAAGCATTGGAGCCAAGGAGGTAATCCGCCATCCCGGGCTTGTGTGCGCCCATGACGATGAGCTCCGCACCGCAATCGCGCGCGAAGTTCAAGGCCTCCCGATATACGCTGCCCACGCGAACCGCCGGCTCGACCTTGACACCCTTGGTCGCGTGCTCCTGGACCAGCGCGCTCAGCCGTTCTTTCGCCGCATCGGTAATACGTTGCTCGTAGCCTTCGGGAATCGTTTGCGCGACGACGCTCATTCTCAACATACCGTCGGGCACGATGGTCAAGACATGAAGCCGTGCCTCGACGTGCTTAGCGTGATCGATCGCAGTGGGTAGCGCCTTGTGCCAGGAGTTTTCGTCGTCCAGGTCGACGAGGGCGACGATATTCTGGTTCATGAAATCCGTCCTTTGCATTGATGGTCCGGTGACACCAGACAAATGACCCGGGTAGCGGATCTTTTCATTGATTCAGGTCACATCGTGCATGGCCTGCCGCAAGGAATTAGCGGTTCTCTTGAGCGCCTCGGCGGCGATCGCGGGCCTAGGTTCCGAACAGAGGGGTGCCCAAAAAATGAAACGTTGCCCCCGACACCCCCGGCAGAACCTCGTGCAGCAGCGCGAAGGACCAAACCACCGCGGTGTCGGATCCGGGCCCGGCTACTCGCCGATTAAGTGTAAAATCACCTGGCGATCGCGCGGCCGCCGCTTATGCTCGAACAGGTAGACGCCCTGCCAAGTCCCCAGCATCATGCGGCCCTCGCCGATCGGAATGCTCAGATGGGTCTGGGTCAGGGCGCTCTTTATGTGCGCCGGCATGTCGTCCGGCCCTTCGGCGCTATGGCGATAGGGTACGTCCGCCCCTGGGCCCGCCTTCTCCGGGACCGCCGCGTCCAGCCAGGCCTCCAGATCGTGCTGAACGTCGGGATCGGCGTTCTCCTGGATCAAGAGCGAGGCCGAGGTGTGCTGGACGAATAGAGTCAAAAGACCCTCGCGGAGGCCCTGGCTGGCCAGCCAGGACGCCACCTGGGCGGTGATCTCGTGCATGCCCCGGCGTGGGGCCCGCGCCGTCATGATATGGCGTGTTTGGCGCATCTTGGCGGCCAGCCTAGCCCGACGGGTGCGCCCCGGCAAATGCCGCCGATGGGAACAAGAGCTTGACCTGCCCCGCCTCAGAAAACACCATGGAGTCAACAATCCGGCGCCGGAAAGCAAGGCGATCGGGAAGTTAGACCAAGTGCCGAGGCCCGTCCGCGAGAGACGGAAACCGGCGAACAGGGTAAGGCTCGGCTTCTAAAATTCGTCCATGCGTCTCGCGGCGCCGCGGGGAAAAATCTCAAAGCCAGCCGCAGGGCCATAGGTTACAGTAGCGTCCGGCGCGAAATCGCCCGCCGGGCGGGCAAGGGAGTAGTTTTTATTTCTATGTTTGATGGCAGCACTACGAGATCCGAAACGCTCACCGATTTGGGGGGCTTCGCCGGCCCCGCGAATCTCGGCGAGACGGTTTGCGGACGCTTTGACGCACCGCCCGAGGGGCTGGAACACGCATTTAACGCCAATCAAATCGCGAGCAAGACCTGGCTGCTCGACCGGACCTTCGAAACCCTGGGCGGCGAGTTCGGAACGGTCCGTATTTTGGGCGGCTGGTTCGGGGCCCTGGCGGCCCTCATGTTCGCCGATGCCAGGTTTCGCGTCGCGCGTGTCTTGAGCTACGACATCGACCCCGCCTGCGCGCCCATCGCCCAGAGCGTTAACGCCGGAGCGGCGGCCCAAGGCCGCTTCCAGGCGATCACGGCCGATGTCGCGGCCTTGACCTACGATCTCGACGCCGCGTCGCGCAATCTTTCGCCGGATTTGGTCATCAATACCAGTTGCGAACACATGCCTTTGACTGCCGAATGGTACGACCCAATACCGGCCGGTATGGCGCTGGTGATTCAATCGAACGACTATTTTCTGTGCGACGAACACGTGAATTGCGTTGCCGACCTGGCGGAACTGAAAGCGCAAATACCAATGAGCGAGCTTTACTACCAAGGTACGCTCAAGCGGCGGCGATATTCCCGTTTCATGTTGATCGGCCGGAAGTAGGGGAGGCGCACCCGGTGGATGATGTCCTGTCGGTCCGCAACCTGGAGGTTGGATTCCGCATCCATGGGACGGTCGTGCCGGCGGTCAACGGCATATCCTTCGATATCCGCCGGGGCTCGACGGTCGCATTGGTCGGCGAATCGGGGTCCGGCAAGTCAACGGTCGCGCAGGCCATCATGGGTATCTTGCCGAAGGTCGGAGTGATCGACGGCGGCCAGATCATTTACCGCGACCCCAACGCGCCCGGCACCGAAGTGGATATCGCCGCACTGAACCGCGATGGCGCTCCCATGCGTGCGATTCGCGGCGGCCACATCTCGATCATCTTTCAAGAGCCCATGACGTCCCTGTCGCCGGTTCACACGGTCGGCGATCAGGTTGGCGAGGCTTTGTTTCTGCACCGCGACGTCGGGCGCAAAGCCGGGCTGGATTTGACCGAGGAAATGCTTCGCCTGGTCGGGTTCCCCGATCCCGCGGCCGCCATGCGGGCTTATCCTTTCGAACTGTCGGGCGGCTTGCGTCAACGCGCGATGATCGCGATGGCCCTCATATGCCGCCCGTCCCTGCTCATTGCCGACGAGCCGACCACCGCCCTCGACGTAACCATACAGGCCCAGATTCTCAAACTGCTGGTCGATTTGCAGGGTGAACTGGGCATGGCGATCCTGGTCATCACCCACGATCTGGGCGTGGTCGCCAATATCGCCGAGGAAGTCGTGGTCATGTACCACGGCCGGGTCGTGGAAAGCGGCCCTTGCGACGAAATTTTCGGCCGGCCGGCGCATCCCTATCTCAAGGCCCTGTTCACGGCGGTGCCGCGGCCCAATATGGCGCGCGGCGAGCGCCTGGTCCCGATCCGCCAAATCAAGCCGGGCGAGGCGCGCTTGTTGCGCCGGGCCGCGCCCGGTGAGGCCAAGGGGCACGGCAACGGGGCCGCCGCGCCGAACCTGCTCGAGGTCAAGGGCCTGACCAAGCGCTTCACCATGCGTCAACAAGGCGTGCTCGGGCTCGGCGCCAAGGTCGAGGTTACCGCGGTCGACGATGTCAGCTTCACGGTGCGGCGTGGCGAGTGCCTGGGCCTGGTTGGCGAATCCGGTTGTGGCAAGACTACCGCCAGCAAGGTCATCATGCGGGCGCTGACGCCCGACGCGGGCAGCGTCATCTATCGCGCGCCGGAGGGCGATATCGATGTGCTCGCGCTCAAGAACGTCGCCTTGCACGACTTCCGGCGCAAGGTTCAGTTCATTTTCCAGGACCCCTTCGGGTCCCTCAATCCGCGCATGACGGCGCTGGATATTATCAGCGAGCCCCTGGTGGTTCATAACATCGGCAGCCACGAGGAACGGATCGAGCTGGTCAAGGAATTGATGCGCCTAGTCGGCCTGGATGTGCGCTTTTTGCGGCGTTATCCGCACAGCTTTTCCGGCGGGCAGCGTCAGCGCTTGGGCATCGCCCGCGCCTTGGCCTTGCAGCCCGATCTCATGATCTGCGACGAGCCGGTCTCCGCGCTCGACGTCTCGATTCAGGCACAGATTCTGAATCTGCTGAAAGACCTGCAAAGCGAATTGAGCCTGACCTATCTGTTCATTTCCCACAACCTGGCGGTGGTCGACTACATGGCCGATCGTATTGCCGTCATGTGCGCCGGGCGGTTGGTCGAGGTCGCGCCGCGCGAAGTGCTGTTTTCCAAACCGGTACACCCCTACACCCAAACCTTGCTGTCGGCCGTACCCTATCCCGATCCCGGCCGGAAGCTCGATTTCGGCCGCATCGCCCAAATGAAACAGGCCGGCCCGGCGGAGTTCCCGCCGCCCTTCACCTTGAACGATGCGGCCGCGTCAAAGCTCATCGATCTGGGCGGCGAGCATTTCGTCCGCGCGTCCGCGTCCACCCGACCAGAGGCTCTCGTGTCATGACCAGCATCAAGTTCCTGCTTGGCGGCCTCGCCGCCGCCGTGGCGCTGCACAGCGCGTCGATTCCTGCGGCGCGCGCGGCCGATCCTATCGAACCGCCCATGCTGGCGCCCCTGGTCAGCGCGGGGAAATTGCCGGCGGTCAGCAAACGCCTGCCCGATCCAGCTGCTGTCGCAGTGCTCAATCCTAAAGAACAAACCTTGGGCGAGCATGGCGGGACGATCGAAATTTTGATGGGGCGCCAGAAGGACATCCGCTTGATGACCGTCTATGGCTATGCCCGTTTGGTCGGCTACGACTATGCCTTGAACCTGGGACCAGATATCGTCGAACGCGTCGAGGTTGAGGATCAGAAGGTTTTCACCTTCCATCTGCGCAAGAACCACCGCTGGTCGGACGGACACCCCTTCACGTCGGAAGACTTCCGTTTTTATTGGGAGGACGTCGCCAACAATGACGTGCTGTCGCCCTCCGGACCGCCCGAAGTCTTGCGGGTCGATGGCGAGTTGCCGCGTGTCGAGTTCATCGATCCCCAGACCGTGCGTTATAGCTGGTCCAATCCGAACCCGTATTTATTGCCGGCCCTCGCCAGCGCGCGGCCACACTATATTTACATGCCGGCGCATTACCTAAAGCAGTTCCATCCCAAGTATGCCGATGCGGAAAAGCTCGCGGCCTTGATCGCCGAGACCAAGGCAAATAACTGGGCGCGAGTCTTTTACGACAAGGAAGAGATGTACAACGCGAAGAACGTTGACCTGCCCAGCTTGCAGCCTTGGGTTAACACAACGCCGATGCCGGCCGAACGCTTTGTGTTCGCGCGCAACCCCTACTATCACAGGGTCGACAGTGCCGGGCGGCAATTGCCCTATCTAGATCAGGTGATCGTCAACATCGCCGACAAAGGCCTGATCCCGGCCAAGACCGGGTTCGGCGAAAGCGACCTGCAAGCGCGCAGTATCCGCTTTGACCATTACACCTTCCTGAAGCAAGGGGAGAAAGAGAAAGGGTTTAGTGTTCGGCTTTGGTCCTCGTCCTCCGGGTCGAAGGTCGCATTGCTTCCGAACATGACCGCGGAAGATACGGTCTGGCGCGACCTTATGCGTGATGCGCGTTTTCGGCGCGCGCTTTCCATTGCCATTGATCGTCAGGCGATCAACCAAGTGCTTTTTTTCGGACTGGCGCGCCCCGGCGCAGACACGGTTCTGCCCGAGAGCCCCCTGTTCAAGCCGGCCTACCAGAAGGCCTGGTCCCAATTCGACGTGAAGCAGGCCAATGCCCTGCTCGACGAGATTGGCGTGACCGAGCGTAACGGTTCCGGAACCCGGCTTCTGCCGGACGGCCGGCCGATGCAAATCATCGTCGACACCTCCGGCGAAAGCACCGAGGAATCCGACGTCCTGGAGATGATCAAGAAGAATTGGAAACAGATCGGGGTCGAGCTCTTCGCAAAACCCTCGCAGCGCGAGGTCTTCCGCAACCGGATCTTCGCGGGGCAGGCGATCATGTCGGTCTGGTCCGGCTTGGAGAATGGCCTGCCGACCTCCGACATGGCGCCGAGCGAGTTCGCGCCGACCGAGCAGATCCAGTTGCAGTGGTCGAAATGGGGCGAGTATTTCGAATCCTCGGCGAGATCCGGGCAGGAGCCGGACTTGCCCGAGGTCAAGGAACTGCTTGCGCTCTACGAGGCCTGGCGCCGTTCCAAGACCAAGGAAGAGCGCGCACAGGTATGGCATAGGATACTGGAAATCCACGCCGATCAGGTGTTCACCATCGGCACGGTCAATGGGGTGCCGCAGCCGGTCGTGGTCGCCGGTGGGCTCAACAACGTACCCTCGACCGGCGTCTATAGCTGGAGTCCGAGTGCCTATTTCGGTATTTACAAGCCGGATACCTTCTGGCTCTCGGCGGAGCGGCGCACGGCGCAGAACTGACCGGTTTGCGGACCAGGATGGCCCACGGAGACATTTGAGCCGGCATGCTCACCTATATCGTCCATCGTTTTCTGATCATGATCCCGACCTTGCTCGCGATCAGCCTGATCGTTTTCGTCATCATCCAGCTTCCGCCGGGCGACTATTTCGAAAGCTATATCGCCGAGCTGCAATCCCAGGGCGAGTCGGTCGACCTCCGGAAGATCGAATTCCTGCGCCAGGAATACGGCTTCGACCGCCCGGTCATGGAACAGTACGTGCTCTGGGTCTGGGGTATGCTGCAGGGCGATTTCGGCTACTCCTTCGAATTCCGCTTGCCGGTGTCGGATGTGGTCGGCGACCGGCTTTATCTGACCGCCCTGGTGTCCTTCGTCACCATCGTGTTCACCTGGATCGTGTCCTTCCCCATCGGGCTCTATTCCGCGGTGCGGCAATATAGCTGGGGCGACTACACCCTCACGTTTCTCGGCTTCATCGGTTTGGCAACGCCCAATTTCCTGCTCGCCCTGGTCTTGCTGTATATCGCCAACGTTTTCTTCGGGACCTCGGTCGGCGGCCTGATGGACGCCCAGTACATCGACCAGCCCTGGACCTGGGGCAAGTTCATGTCGGTTCTCGAGCACATCTGGATTCCGGTGATTGTCATCGGCACCTCGGGCACCGCCGCGATGATCCGCCGGCTCAGGGCCAACCTTTTGGACGAGTTGGAGAAGCAATACGTCGTGACCGGCCGGGCCAAGGGCTTATCGCCCATGAAGCTGTTGCTGAAGTACCCCTTTCGCCTGTCCTTGAACTTCTTCATCGCCGATATCGGTAGCCTTCTGCCCAGCATCATTTCCGGCGCGGCGGTGGTCGAGATTATTCTGTCCCTGCCGACCACCGGGCCCATGTTGCTGGGCGCGCTGCGCAGCCAGGACATGTACCTGGCCGGCTCGTTCCTGATGTTCCTGGCGTTCTTGACCGTGGTCGGCGTCTTGATTTCGGATATGGCCCTCGCGGTGCTCGATCCGCGCATCCGCCTGCAGGGAGGCACGACCCGGTGAGCAGGCCTAACGAACCCGGAAATGCCGTCGGCGCCGAGGGCCGGCACGGGCACTTCGTGTCCGACGCGCCCTTCGATCCTTTGTCAGTCGAACAGCTGACGCCGGAGCAGGAAAAGTATTACCTGGCGTCGCAGTGGCAATTGATGTGGTGGAAGCTGAAACGCCACAAGGTCGCCATGTTCTGCGGAATCGTCCTGCTGTTCATGTACGGCTCTGTTCTCATAAGCGAAATTTTGGCGCCTTACGATCTGCACCGCCAGAACACCGACTATATCTATACGCCGCCGCAATCCGTGCACTTGTTCCACGAGGGCGAACTCGTCGGTCCTTTCGTTTACGGCTGGACCTATCGCTTGAACATGGAGAACTTGCGCCGCGAATACGCCGAAGATACCTCCCAGGTTCTGCCGCTTCGCTTCTTTTGCCTCGGCGACAGCTACGAATTCTGGGGCGTGATTCCGGGCAGCTTTCATCTGGTCTGCCCACCCGAAGACGGAACGCTGTTCCTGCTCGGCACCGACCGCCTGGGTCGCGACATGTTCTCGCGCATTATCTACGGTGCCCGGATCTCCCTGACCGTCGGCCTGATCGGCATCGTGATCAGCTTCACCCTAGGTTTGGTGATCGGCGGTATCGCCGGCTATTACGGCGGTTTGGCCGACACCATCATCCAGCGGGTCATCGAGGTGGTGCGCTCCTTCCCCGAGATTCCGCTTTGGATGGCCCTGTCGGCCATCCTGCCGGTGACCTGGAGCCCGATCCTGATCTACTTCGGGATCAGCGCGATTCTGGGCCTGATCGATTGGACCGGCCTGGCGCGCGCCGTGCGATCTAAACTTCTGGCCCTGCGCGAGGAGGACTACTGCGTCGCGGCCCAACTGATCGGCGCCAGCCCGGCCCGGGTCATCGCCCGGCACCTCATGCCCGGCTTCATGAGCCATCTGATCGCCTCGGCGACCTTGACCATCCCGACCATGATTTTGGGCGAGACCGCGCTCAGCTTCCTCGGCCTTGGCCTGCGCCCGCCAATCACCTCCTGGGGCGTGCTGCTGAACGAGGCGCAGAACATCAACGTGGTCGCGCTCTATCCCTGGCTCATGCTGCCGGTTGTGCCGGTGATCGTGCTGATCCTGGCCTTCAACTTCTTCGGCGACGGCCTGCGCGACGCCGCGGACCCCTATAAGTAGGCGCTCGGTTCTAGAGCGTCTTCACTGATCTTCGAGTCAGTAAAGACGCTTTAGGTTGTTGATTGGTTGCGCTTTCGAACCGGAAAACCGCACACACTTTTCCTGAAAGCGCTCTAGCGCCTCGGCGATGGGCGCGGCTGGGAAAATGGGTCGTGGATGTCGCTTAGCTTTCGACTGCGACCGGGTCGGCGAAGCTGATGTGATCGGCGATGGCCGCGACATTTGGCAGGGGCTCCGGGTAACCCCAGGCCACGTTCTCCAGGGTCTCGCCGTCGATCGAAAAGCTCCAATACGCCGCGTCGCCCTTGTAGGGGCAGTGGGTCTTGTGCGCCGAGATCTGGGCCAGGGGCATGCGCGTGTCGGATTTCGGGAAATAGATGCGCGGCGGATAACCTTTTTCGTGCAGCACCAGCGCCCGGTCGCTTTCAGCCAGGACCTGGCCGCGAAAACTGGCCCGCGCCTGGGTCTTGCAGCCTTTAATCTCGATTCTCTCTTTCACGTCGCTCATGGATCATCCCTCGAAAATTTGATTCTCTGGAAGAGATGGGATCCGCCGGCCGCCCGGCAAGTCACTTAAACGTTAAAGCGAAAGTGGAAGATGTCGCCGTCCTTGACCAGGTAGTCGCGGCCTTCGGCACGCATCTTGCCGGCATCCTTGGCGCCTTGCTCGCCGCCGCAGGCGATGAAGTCGTCATAGGCGATGGTCTCCGCCCGAATGAAGCCGCGTTCGAAATCGCTATGGATCACGCCGGCGGCCTGGGGCGCGGTAGCGCCGCGCACGACGGTCCAGGCGCGCGCCTCCTTGGGTCCGACGGTGAAGAACGTGACCAGGTCGAGCAGGGCATAGCCGGCACGCACGACCCGCGCCAGGCCGCTTTCTTCCAGCCCCAGGGTCTCCAGGAAATCGCCGCGCTCCACGGTGTCGGTCAGGCCGGCGACCTCGGCCTCGATGGCGGCCGATACCACCACGCAGGCCGCGCCCTGCGTCTCGGCCATGGCGATGACCTGGGCCGAAAGGGCATTGCCGGTGGCGACCGCGTCTTCCTCGACATTGGCGACGTAAAGCACCGGCTTGGCCGTCATCAGGTTGAGCTGCCGGAACAACGGCAATAGATCGGCGGTGATTTTCAGGCTCCGCGCCGGGCGGCCCGCGCGCAGCGCTTCCGCCGCCGGTTCGAGCACGGCGAGGCGCGCCTTGGCCTCCTTATCGCCGCCGCGGGCGCGCTTGGTCGCCGCGTCGAGTTGTCGTTCCACGCTGTCCATGTCGGCCAGCAAAAGCTCGGTCTCCACGGTTTCCGCGTCGCGCACCGGGTCGACCGAGCCCTCCACATGGGTCACCTCTGCCTCGAAGCAACGCAGGACATGGACGATGGCGTCGACCTCGCGGATATTGGCCAGGAACTTGTTGCCCAGGCCCTCGCCCTTGGAGGCGCCGCGCACCAGGCCGGCGATATCGACGAATTCCAGAACGGTCGGGATGATCTTGGCCGACTTGCCGATTCGGGCGATTCCATCGAGCCGCGGATCGGCGACCGGAACCCGGCCGACGTTCGGCTCGATGGTGGTGAAGGGATAGTTGGCGGATTCTGCCGCCGCCGTTTCGGTCAAGGCGTTGAACAGGGTCGACTTGCCCACATTGGGCAGGCCGACGATGCCGCAGTTAAAGCCCATCGCCCTCGCCCTTCTTGCCGCCGGGCGGGGTTCCGGCGTCGTCCGTCTTAGGCTTGGCTGGCTTGGGCGGCGCGGTCAGGTGGGCGACCCGCGACATGAAGGCGCCCTCGTCGCCGTCCAGCAGCATGGGCACCTCGCTGGCGACCGCGTCGACTAGTTTCTCGACGCCTGGCATCTCGGCCTTGGCGAAGTCCTGCAAGACATAGCCGTGGACCAGATCCTTGTGCCCAGGATGACCGACGCCCAGGCGGACCCGGCGGTAGTCGCGGCCGATATGGGAATCGAGGCTGCGGATGCCGTTGTGGCCGCCGGCGCCGCCGCCGGTCTTGACCTTGATCTTGCCCGCCTTGAGGTCGATTTCATCGTAGATGACCGTGACATCGCCGGGCGGCAGCTTGAAGAAACGCACGGCCTCGCCGACCGCGCGCCCGGATTCGTTCATGTAGGTTTCCGGTTTCATGAGCAGGACGCGGTGCGCCCCGATCCGGCCTTCGGCCACCCGGGCCTGAAAGCGCACGCGCCAAGGGCCGAAGCCATGGCGGCGGACGATTTCGTCCGCCACCATGAACCCGATGTTGTGCCGGTTTTTGGCGTGGCGAGGGCCCGGATTGCCGAGCCCGACCAGGAGTTGCATAAGGCGGTGACTGCGATAAGCGAGGCCTTAGCTCTCGCTTTCGCCTTCCTCCTCGGTCGTCTCGCCTTCTTCACCTTCTGCCACCGCGCCTTCTTCACCCTCTGCCGCCTCGGCCTCTTCTTCCTGAACCACAGTCGGGGCCGCGATGGTGGCGACTGTGAAGTCGCGATCGGTGATCGTCGGCTCGACGCCGGCGGGCAGCGTGATCATGCTGATATGCACGCTGTCGCCGATATCCAGCCCGGTCAAATCGACCTCGATATGGCTGGGAATGGCATCGGCCCGGCAGTGCATCTCGATCTCGTGGCGCACGATATTCAGCAGGCCACCGCGCTTCAGGCCTGGCGACTCTTCCTCGTTCAGGAAATGAACCGGCACGTCCACCGTTACCAAGGTGGCGCTGGAAACGCGCAGGAAATCGACGTGCAAGGGCCGGTCGGTCACCGGGTCGAATTGCACGTCGCGGGGCAGCACGCGTTCCTTTCGCCCCGCGACATCGAGCTCGTATACGGTTGCCATAAAGCCGCCGGTACGCAGGCCCCGTATCAAGTCGCGCGGATCCAGGGTAATCATGGTGGGGTCTTTCTTGGCGCCATAGATGACGCCGGGCACCAGTCCGGCACGCCGGGCTGCGCGGGCTGGCCCCTTCCCGGCCCGCTCCCGCGTCTTCGCGGGCATAGTTTGAATTTCACTCATGGTCTCGCTCCTCAAACAAAATAGCACCCAACCGCACGAGCGTGCCGGGCGTGTGCGGGCCGACCTCCAGGGGTGCCGGTCCCGGCTCTCGAATTTACCTGCTCGGAAACGCGAACAGGCTGGAAACGGAACGCTCGTCGCTGATCCGCCGCATCGCCTCGCCCAAAAGCGGGGCAATGGTAATCTGCCGGATGTTCTGCGCCACGCGCACGGCCTCCGTGGCCTGAATACTGTCGGTCATGACCAGCTCCTCCATGGGAGAGGCCGAAACGCGCGCCACCGCGCCGCCCGAAAGGACGCCGTGGGTCACATAGGCGCTGACCGATTTGGCGCCCGCGTTCATCAGCGCCTCGGCGGCATTGCACAAGGTGCCCGCCGAATCGACAATATCGTCGATTAGGATGCAGCGCTGGTTCTGCACGTCGCCGATGATGTGCATCACCTCGGAAATGCCCGCGCGTTCGCGCCGCTTATCGATGATCGCCAGATCCGCGTCAAGCCGCTTGGCAATGGCACGGGCGCGCAGAACACCGCCCACATCGGGCGAAACGACGGTCAGGTCTTCGCCGTTGTAGCGCTCCATAATGTCCTTAGTGAAGACCGGGGCGGCGTAGAGATTGTCTGTCGGGATGTCGAAAAAGCCTTGGATCTGCCCGGCGTGAAGGTCCAGGGTCAAAACCCGGTCGGCGCCGGCGGAGGTAATCAGGTTGGCCACCAGCTTGGCCGAGATCGGGGTCCGAGGCCCCGATTTACGGTCTTGGCGGGCATATCCGTAGTAGGGGATGACCGCGGTGGCGCGCCGCGTGGAGCCGCGCTTCAGCGCATCCAGCGCGACCAGCAGCTCCATCAGGTTGTCGTTGGCAGGATAGGACGTCGACTGGATCACGAAGACGTCCTCGCCGCGGACGTTTTCGTCGATCTCGACGAAGATCTCCATGTCCGAAAACCGGCGCATGCTGGCTTTGGTCAGGGGCAAATTTAGGAATGCGGAAATTGCCTCGGCTAGGGGCCGATTGCTGTTGCCGGTCAAAATCTTCATGACGTGGTCCCTGGCCGGCCGTGCGCTGCTGTGACGGAGCGAAGGAAACCCCGGACCACCGTGCTCCGGGCGGGCGGACATTATCAACGTGTCACGATTGTGTAAACAGCGCCCGGCCCTCTAATCCAGGGTGCGATGCGGTTATTCTCAGGGCACCGCCCGGCGTGCCAGGAGGTCGATCACCCCGCGGGCCGCGTCGCGGGCGATCTCTCGGGCGACCGGGCCCCAGGCGCCGTCCAGGCTGCCGGCCGGAACGCTGTTCCGCTGAGTGACCTGGCCCAGTTCCTCGTGGTCCTGGGCACTAACCACGGACCAAGATATGGCGACCTGTTGAAGCCCGGCCAAGGCTGGGTCCAGGTCGATGTCGCCCAGGATTAGGATGTCGGCGGGCCCTTCCCGGTCCGAGACCGGCAGGCCGGCGGCGGTCAGTTCCGCGCGCAGGGCCGGTGCCAGGCTGTGCGTCGAATCGCCCGGCCCGGCGCTGAGCGGCGGCACCACCAGCCGGGCGCCGGGATAGCCGGGCACCTGGGCCTCGATCACCGGCGGGGCCTGCACCAGGGCCGCGATCTTGGGCGCGGCCTCGGCGGCCAGAACTTCGATCAGCACCGCCTGATCGTTCGGCGCCAGGTTAGGGGCGATCCGCTGGCGCTGGGCATAGCTCCCGACCAGGCGCCCATCCAGGTCCCACAGCTCCCAATCGAGCTGCAGTTCTTCGGCCGCCCCCGATATCGGGTGGCGCGCCGCCCGGCCATGCAGATAGCGGCTCTCGCCGTTCACGGCCTGGGTAGTTGCGGGTACGTTCAAATCGCGCAGGTGCGCGGCCAGAACTTGGGCCAGTCGATTCGGGTCGGCCGGCAGCTTGCCGCTCGGGGCCGCGACCGTGATCCCCGCCCGGTCCCGCAGAACCAGCAGATCGTTGCGGCTGCCCGGCTCGGACTGAAAGGGGCGCGGCACCGGCCCGCAGGCAACCAGGACCACGAGCCAGACGAGACTGGCCCAAGGGCACTTAGCGGAGCGCTTAGAGCAAGGCACAGCTTGCCACCAGGCCCAGCAGGCAAAGCGCCGCAAAGATGAAGAGATGCGGCACGGCCGACCTAATCGACTTGGAAGGTTAGCGGCATCCGGGACAGGACCTCCGGTCCCTTGGTCCCAACAAGGCTGGTCCGGCCTAGTGTCACGGCCAGTCCGCGGTCGCTGTCGAAGATGATGATATGCACGAATATGACCATGCCCGGCACGATCTCGGTCGGATTGCCGCCATACAGCATGGGCCAATCCATCCAGTTCGGCGAAAAGGTCGTTCCCAGGGAATAACCGCAGGCGTTCAAACGGTGCGCGGCATAGCCGGCCCGGTCCAGGGTTCGGGCATGGGCGTCGAAGGCGGTGCCGAAGCTGTTGCCCGGGCGCAACGCTTCCTCGACCGCGGTGACCGCCTCGGCGGCGACCTTGAACATCTCGCTTTGTATCGGCGGCGGTGGGCCCAGGCGCAGGGTGCGCATCATGGCCGCGTGGTAGTGCCGGTCGACCCCGGCCCATTCGAGCGTCAATTGGTCCTCGGCGTCGAGATGGCGTCGCCCGCTTTGATAGCGGCATAACAGTGCCGCAGGGCCGGAGCCGATAACGAACTCGTTGCCGGGATAGTCGCCGCCGCCCCGGAACACGGCGCCTTGCATGGCGGCTAGGATGTCGCCCTCGAAGGCACCGGGCCGCACCAGGGGCAGGGCCGCCTCCAGGGCGTCGTCGGCGTAGGCGGCGGCACAGCGCACGCAGGCGATCTCCGCCTCGCTCTTGACCGCGCGCCGAAGGGTGACCAGTTCGGAGGCGTCGCTCAGGACGGCGAAGCCATCCAACGCGGCGTCCAGGCGCTTGCCGTTGCGCGCGGTCAAACCATAGGCCTCGTACTCGACGCCCAGGCGCTGGCCGGCGCAGCCGTGCTCCTCCAGGATCGCGCGCAATTCGCCCGCCGGCTCGGCATCGGGCCGGTCGGCCCAGATGCGGATATCCTGGATCACCGAGGTCTGTTGTGCCTGGCGTAGGTCTGGCGCGCGGGTCAACAGGGTCATGCGCCCGTCGCTACCCAGATAGAGGCACTGAAAGAACACGTACCCGAAAGTGTCGTAGCCGGTCAGGTAATACATGCTTTCCTGACGAAACATCAGCAGGCCGTCCAGGCCGGCTTGCGCCATATCCCGGCAAACGGCGGCGCGGCGAGCCGCGAACTCGGCTTCGGTGAAGTGCAAGGCCATTGGGGAGAGCTCTTTCTTTTGCTTAACCGTCAGGATTCCAGATAGATCGCCGATAGGCCACGGCCATAGTCGCTCTCGCCGCGCAGGCAAGCCCGGCGGTAGCTGAAAAAACGGTCTTCCTCGGCGCAGGTGTCGCAGGGCAGGGCCTCCACGCCACCGACCCCGGCGGCGCCGAGCCGGCTGGCGACATATCCTTTGATGTCGAACCAGGCATGACCGGCGCGCGGCGCGGCGCGGAAGAAATTCTTGTTGTCCCCGCTTTGCGCCAGGAACGGGGCCGGGAATTCCGGCCCGACCTCGTAGGAGCGTTGGCAGATCGCCGGGCCGATGCCCGCGGCGATGGCCTCGCGCCGCGCGCCCAGATCGACCATGGCCGCGACCACGGCCTCGACGATCCCGTTCAGCGCGCCGCGCCAGCCGGCGTGGGCGGCACCGATCACCCGGGCCTCCTTGTCGGCGAACAAGACCGGCACGCAATCGGCGGTCAGGATGCCAAGGGCAATTCCCGGCTGCTTGGTGACCATGGCGTCGACCTCAGGGGCGTGCTCGCGCTGCCAGGGGTGCTCGACCCGCGCGACCTCGATGGAATGGGTCTGGTAGGCGGTCACCAGGCGGTCCGGCTCCAGGCCGATCCCGCGGGCCGCGCGGGCGCGGTTGCGCGCGACCCGGTCCGCCTCGTCGCCCGAGCCGAAGCCGCAATTGAGCGACGCGTAGAGTCCCTCGCTGACCCCGCCGCGCCGGCTGAAAAAGGCATGGCGCACGCCGTCCATGGCGTTAAGCGGGCAGATGGTCAGTATCTCGGGTGCTGGCGATTGGATTGGCGGTGTTTGTGTCATGCCCCAGTTAACCTAGACCTTCACTGCATAAGTGTTAAGCCATCCCGGCCGCCGCCGCCAGATCGGGCAAAGCCGCCGGGCGGGTCGAGCGCCGGGTGGGTCAGGGCCAGGGCCTTGAACAGCGTGCCCATTTGCGCCGGGTCGCAAAGCCGCGTCGCGGCGGCGCCGATTGCCTCGGCCTGCGCCGGGCTGGCGTTCGCGCCGAGCGCCCGGGCGCGCGCGTCGATCCCCAGACCGGTCAAAAAGGCGCCTTGCGGCACCGGACCCCAGGCCTTGGCCCCAGACGCACGGGCCGCGCCGGCCAGGGCCGCGAAATCCACATGGGCGGTTAGGTCGGCGTCCCCCGGCGCAGCCAAGACCTCGTGCCGGGCATGGTCGCGCACGGCTTGAAACGTGGGCTCGCCATGCGGCCGTGCGGCGCCGTAGTCGATGATCAAGGCGGCGCCGCCGTCCGCGGCCAAGCGGGCACCGATCTCACCGGCCAAGGCGATGCCGGGGATGCAGATCTCGAAGGTCCCGCCGGCCGTCACCGCCGCGATCTCGGGCGGCAGCAAGGCGGCGGCCTCCAGCGCTGCCGGCCGCAACGCGAAAGCGAGGGTTCGGCCATCCTCCGCCAGGGTCACGACCCGCTCGCACCAAGTTGGGGCCACGTCCCCGGCGCCGCGTACGAACTGGCGAATCGGCAAGGCGTCGAAGAACTCGTTGGCGATCAGCAGCAAGGGTCCGGCCGGGACGGTGGACAGGGTGTCGTGCCATTGCGGTGCGACCGCCAGGTCCGCCGCCGCCGTCCGCAAAGTCTCGCGCTGGCGTGCCCGCAGGGCCGGGCTGGTTTCGACCAGATGAAGTTGCAGGGATTCACGCAGGCCGGGCAGGGTGCGGGCTGCGCGCAGGGCATCGGCCATCAAGGTGCCGCGCCCGGGGCCCAGCTCCACTAGATGCAGCCGGTCGGGCACACCCATGCGGCCCCAGATATCGGCGCACCACAGGCCGATCAACTCGCCGAACATCTGGCTGATCTCGGGTGCGGTGACGAAATCGCCCCGCGCGCCGAAAGGATCGCCACCCATGTAGTAGCCGTGCTCAGGGTCGCTCAGCGCCGCCGACATATAGTCCGCCAAGGTCATGGGGCCGAGCAGGGCGATCCGCCGGGCGATTCTTTCGGCCAGCGGGGCGGGTCGTTCGGTCACGGCCGGGGCCGGGCCCTAGGCGCGCGCGCGCCGGGACCAGGCGAGGATCGCGATCCCGAGAAGCGCCATGGGCAGGGACAGAAGTTGACCCATGGTGATGCCGCTGAACAAGAAGCCCAGGTGCGCGTCCGGCTCCCGGACCAGTTCTACCAGCATGCGCGACAGGGCATAGCCGATCAGGAACACGCCGGTCAGGGCGCCGCTGCGTTCCAGGAAACCGCGCCGCGCCAAGGCGTAGGCGACCGCGAACAGCAGCAGGCCTTCCAGCCCGGCTTCGTAAAGCTGGCTGGGGTGGCGCGGCTCGACCTCGCCGGGAAAGATCACGCCCCAGGGCACGTCGGTCGGCCGGCCGAACAGTTCCGCGTTGGCGAAATTCGCCAGGCGGCCGAAGAACAACCCGATCGGTGCCGCCGCAGCGATGATGTCGCTTAAAGCGAAGACCGGCACCTTTTCATGGCGGGCGAAAAGAACGATGGCCACGGCGACACCCAGCAGGCCGCCGTGAAAACTCATGCCGCCGCGCCAGATGAAGATAATCTCCAGCGGGTTCGCCAGGTAGTAGTCGAATTGATAGAACAGGATATAGCCGAAGCGCCCGCCCAGGATGACGCCCAGGGTGGCCCACAACAGGAAATCGTCGATCGCCCGCTCGCTCAACAGGGCCGGCGGGCGTTTGGTCAGCCGGCGGCAATACCGCCAACCCAGAAGCAGGCCCGTTATATAGGCGATCGCGTACCAGCGGATCGCCAAGGGGCCGAGCGCGATGGCGATGGGGTCGATCTGCGGAAAGGCGATCGCGGCGATCATGGATTGGGCCTTGGACGTGAAAGGGGCGCGCCCGCCGTTATATTGGCCGCTTACGCTGCGGGGCAAGGGTTGGCCTGGCCGGCCCAGCCTTGATGGGGCGGCCGCCCCGGGTCATATTCCGGTAGGGCGCAGACCGACGGGCGGCGCGACCGCGCCAGCGGGAGGCTAGGACAAATGCAAACACAGAACCGGCTGTTGGACGATCTGGCGCGGGTGGCCAGCGGGGCGATCGGGGTCGCGGCCGGCATGCGCGGCGAGCTCGAGGCGCGTCTGCGCGAGCAGTTCGAGAAAATCCTGTCGCAGATGGATCTGGTCGGCCGCGAGGAATTCGACGCGGTCAAGGCCATGGCCGCCAAGGCCCGGTCCGAGCAGGAAGACATGGCCAAGCGCCTCGCCGAACTGGAAGCCCGCTTGGCCGCCCAGCCCGCTGGAAAATCCACCGGCCCGGCCCGCAAGGCCGCCCCGCGCAAACGCGTCCCCAAGGCGGAGCCCTGAACCGGACTGTCCGATCCTGGCGATCGCCTGAGTCGGCCCCCTAGTTCGGGGCTCAGCCTCCCCATGGCCCCCAGGGCCGAAAATACCGCTCTTACCCACAGGACGCCTCTATTGCGCCCCCGCGACGAATTTGGCACGCTACATTTGGTGGCGGCTCGGCGGAGCTACGCCACATTTGGGTGTCGTTGGGGCCAGGCTGGCCATTTCGGCGGAGGGCCCGCTCCCGGCGTCACGAGGGGGATCGAAGACCATATGGTGAGCCTAGCAAACCGACATGCGGAACCCGCGGCCAATCCTCTCGATACCCTGGAGGAGTTGGTCAGCGCCAACGATTGGACCTTCGACCGGCACAGCGAATGCGAGCTGATGGTGCAGGTCGGCGGGCACTGGTGCGACTATCACCTGTATGTGGTGTGGGACCGCGACGTGAACGCCATGTTCGTGTCCTGCCAGCTCGACCAGCGGGTGCCAGAGACCCGGCGCAGCGCGGTTTTCGAGCTTCTGGTCCAGGTCAACGGGGGCCTTTGGCTCGGCCACTTCGATTTCGTCCAGGACGATGCGACCACTATGTATCGTCACGCTATTCCTATGCGCGGTGCCGCCGGGCTGAGCGCGGAGCAGCTCGAGGACCTGGTGGATATCGCGATCCACGAGTGCGAGCGGTTCTACCCAGCCCTGCAACTGGTGGTCTGGGGCGGGCGCAGCGTGGCCGACGCGATCATGGTTGCGCGCATGGATACGGTCGGCGAAGCTTAAGCCGTGCAACCGGAGACTCTCGATCTCGGCGGGCCGCTGGTCCTGATCGGCTGCGGCAAGATGGGCGCGGCCTTGCTCGACGGCTGGCTGGCGCGCCGTGCGGTCGCAGCCGATGTGACCGTGATCGAACCCATGGCCGAGAACGCCGCGCCCTTCATGGCACGCGGCGTCGCGCACGCACGAGACCCCGGCGGCTTGCCGCCCGACCTGAACCCGGCGGTTGTGGTGGTCGCGGTCAAACCGCAACAGATGGACGCGCTCATGGCGGCCTGCGCCGGGTTGGCCGGAACCGGGGCGCTGTTTCTCTCCATCGCGGCCGGTCGCTCGTTGGCCTATTTCGAGGGACGCCTGGGTGCGGAAACCGCGATCGTGCGGGCCATGCCCAATACCCCGGCGGCGGTCGGCCGGGGCATGTCCGTCCTGTGCGCCAACCCCAAGACCGGGCCGCACCAGCGCGACCTGGCCGGCGCCCTCATGGCGGCGGTCGGCGAGGTCGCCTGGGTTGAGGACGAGGCCCTGCTCGACGCGGTGACCGCGGTCTCGGGCGGCGGGCCGGCCTATGTCTTCCTGCTGATCGAGTGCCTGGCCCAGGCCGGTATCGACTCCGGGCTGCCCGAGGATCTGGCCATGGGGATCGCACGCGCCACGGTCGCCGGGGCGGGCGAGTTGGTCCGGCAATCCGACCTGCCGGCCAGCACCCTGCGCGAGAACGTGACCAGTCCGGCCGGCACGACTCTGGAGGCTCTCAAGGTGCTCATGGCCTCCGACGGCCTTCAGCCGCTCATGAGCCGGGCCATCGCCGAAGCCACCCGGCGCTCGCGCGAGCTCGCCTCTTGAGTGCGGAGGCCCCGAAGAAAGACAGCGCCCGGCAGGTTCAAGAGGCATTGGCCGCACGGGGCTTCGATTTCGAGGTGCGCGAATTTCCGGCCGGTACCCGGACCGCCGCCGAGGCGGCCACGGCCATTGGCTGTACGCTCGGCCAGATTGCCAAGTCCCTGATCTTCCGCGCCGAGAAGACCGATCGGTCTGTCTTAATTATCGCCAGCGGCGCCAACCGGGTCGATGAAAAGGCGGTCGCCGGTATTCTGGGTGAGAAAATCGGTCGCGCCGACGCGGATTTCGTGCGCCGGATGACCGGCTTTGCCATCGGCGGGGTGCCGCCTCTTGGCCATGCCACGGCCTCAGTGGCCCTAATCGACCGGGACCTGCTGGCCTTCGACGAAATCTGGGCCGCGGCCGGCACGCCCAACGCGGTCTTTCGCCTAAGCCCCAAGGACCTGCTGATCCTCACCGGTGGCGAGGTCGCGGATATCAAGCAGGTTTGAATGGCTGCACCGATGCTGGGGCTTCCATTCGTATCGGTGCGCTCTAATATCTAAGGTCAGCTGTTTTGCGAGGAGCCCATGGTCAAGAAAGCCGCGAAGAAACCTGCGGGAAAGAAAACCGGGAAAATGGCGGGCGGCACCGATCCCGCCGCGCGGATCATCGACGCGGCCCTCAATCTGGCCGCCGAGACGGCCTGGCGCGATATTTCCCTGGCGAAAATCGCCGAGGCCGCGGATCTACCCCTATCCGAGGTTTACCCCCTCTTCGCCTCGAAACGCGCGATTTTGGCCGGCTATGCCAGGCGGATCGACGAGGCGGTGATGGCCGGGCAGGAGCCCGATGCCCGCGAGGGCGGTGCGCGCGACCGGCTGTTCGACGTTATGATGCGGCGTTTCGATGCCTTGGCGCCTCACAAGGCGGCGCTCGGCGGCATCATCTACGATCTGGGGCGCGATCCCGCCGCCGGCCTCTGCGCCATGGCCGCCCTGCGCCGCTCCATGGCCTGCATGCTGGAGGCGGCGGACCTCTCCGCAGGCGGCTTGCGTGGCATCCTGCGGGTCAAGGCGCTCAGCGCGATCTACCTGGCCAGCTTGCGGGTTTGGCTGCGTGACGACAGCCCGGACCTGAGCCAGACCATGGCCTGCCTGGATCGTTTGCTCCGCCGCGCCGAATCGGCGGCCCAATTTTGTGGGCGACTGCGAAGAGATCCGCCCGAGGCGCAGCCTGAAGCGGCCTAATCCGGGCCTCTGCACGGCCCGGGGCCGCCGCCGGTCCGGCAAGGTTCACCGGATTGGCTAAAATATAACACCTTGAAATAAAAGGATAACAATAGCTGCGCCGCAATCTGGAAGCCGGAAGCGGCGGGATTTCAGCGACGCCGAGACTCTCTCGCGAAACTATGGTTAATTTTTTTGTGCACTGCACAAAAAACCTCTTGACCCTCGCGCCACAAAGGTCCATATACACCTCCATACAGAGATTGTGCACTGCAACATAGACCGTTGCAGCCAGCGTGGAGGAGAAAACCAATGGCCAAGGCACAGACTAAGACAGGTAACCCGTTCCTTGACGGGGACTACAGCAACTTCATGGATTTCACCAAGTTCGGCGACTTCATGGACGTCAACAAGTTCGCGGAGCAGTTCAAGGTTCCCGGCGTTGACACCAAGGCTCTGATCGAGAGCCAGCGCAAGAACGTCGAAGCCATGACCACGGCGAACCGCGTGGCCCTCGAGGGCTTGCAGGCGATCGCTCAGCGTCAGGCCGAGATTCTGCGCCAGGCCATGGAAGAGACCACCAAGGTCGTGCGCGAGTTGGCCCAGCCGGGTCAGCCGGCCGAGAAGATCGCCGGCCAAGCGGCTCTCGTCAAAGAGGCCTATGAGCTGTCGCTCGCCAACATGCGGGAGCTGACCGAGATGAGCAGCAAGTCGAACGCCGAGGCGGCCGACGTTCTGACCCATCGCTTCAGCGCCAGCTTGGAAGAGTTGAAGGGTGCTTTAAAGCAGGTCAACGCCGCGAAGTAACTTCGCTAACTGACTTGTCGGATTGAAGGGCCGCGCCTTTGGGCGCGGCCCTTTTTCTTTGTCCGGATCTTTGTTGGCGCCGTTTTAGCCGCCCTGGCTTGCCGGCCCGAATACCCGGTGCTAGCGTCCGGCCCGCAAAAATGGGGGCGGAACATGAGCGAGCCGAGCACGGCCATAGACTTCGACGATTTCCTCAAGGTCGATGTGCGCGTCGGCACCGTTGTGCGCGCGGAGCCCTATCCGGAGGCGCGCAGACCGGCGATCAAGCTCTGGGTCGACTTCGGCGCCGAGATCGGAACGCGCAAGAGTTCCGCGCAGCTCACCGAGCACTACACGCCGGAGGTCCTGGTCGGGCGTCAGGTCGCGGCGGTGGTCAACTTCCCGGTCAGGCAGATCGGCAAGTTCATGTCCGAGATTCTGGTGCTCGGCTTCCCCGATACCGAGGGCGCGGTGGTTCTGGCCGTGCCTGACAAGACGGTCCCTGACGGCAGCCGGTTGTTCTAGCCGGCGCCCGGCATTTCACCACCTCATACCGGCAGCCAGATCCGCGCCCGCAGGCCGCCGCCCGGGGCATCCTCCAGGGTCAATTCGCCGCCGTGGTTGCGCACCACGTCGCGCGCGATGGTCAGGCCCAGGCCGACGCCGCCGGTATCCGGATTGCGCGATTCGTCCAAGCGATAGAAGGGCCGGAAGGCGTCCTCTCGCTTATCCGGCGGAATGCCCGGGCCATCGTCGTCGATCAGGATCTCGATCGCGTGCTCGCGCTGCCCGGCGCGCACTGTAACCTGCTTGGCATAACGCTGTGCGTTGACGATCAGATTGGTCAGGCAACGCCGCATGGATTCGCGCCGCAAGGGCACGGTCATGTCTTCCTCGATGTGCAAGTCGATTGCGCTGGTGTCGCCGCGCATGCGCCCGACCACTTCCCTCAGCAGGGCGGAGACATCGGTCGATTGCGGTTGCTCGGTGCCCTCGCCGCGCGCAAAGGCCAGATAGCCTTCGACCATGGCCTCCATCTCGGTCACGTCGGCACGCAGGTTTTCCGCCTCGGCGTTACTCGGCAACATGGCCAATTGCAACTTCATGCGGGTTAGGGGCGTACGCAAATCGTGGCTGACCCCGGCCAAGAATTCGGTGCGTTGCGCGATTTGGCGCTTGATGCGGCCGCGCATCTGCAGGAACGCGGCGGCGGCCTGGCGCACCTCGGTCGCGCCCTCGGGCTTGAAGTCGGCCACGTCGCGGCCCTTGCCGAAGCCATCGGCGGCCTGGGCCAGGCGCCGGATCGGTTTGACCTGGTTGCGCATAAAGACCACGGCGACGCCGAACAGAACGATCGAGCTGCCGACCATCCACATGATGAAGATGTAGGTGGTGGAACTGAACAGGCGCTCGCGCGGGACCAGGACCCGCAACAAGCCCTCGGCCAACTGCACCTCGATCAGGATTTTCTTGTCCAGGGTTCGGGTATCGATCAGGAACGGGCGGGCGACGAACTCCTCCATGGCCGTGGTCAGCTTGCGGTCGAGCACGCTGGTGAAGGGATTGAGCGAGGCACTGGTCGAGGTATCGGACAGGCGCGCGCCCTCTGCGTACTTCAGGTCCAGCCACATGGTGCGCTGCGCCGTGCGAAAGATTTGCAGGCGTTCGACCGACCCGGGGTTGCGCACCATCATCTGAATGACCATCGCGACATCGCCCGCCAGGCCCTGGGTCAGGCGCTTGGTCGTGTTGTCGTAATGCCGGTCGTAGAACACCCAAGTCGAGATGACCTGAAGCAGCACCAGCGGCGACAGAATGATCAGCAGCGCGCGGCCGAGCAGGGTGCGCGGAAGAATGCGCTTGAACAGCGAGCTATGCGGGGTCGGCGCGCGGGCGGTCGCCATGGTCATGGGGGTTTCCAGGGGATTGGTATCTATTCGTTAGCGCAATTGGGCCGTTAGCTCAATCGGGCGCTGTGCTCAGTCCGGCACGAAGGAATAGCCCACACCGCGCACCGCGCGCAGGTAGCGGGGGAACTTCGGATCTTCCTCGATCTTACGGCGCAGCCGGGTGACCTGCACGTCGATGGCGCGTCCGCCGCCGATCGCCGGGTTTTCCGCGCTCAAGGTTTCCCGGTCCATGGCCTTGCCCGGGCGCTTTGCCAGGGCTTTGAGTAGGGCCGATTCGGCGGCGGTCAGGCGCACGAAACGGCCGGCCTTGTGCAGCTCGGCCCGGGTCATGTCGAAGCTGAAATCGCCGAAACGCACGACACCTTGGTCTGTCGTCGCCGGCTCATGAGTACGCCGCAGAATGGCGTTCAGCCGCAAGACCAACTCGCGCGGCTCAAAGGGTTTGGTCAGGTAGTCGTCGGCGCCGCTCTCCAGGCCGGAGATCCGGTCTTCCGGCTCGCCGCGCGCGGTCAGAAGCAGCACCGGGACATCGTTGCCCCGGCGTAGCGCACGGGTCAGCTCCAGGCCCGACTCGCCCGGCATCATGACGTCCAAAACCACCAGGTCGAAGGCGAAGGATTGCATCTTGGTCCGGGCGTCGGCGCCGTCGATCGCCACGGTGACCCGGAAACCTTGCTCCGTCAGGAACTTTTCCAGGAGCGCGCGCAGGCGCGTGTCGTCGTCGACCACCAGGATATGCGGGTCGTCCAGGCTCATGGCCGCGGATTATAGATAGAAACCTGGCCGGCGCGCCACCGGCGCGGGGCGGTCATGGCGGGGGCCGCTAACGTCGGCCCGCCTCTCGGCCGGATTTGGGCCCGACCTCCCGGCCGGCTTCACGCTCCGGCTGCAGGCCGGCGAAGCGCGCCTGGTGGGCCTCGTCCATCAGGTTGTAGAGCACCGTGCGAAAGCCCTCGACCGCATTGGCCCCGGAATTGCGAAAGGCCCGCGCCAGACGGACCCTCTGGGTCTCGGTCAAGGCGCGCTCCAGCTCCCGGCCAGTCTCGGTCAGCTCCAACAGGCGCTGGCGCCGGTCGTGGGTGCCGGGGCGTTGCACGACGAAGCCATCGCGCACGAGCTGACCCAAAACCCGCGAGAGGCTTTGCTTGGTAATCCCCAATATCTCCAAAAGCGCGCTGACCGTGGTGCCCGGATGGCGGCCGACGAAATAGATCACCCGGTGATGGGCCCGGCCGAAGCCATAGTCGGCCAGGATCTGGTCCGGCTCGGCGGTGAAGCCGCGATAGGCGAAATACAAAAGCTCGATCGCCTGGCGCAGTTCCTCCTCGCGCAGGAACAGGGGATTGGGCCCGGATTTTACGTCAACCATATTGCCATTTTTTATGTCAGCCTTGTTGACATATATGACGCAAGACTGTTACATAAAGCAACCGGTAAATGATCCGGTGCGACCGCTCTGGGCGGTTTTTGAGACTAAATGTGTCCCAGGGGACCCAAAACAGAGGCGAGGCGGCGATGTCACTCATACCCTTCGACGACCGTGACGGCACGATCTGGTTCAACGGCGCCCTGGTGCCCTGGCGCGAGGCCAAGCTGCATGTCCTAAGCCACGCCCTGCATTACGGGAGCAGCGTGTTCGAGGGCGAGCGGGCCTATAACGGCCACATCTTCAAGATGACCGAGCATCACGAGCGCCTGCGCCTCTCAGGCGAGATTCTTGGCTTCGAGCTGCCCTACAGCGTGGCCGAGATCGATGCCGCCGCCGAGGCGGTGCTGCGCGAAAACGGCCTGGTCGACGCCTATGTCCGCCCGGTGGCTTGGCGCGGCAGCGAGATGATGGGCGTCTCGGCCCAGGCGACCCGGATCAACGTGGCCATCGCGGCTTGGGAATGGCCCAGCTATTTCAACCCGGAATTACGCGCCAAGGGTATCCGCCTCATGACGTCGCCCTGGCGGCGCCCGGCGCCCGACACCGCGCCGGTCCACGCCAAGGCCGCCGGCCTCTACATGATCTGCACCATGTCCAAGCACGCGGCCGAGGATCAGGGCTATCACGATTGCCTCATGCTCGACTATCGCGGGCAGGTGGCTGAGGCGACCGGCGCCAACATCTTCCTGCTGCAGGACGACAAGCTGCACACCCCGACGCCGGACTGCTTCCTGGACGGCATCACCCGGCGCACGGTGATCGATCTGGCCCGGGCCGAAGGCATCGAGGTGGTCGAACGGACGATCATGCCGGAGGACTTCGCCAAGACCAGCGAGGTCTTTCTGACCGGCACCGCGGCCGAGATAACCCCGGTCGGCGAGATCGATCAATACAAGTTCACCCCTGGCCAAATGACCCAACTGCTCTCGGGCGCCTACGGCGAGTTAGTCCGCAAGGCGCCAGCCGGCGCGAAAGGCTGCGCGGCCTAGGGGCGGATGGCTTAGGAGCGCGCGAAAGGACCCTTACTCCGCCGCGCCCGTCTTGGGCGCACGCCAGCGTTCGGTGGCGGTGTCGTCGCTGTCGCGGGCCTCGACCCATTTGGCGCCGTCGCCGGTTTCTTCCAGCTTCCAGAACGGCGCCTTGGTTTTGAGCCAGTCGATCAGGAACTGACAGGCCTCGAAGGCGGCCTCGCGGTGCGCGCTGGCGGCGGCGACCAGGACGATTTGATCGCCCGGTTCCAGACGTCCGACCCGGTGAATAATGAGGCTCGCCTCGAGCGGCCAACGCTCATTCGCTTCGGCTTCGACGCGCGTCAGCATCTTCTCGGTCATGCCCGGATAGTGCTCCAGGGTCATGGCGCCGATGTCTTGCGCGCCGGCCATATCGCGCACCAAGCCGACGAAGACCGCGAGCCCGCCCACCTTGGCGTTGCCGGCGGTCAGCTTAGCCAACTCCGCGCCGAGGTCGAAATCTTCTTCTTGAACCCGGATCATGGCGTCAACCGCCGGTGACCGGGGGGAAGAAGGCTACCTCGTCGCCCGGACCCACGGGATCTTCCGGGCGGGCGTATTCCTGGTTGACCGCGACCTTGAGCGCGTTCAGGTCCGAAAGGGCTTCAGCGTGGCCCGGGCCGCGGCTTTGCAGCCAGGTGAGCAGCTCGGCCACCGTGGTCACCTCGGGCGGCGGCGCGACCTCTTCCTCGGCGACCCCGGTCTTGGTCTTGAGCCAGGCGAAATACAAAAGCTTCACGTCGTGACCTCGCTGAAGGGCAGAAAGTCTACCATGGTGCCGGGCTCCAGCCGGGTCAAATCCTCGGGCAGTTCGACCAGGCCGTCGGCCTCGACCAGGGAACTCAGAATGCCCGCACCCTCGCGTGGGAACTTGTGGGCCAGCCAATTCTCGGGCCCGTCGCCGCTCAGGCGGACCCGCAGCCATTCGCGCCGATCTTTCTTTTTCTTGTGGGCGAAATCGGCGCGCACCTTGAAGCTGCGCGGCACGGGCGCGTCGCCGCCCAGAAGACGCAGAATCATGGGGCGCACCATGGTCAGGAAGGTGACCATGACCGCGACCGGATTGCCCGGCAGGCCGACGAAAGGCACCGCGCCGACCTGGCCGAGCGCCAAAGGCCGGCCCGGCTTGATCGCCAGGCGCCAAAAGTGAAGCTTGCCCAGGGCCTCGACCGCCGGCTTGACATGGTCCTCTTCGCCGACCGAGACACCGCCCGAGGTGACGATGAGGTCGTGATCCTGGGCCGCTGTGTCCAGGGCGGCGCGAATGGTCTCGGCCCGGTCGGCCAGGATGCCCAGGTCGTCGACCGCGCAGCCCAGCCCGGCGAGCAGGCCGTGAATAGTAGCACGGTTGGAATCGTAGATGCAGCCGGGGTCGAGCGCGGCGCCCGGCTCGCGCAACTCATCCCCGGTGGAGAACAAGGCGACCCGCAGGGGCTTGGCCACCAAGACCTCGCGCCGCCCGGCCGCGGCGGCCTGGCCCAAGTCTTGCGGGCGCAGGCGTCGGCCTGCGCGCAGCACCGTGGCGCCGGCCGCGATATCCTCGCCGGCCGCGCGCCGGTTGGCGCCGCGCTTGATGCCCGGGGCGACGACCACGGTGTCGCCGTCCAGGCGGCAATCCTCCTGCATCATGACCGTATCCGGGGCCCCTTGGTCCGAGCCTGCCGGCATGGCGGCGCCGGTAAAGATGCGCACCGCCGCGCCGCGCCGCGCCGGGCGCTCCAGCGGGTGGCCGGCGGCGGCGCGCCCGGTGACCGGCAGCGCGGTCTCGGCGTCCGGGTTCAGATCGTCGAAATAGATTGCGTAGCCGTCGACCGCGGAATTGTCGCGCGGCGGCACGTCATGGCCGGCGACGATATCCTCCAGCAGGATGCGCCCCAAGGCCCCGTGCAGCGGCACCGGCTCCGCCGCGCCGATTGGGACGATGACCCGCTCCAGGAGCGCGCGCGCCTCGGCGACCCGCATCAGGCGGCCGTCCTGAGCGAAACAGTCGTCGCTGAGTTGCGCCATGCTTAGGCCCGCTCGCGCGCGCGGCTTGCCAGCCCGCAATGCGCGATCACGAAGTCGGCGATGGCCTCGACGTCGTTGAGGTCGAAGCGGGGCAGGGTGAGGCCCGCGATAACCTCGTCGCTGGCCACAGCCACGATGTTGGGGTCCTCGGGATAGAGCGCCGGCTTGCCCAGAGCCGGGCGGTGGACCTCCAGCTTCTGGTGGTTCTCGGTCTTGAAGCCTTCGATCAGCACCAGATCGACCGGCGACATTTGGCGCAGCAAGTCTGCGCTGCCCGGCTCCGGCGCGCCGCGAAGCTCGTGCATGAGGGCCCAACGGTTGGCCGAGGACACCATGACCTCGCTGGCGCCAGCTTGGCGGTGCTCGTATGAATCCTTGCCGGGTTCGTCGACATCGAAGTTGTGGTGCGCGTGCTTCATGGTCGAGACGCTGAGGCCGCGCCCAACCAGGGCCGGAATCAGGGCGCGCAACAGCGTCGTCTTGCCGCTGCCGCTCCACCCGGCCAGGCCGAAGAACTTCATACCCGGGCCGGTCACCCGTTGTTCCTAGGGGTCGTTTTCATGGCGCATAGCAAGGCGGTGTCGCGGCGGAAAGTCAACCGCTGGGTCGCTGGGGTCTTAGCGGCCCCCGTCGCTCAGTTCATGTGTTCCAGGCCGCGCGCCAGATAGTCGTAGCCGGTGACCAGGGTCAGGATCGCGGCGATCCACAGGCCGGTATCGCCGATGATCTCCATGGGCAGGATGGCGGGGCCGGCATCCTGACCGACGATCAGGAAGCCCAGGGCGATCATCTGAATCGCGGTTTTCCATTTCGCCAGCTTGCTGACCGGCAAGGGGACCTTGATCTCCGCCAGGAACTCCCGCAGGCCCGAGACCATAATCTCGCGGCACAGGATGACCAGGGCCGCGATCACAACCAGGCCCGCGACCTGTTGGATCGCGATCAGCATGACGATCACGCTGACCACCAGCAGCTTGTCGGCGATCGGGTCCAGAAAACGGCCCATGGGCGAGACTTCATTGCGATGCCGGGCCAGATAGCCGTCGAAATAGTCGGTCGCGCCCGCCACGCTGAACACGCCCAGGCAGATCCAGCGCATGACCGGATCGTCAAAAAACAGCAACACCACCAGCACCGGAATCGCGGCGATGCGCGATAAGGTCAGAAGATTGGGCAGGTTGGTAAGCATCATGCGAGTCCAGGGGCCGGTACGCGATTTCTTGTCCGGCAAATCGGATCCATCAAAGCCCCGCACCTTTCTAAAACATGCCCTGGGTCGGGGCGCAAGCGCGCGGCACGGCGAATCGCGCGGCCACCCCCGCGTCGTGGCGGGGCGGCTCAGCTATCCGTATGGAAGTAATCGTAAATCTTTTTCGCAACAACTTTGTTAATGCCGTCGACCGATTCTAGATCGGCCAGCCCGGCGCGGGCCGCCGCCTGGGCCGATCCGAAGCGGTGCAAGAGGGCCTTCTTGCGTTTCGGACCGATGCCGGGCACCCCGTCGAGGACGGATCGCAGCCGCGCCTTGGTGCGCCCGGCGCGATGGCTGCCGATGACGAAACGATGGGCCTCGTCGCGCAGGCGCTGCAGGAAATAGAGCACCGGGTCGCGCGGCTCCAACAGTAGCGGCCGGGGGCGTTCCGGCAGATAGATTTGTTCCCGCCCGGCGTTGCGCTCCGGCCCCTTGGCAATACCGGCGACCGGGATATCGCTGAGGCCGAGATCGCCCAGAACCTCTTGCACGCTGGAAAGCTGCCCGCGGCCGCCGTCGATCAAAAGCAGGCCCGGCCACTGATCGCTGGCGCGCTCCGGGTCTTCCTTGAGGGCGCGGGAAAAGCGCCGGGTCAGGACCTCGCGCATCATGGCGTAGTCGTCCCCGCCATCCGGGTTGAGGGCCTGCTTGATCCGAAACTTGCGGTAGGCGCCTTTCACGAAGCCCTCGGGCCCGGCCACGATCATGGCGCCGTAGGGATCGCTGCCTTGGATGTGGCTGTTGTCGTAAACTTCGATCCGCTCCGGCGTGGAATCCAGGCCAAGGCGCTCGGCCAGGCCTTCCAGAAGTTCGCGTTGGGCGGAACTTTCCGCCAGACGGCGGCCCATGGCATCGCGAGCATTGCTCAAGGCATGCTCGACCAGCTTACGCTTGGGACCGCGCGCGGGGTTAAGCAAAGCGACCTTGCGGCCGGCCCGCACCGAAAGCGCCGCCGCGATCAAGGCCTGGTCGCTAAGCGGGTGGCTGAGCAGGATCAGCTTGGGTGTCGGCTTGTTGTCGTAGAATTGCGGCACGAAGGCGCTGAGCACGGCTTGCGGCGAGAGCGATTTATCATGGCGCGGGAAATAGGCCCGGTTGCCGTAGTTGCGCCCGGCGCGGAAAAAGAAAACTTGGATCGCGGTTTCGCCCGCGTCCTGGTGCGCGACCACCACATCTGCGTCGTCCAGGCCTTCAAGGTTGATGTCTTGGCGAGATTGGATCTGGGTCAGCGCCCGGATCCGGTCGCGATAGACCGCGGCGCTTTCATAGTCCTGGCGGTCGGAGGAGGCTTGCATGGCGCCGGCCAGGCGCTGCTGCATGCCGTGCGAGCGGCCGGTCAGGAAATCCTGGGTCTGGCCCACCAGTTCGCCATAGTCGGCCTCGCCGATGTGCCCGACGCAGGGCGCCGCGCAGCGTTTGATCTGATACATCAGGCACGGCCGGGTACGGGCCGAGAACACGCTGTCGCTGCATGAGCGCAGCAGGAACGCCTTCTCCAGGGCGGTCACGGTGCGATTGACCGCGCCGGCCGAGGCGAAGGGGCCGAAGTAAGCGCCCGGGCGGTTGCGCGCGCCGCGATGCTTGACGATCTGCGGAAAGGCGTGGTCGCTGGCGATCAGGATATAGGGAAACGATTTGTCGTCGCGCAGCAGCACGTTGTAACGGGGCATCAGGCGCTTGATCAGATTGCTTTCGAGCAGCAACGCCTCGGTTTCGGTGTGGGTGGTGACGACCTCGAGGGACGCTGTCGCCGCCACCATGCGCTGCAGACGGTGCGGCAGATTGCCGGTCTGGCAATAGCTCGATACCCGTTTCTTCAGGTTATTCGCCTTGCCGACGTAAAGCGCGTCGCCGCGCCGGTCGAGCATGCGGTAGACCCCCGGGCTGCCCGGCAGGGTCTTCAAGGCCTCGGCGATGACCGCGGTGCCGCGCGCCAATTCCCCATGCGGTGCGGGCGTGCGTTCGCTCATGGCGCGCCGCCCCGCTTCCGGCCAGGATTCGCGGGTCGGCCCGTCGCCGGGATCGGCCTCCGGCTTCATGGCCGAGCGCTTGCCGCCGGCGGACGGATCATGCGCGGGCGGCTTGCCGCCCCGGCGCCCCGATGTCGGCCGCTCAGCCATCGTACCCCGTTCCGGTAGAGAAATCCGGCTTGCTCAACCACACCTCAGCCCGCGCGCCGAGATTTCCACGAATCGTGTGGATAAGGTTGTGGAAGAGCCTTGGGTTTGGCTGTGTCACCCTAGTGAAACCTCACCTTGTCTCGGTTTGCCTATTTTTTAGCCATAATTTTTAATGTGCTGATATATAGGGGTAAAATCGAAAGCAATAGTAAACAAACAGTAAAATTCGAAAATATCGCCGCGCCTTACCGACTCCCGCCGGGGTGTTTCGTGTCCTGTGCAAAACTTGCACGGGCCGGGGTCGAGGATTCTTCGATTCCGCAAGGCCTTAGCTCCCGGCTTGAAGGTTCGAGCGAAGGCGGCGGCCTGCGGCGGCCAGGTCATCTACACTGGCCGCCCTTAGGCACCTGCTCGCGCCACGGGCCCCTGTCAAGGCCGGTACTGGGCTATTCGGGCGGCACGTCGGCTTGTCCCGGTTGCGTCCAGCCGAGATGCTGACCGCCGTCCAGGGCGATCATCTGCCCGGTCATGGATTTGGCATCGAGAATGAAGCGAAGCGCGGTGCAGATTTCCTCGGGCGAGGTGCCCCGGCCGAGCGGCATGAGGGCGCATTGCCGGGCGAACTGCGCGTCGCTCTGGCGCGGGCTCGGCAGGGCCGGCCCCGGCCCGATGCCATTGACCCGGATCTGCGGCGCCAAGGCCAGGGCGAGGGTGCGGGTCAGCGTCCAGAGCGCCGACTTGGTGACGCTGTAGCTGAGGAAATAGGGCGTCAGGTTCCACACCCTTTGGTCCAGCATGTTGACGATCACGCCGCCCTGATCCTGGGGCAAGGCGTGGGCAAAGCTTTGGGCCAAGACCAGGGGCGCGCGCAGGTTGGGCTCGATATGGCGATCCCAGCTCGCACGGTCGGCGCTGGCCGCGGTGTCCAACTCGAAGACCGAGGCGTTATTGACCAGGCAGCCGAGCGGGCCCAGCGCCGCCACCGCGCGCGGTATCAACGCCGCCGCTTCGCTTTCTTGGGCCAAGTTGGCCTGCAAGACCTCTGCGCGGCCGCCGGCTGCCGCGATCTCCGCGGCGGTTTCCTCGGCCGCCGCGCGGGAGTCGTGACAATGCACCGCCACGGCCCAGCCGGCGCGCGCCAGGTCCAGCGCCATGGCGCGGCCGACGCGCCGGGCCGCGCCGGTGACCAGGGCGGTGCGCGGGTAAGTATCCGGGTGCGGGGTGCGGGGCGACGTTGCCATGTGAGACCGTCTAGAGAATGCAAAATGACGCCGCGCTGTACAAGCGCCCGGCGGCGGTTCCCATGGTTAGCAATCCGATTTAGTTCATTGCCATGGCCGAAACGCCGAAATAGTGACAGCCGATGTAGGCCAGATAGCACACCAGGAACAGGCTCGCCCCGACCCGCCCGATACTGCCGCAATATGTACTCCAGGCGACGAAGACGACGGTCGCGCCCATCATGACCCAAAAATCGAATGCCACCACCTCGGCCGCTACGGGTAGCGATCCGAACAGGGGCACGATGCCCATGATGCCCAGGATATTGAACAGGTTCGATCCGACTACATTGCCTAGGGCGACATCCGACTGGCGCCGGTAGGCGGCAACCACCGCAGTCGCCAATTCGGGCAGGGACGTGCCGAGGGCGACCAGGGTCAGACCGATGGTGGTCTCTGAGATGCCATGGCTACGTGCCAGGCCGACCGCCCCGGTGACCAGCAGATGGCTGCCCAAAACCACCCCGGCAATGCCCGCGATCAGGATCAGAACCATCTTGGGCACGGGCTTAGTGCCGTTTTCGAAGCCTTCGGCGTCAAGGGCGGCCGCCGCGGCCGCCGCGTCCCCCCGGCTGGTGCGATAGCTATAGACGGTGAACACGATCAAGAGGCCCAGCATGGGCATGGCGGCCCAAGGTGTGATCGCGCCGGTGTAGCCCAAAACTACCAGAAGCGCGGTGGCGGCCAGCACCATCACGGCATTGAAGTTGATCGAACCGCCGGTGCAGGCGATCGGATAAATCAGCGCGCTGCAGCCGACAATCAGTAGGATATTGGCAATGTTCGATCCGACCACGTTGCCGACAGCGATGCCCGGCGAGCCGGAGAGACTGGCCTCCAAGCTCACCAAGAGCTCCGGCGCGCTGGTTCCGTAGGCGACGATGGTCAAGCCGATGACCAGGGGCGAAACGCCCAGCTTGCGCGCCAGGTCGACCGCGCCCCGAACCAACATCTCTCCACCAAGGAGCAATAGTGCGAGTCCAGCCGCCACGAGAACATACTGCATTGGGACTGTCTCGGTTCCTTCCCGGCGCGGCCGGTTCGTTCCTGGATTTGTCTGTCCCAGTGGCTGCAACCCCACCAGCGCGGCCCGGGGACCATACCCCAGGAATCGCACTTGGGGGATAACGTTCGGGGGCGCGCGTTCGAGGCGCGCGTGCAGATTTCTGGGGCTGCGGACGCCAGACCCTTACATGCGCCTAGATGATGAGATTTTCAACGAAACAGAGGCCTGGGCCGATCCTTCGCCCTCAATCAGTCGCCCGGCGGTTCTTCCGGGGCCGGCTTCAAGGTCAGCGCCTGGGAGTTCATGCAGTACCGCTGTCCGGTCGGTGCCGGGCCATCGTCGAAGACATGGCCCAGGTGCGCGTCGCAACGCGCGCACATAACCTCGGTGCGCACCATCCAAAGAGTGCGATCGGTTTCCGTCTCGACCGCCGCCGGGCCGATCGGCTGGACGAACGACGGCCAGCCGGTGCCCGAATCGAATTTCGCCTGGGACGAGAATAAGGGCTCGCCACAGCACACGCAATGATAGGTGCCCGCGATCTTGCAGTCGTTGTATTGGCCGCTGAAGGCCCGCTCGGTCCCTTTCAGGCGAGTCACCCGGAATTGCTCCGGAGTCAGTTGGCGCTGCCATTCCTGGTCCGGCTTCCGGAGTTTTTCCCGGCTGGTGTCGTCGCTCATCTCGGCATATCCCCAGGCTACGTTAAGCAGGTGCCGCCATCGTCTCGAAAGCGGCCTACTTGATATAGGAAGGGATATGGCGCCCGAACAGGGCTTAGGACGGCCCCTTTTTAGGGCCGGGGACTCAGTTGCGGTCGTAGCCGCTCGTCTGGATCCCGGTGATCTGAAGGGCGTCGATATCGCCGCGTTCGGCCTTCTGGACCATACGTTCGATCGCGCTGGTGGTCGATTCGCATTTGTTCAGCGTGGTTATGACCTGCCACTTCAAGCCGGAATCGACCTCCCGCCCCTCAAGCCGGCGCTGGCCCGCTTCGCGCAGGCGATCGCAGGCGGCGTAGAGGTCATCTTCCAGCAGGTAGAGCTGTTGGGCTAGGGCCGGGCTCGCGCTCTCCACGTCTGCCACGGTGGTGACCAGGGCATCCTGGACGCTCTGCTGGCGTATGAGGAGCATTTCCGCCTGTTCCGCCAAAGCGCAGCCACCGGCGGAAAAAGCCAGTCCCAGAGCGAGGATCGTTGCGCTGGGTGTGCGCCAATGTCGGCGGCATTTCATCGGCGGTTCCTTCGTTTGGTACGTTCGAAGGCCAATTTATGACACTTTGCTTGATGCTTCGTTGAATTCGACATTTTAGCCGAATATTCAGCTAGTTTAGATTGTCAGGTATTGGATTTTTAACAAGGTAAATGGCGTTTTTACCTTGATCGTGGCTTCGTAAATGCCAAGAGATCATCCTAATGGTGCGACCCAAACGGATGGTTCCCATCCGTTTGGATAAGTCGCCCCACAAGATCAACGGCTTGGTGGTCCGATCCTAACGCTTGGGAACCAAGCGTTAGGATCGGACCACTAGGCATTGGGCGTGCCGGGAAATCAGACAATTTCCAGCCCGCGAACCTTCATATCCGGGATTTTTGCGTGGGCCGGGGCTGGCCCGCACCGATGATTCCGGATCAAATCCGGGCGACGGCGTAATGGGCAGATGGTCTTGTGTGGCGGCGGGGGCCGCCAGGGGGCCTACCAGGCGTTCCGGAGTTCCCGTAGCTTTACGAATACGGCCTTATGATCCGGCTGATCGGGCAGGTCGGGAAAGGCCTCGCGCAGGCGGGCGATCACGCTGGGCGAATGCAGGCGGAAGAAGGTGTTGATCTCTTTCTCCAGGGCCAGGGTCGTGACCATGGCTTGGGCCGGATCCTGGCGATCGGCCGCGCCTAGAAGCTGCTTGGCCTTGGCGTTATCCGGCTCCCGGTCCAGAGTAAAGCGCAGGTTGTTGGCGATGTAATCGTGACCCGGATAGACCTGGGTGGTCTCCGGCAGCTTGGCCAATTGGCTGGCGAAGGTGTGATAGAGCTCGTTCGGGTGGCCGCCGTTGTGGCAGTTGCCGGCACCGGCGTTGAACAGGGTGTCGCCGCAGAACAGCGCCGGGGTGTCGGTGTGCGACAGCAGGCAGGCGTGGCTCATGGTATGACCCGGCGTATCCAGGACCTCCAGCTCCACCGTCCGGCCGACCTTGATGATATCTCCGGCGCCGAGGCCCCGGTCCATACCGGGGATACGGTCCTTGGCGTTGGCGTGGGCCAGCAGCGTCGCGCCGGTCGCCGCGATCATGGCCTTGTTGCCGCCGGTATGGTCGCCATGCTCGTGGGTGTTGAGCACTTGGGTGATGCGCCAGCCGGCATCCTTGGCGGCGGCCAGGCATTTTTTGTGGTCCAGGGGGTCGATGGCCATGGCCTCGCCGGTCTCGGGGCAGGCGATCAGGTAGTTGAAATTGCGGTAGGCGTTGGCGGTCCAGATTTGTCGAACGATCATTGTGATGGCGACCAGTTTGTGGCGGAAGCTGTCAGGCAAGCGCGGCGGCGCTCAAGCGCCTTCTCTATACCAATAGCCGACGAACCGGGCCAATCACGAAACCGACGGCCGCGCAGAGAAAGGCGCGGCGAGAGACCCTCTCGCCGCAATACCAAGTTCGAGCGAAAAACGCTCTAAAGCGTTTGTCTTCTAGGCTGCACCGGCCCCGGTCAGTGGAACGGGCGCTAGCTGGACGGCTTCGGCGCGCCCTTGGCCGAGGCCCCGGAGGTGGCAGGCCGTTTTCTTGTGGCGGCCTTTCTCGCCGCCGTCTTGGCCGGCGCGGCGGCCTTCGCGGTCTTGGCCGCGGGCTGCGGGCTCGCGCTCTTTACCGCTGGTTTCGCTTCGGCTGCCTTGGCCGCGGCGCCGGAACTGGCGTCCTTGCCGTTCGCACCCGCGCGCGCGGGCTTGGCCTTTTTGACCTCCGCCTTGACCACGATCTTCGCCACCCGCTTGGTGGCCTTTGCCAGGGCCTTCTTCTGCCGCTCGACGGATCTCTTCAGCGCGGCGTATTCGCGCTTGGAAGATCGCCTCAGCAACTTCACTTCGGTCTCGATCGCGCCCAGTTTCTTACGCAAGACCTGGGACTTGAGCCCCTCGTGAATGCTCTTTTCCAGCGCGAGCACGTTACCGGCGATTTCATCCGAGGCATGCTTCAAATGCGAGGCCGCCTCCATTGTGGCAGCCTCGAGCTTGTCGAGCGCTTTGCCAAGTTTGCCGTCTATTTGTACGTTTTCCACCATCTCAATTAGGCCCTTCCCTAGAAGTTTGTCCTTTGAAGCTGTCCAAACGACCAAATTTGCCCCGGTAACATTTCCCTATATTCTATAAGGTTAGCGTTATTACAAAGCTTCAGCCGTTCGGCCGCCATGAGATGGGTCAATATTTGGGAAATTTCTAGTCTAGGGCCTCCGGCGGCCTCTATAGGTGCCTTTTGGCCGGCCGGAGGGGCTGGCGTGCTTGCCTTTGCGGCTTTTCGACTTGGCGTCGGCGCGGGCGATGCGCCCGGCGAAGCCGCCGGTGGAGCGTCCCACGACGGCGCCGGCTATGGGCATTTCCAGCTCCTGGCTTTCCAGGCGGCGGATTTCGTCGCGCAGGCGGGCCGCTTCCTCGAACTCCAGCTCGGCGGCGGCGGCCTCCATGCGCTTTTCCAAATCGGCGATATGGGCGCGCAGGTTGTGGCCGACCAGATGCACCGTTTCCTCGTCGCCGGTATCGACCAGCACGTGGTCGCGCTCGTAGACGCTTTGCAGGATGTCGGCGATCTGCTTCTTGATCGTCTCGGGCGTGATACCGTTGGCGGCGTTGAAGGCTTGCTGCTTCTCGCGCCGGCGGTTGGTCTCGTCCAGGGCGGCGGTCAGCGATCGGGTCATCTTATCGGCATAGAGGATGACCCGGCCCTCCACATTGCGCGCGGCGCGGCCGATGGTCTGCACCAGGGAGGTTTCCGAGCGCAGGAAACCCTCCTTGTCCGCGTCCAGAATGGTGACCAGGGCGCATTCGGGGATATCCAAGCCCTCGCGCAGCAGGTTGATGCCGACCAGCACGTCGAACACACCCAGGCGCAGATCGCGGATGATTTCGATTCGCTCCAGGGTGTCGATGTCGGAATGCAGGTAGCGCACCTTCAAGCCGGCCTCGTGCAGGTACTCGGTCAGGTCCTCGGCCATGCGCTTGGTCAGGGTGGTGACCAGCACGCGGAAACCCTTGGCGACGGTGGCGTGGCATTCGGCGATCAAATCGTCGACCTGATGCTCGGTCGGGCGAATCAGGCACACCGGATCGATCAGGCCGGTCGGGCGGATGATCTGTTCCGTAAAGACCCCGCCGGTCTGGTTCAATTCCCAAGGGCCCGGCGTCGCCGAGACGAAGGTGGTTTGCGGCCGCATGGCTTCCCATTCCTCGAACTTGAGCGGCCGGTTGTCGATGCACGACGGCAGGCGGAAACCGTATTCGGACAGGGTCGACTTGCGCTGGAAGTCGCCCCGGTACATGCCGTGCAATTGGCCCATGGTGACATGGGATTCATCGACGAACAGAAGCGCGTTGTCGGGCAGGTATTCGAACAGGGTCGGCGGCGGCTCGCCCGGCGCGCGGCCGGTCAGGTAGCGCGAGTAGTTCTCGATTCCCGCGCAGGAGCCGGTCGCCTCGATCATCTCCATGTCGAAGGTGGTGCGCTGCTGGATGCGTTCCGCCTCCAGCGGCTTGCCGGTCTGGGTATAAAAGTCGAGGCGTTCTTTTAGCTCTTCCTTGATTTTCTTGACCGCCTGCTGAAGCGTCGGGCGCGGCGTGATGTAGTGACTGTTGCCATAGATCTTGATCGATTCGAGTGCCGTGGTCTTCTCGCCGGTCAGGGGATCGAACTCGTGGATCGCCTCGACGTCGTCGCCGAATAGGGAGACGCGCCAGGCGCGGTCCTCCAGGTGGGCCGGAAAGATTTCCACCGTATCGCCGCGCACCCGGAAGGTGCCGCGCTGAAACGCCACGTCGTTGCGCTTGTATTGCAGCTCGACCAGGGATTTCAGCAACTCGTTGCGCCGCGCCGTCTCGCCCGCCGTGACCGTGACGGTCATGCTGGCATAGGTCTCCGGCGAGCCGATGCCGTAGATGCAGGAGACCGAGGCCACGATAACCACGTCCTCGCGTTCGAACAGGGCCCGGGTCGCGGCGTGGCGCATGCGGTCGATCTGCTCGTTGACCGAGCTTTCCTTCTCCACGTAGGTGTCGCTGCGCGGCACGTAGGCTTCCGGTTGGTAATAGTCGTAGTAGGACACGAAGTAGTGGACCGCGTTGTCCGGGAAGAACCCGACCATCTCTGAATAAAGCTGCGCCGCCAGGGTCTTGTTCGGGGCCAGGATCAGGGCCGGGCGCTGCAGGCGCTCAATGATATGGGCCATGGTGAAGGTCTTGCCCGAGCCGGTCACGCCGAGCAGCACCTGATCGCGCTCGCCCCGGCCCAGGCCCTCGGTCAGCTCCACGATCGCCTGGGGCTGGTCGCCCGCCGGGGTGTAGTCGGAGACGATCCGCAGGGGCCGGCTCTCCGGCTTGACGAAGGCCGCGGCGGCGGCCGGGGTCGGGAAGGGGTCGGTCAGCGGCGCTCTCATACCTTCTATATGCCCTCTCAGGACGGCGCTTGCCAGAGCGGGCAGGGCCTCGCTTCACCCTCCTGCCAATCCGGCGCCCAGAGCCGCAGGGTTTTAGCGGGTTTCGGCGGCTTTAGGTATGTCAGCAGAGATGGCGCGGGGCTTTGGAGCCTCTTGTCATGGCCCATTCCGGACATTTAGGCGATTAGCATTGCCGGGATAAGTGCCCTATTTGCATCAATCGCGTCCACCGAAAATCGTCGTTGATCTTGATCATGGTGCTACTGGCGCGATGGGAGTTGTTGAGAACAAGATCGGCTCGGAGATGGAAGTGATAGAAGGGTATTTTCCCGCAACCGCCATGCCAGATCGCAACTGGTGGGCGGCCTTATGGCCCGACCCCGAGGGTATTGTGCGTATGCTTGGCGTGGAACCGGGCATGCAGGTCGTCGACCTGTGCTGCGGTGACGGCTACTTCACTGCACCGCTCGCGCGGATCGTCGAGGGCAAAGTGTATGGAGTGGACATAGACCCGGCCATGCTTGAGCGGACCCGTGCCGAACTTGAGCGGACCAATTCTACTGTGCTGGGCCTGGTCTGCGCTGACGCTCGCAATTTGCCAGCGCTGATACCGAGTAAGGTGGATTATGTGCTGATCGCAAACACCTTCCACGGCGTGCCCGATAAGACTGCGATGGCGCGTACCGTAGCGTCGATGCTTAAGCCTATGGGGCAACTTGCCATTATCAACTGGCACCGGCTGCCGCGTGAGCGAACAGTCGTTATGGGTGTTCCAAGAGGGCCAAAGTCTGAGATGCGCATGTCGCCGGACGACGTGCGGCTGGCTGTGGAACCGGCAGGCTTCACGTTGGATCGGGTCGTTGACTTACCGCCATTCCACTACGGCGCCGTTTTTCGCGTGCTCGCTGATTAGTTTTTTGTGGCCGTGCGCTAAATACCCCCTTGGCATAGGCCAGGGCGGCGGCGTCCCCGCCTAGGATCTGAGTGTGCGTAGGTTTTGGCCGAACTTACGCATGGCCTCCCCTGCCTTTGCGGAGATACCCGCCCGCGCCCCGTCGCTTTTATCGGCGGGCAAGGATTCAGGGTCGAAAAGGTAAACATAGCTCGCGATCTCTCCGATCCCCTCATAACTTTCTAGATGCTGCGTCGGGCTGGCGGACAGCGGCAAAGTTACCTCGTCGTGTGCCGCCGCAGTGACCAGAACGTAGCGCGGCAGGCCCAGGGAGTTCTTTAGTAGGCGGTGCACGACGATCACCGGTAGGCCCGAAAGTTCCTGTTGGCCGCGTAGGTCGTAGAGCAACAGCCGTCCGCTGTGCAGCACGGTCTTGAGTTCGAGCCGTTCGACGTTGCGGCACACCTCACAGGGGCAGATGTTCTTGGCTGCGAGTTCGGCGCGCGTCCTATAAAAGGCCTCCAAAATATGGCCGATTGCCCGGGCGACGTCCGGCCCGCTCGCGCCCCCGCCGCCGTTTCCGGTGTTGCGCAGGGCGTACAGGAAGACGGCGTCGCCTTCGACCTTGGCGGTTGCCAGGCAGTCCTCCGCAGCTTCGATGATGCCTTCCAGCAAGGCGGATACGGCGTACTGGGAATGGGCCAGGGCGAAGTGGCTCAATTGCATGAATTCCGTGTAGCCGCTGATATCCGGTATGACCAAGAAGGCCTCGACCTCACCCGACACGCTGGTTGCAGAGGTTTGGGCTGAGCCACCATCGTGACGCGCCGCCACCCGGCGCATCGCGCCGCGGCGTACCTGTTCGGCCGGATCGCCGGTGACCGCGCGGCGAAGCAGAACCGCTAGGGCGATCGCCCCGGTCACCGCCAGGACCAAGACCACCACCATGACGATCATGCTGGCGCCCATTCCGGCGTCCATACCCGCACCGCCCCTCATTGCAGACCCGCCCACGTGTTCGGCCTCTTTTCAGCCACCCGGCGCCCGCGGCTGTCCTGGTCGGGAGACCGGGGCCGTGGCGGGCGAGGGTAGGGAGATGGGCCTAGGGGCAAGCATCGCTCCTATATGCCCCTTCAGGGGTGCACCTACCAGGGCCCTCTATCGCCTGGTAGTAAGTGACGCCGCCGCCGCCCCGCAAAGGCCATGGCTTTTCTCTGAAAGAAAAACGATCTAAACATTCTTGGTTATTTGAGAAAGATCAAGAAAAACGCACTCTTAAGTTTGCAGTAAGGTTAATAAACAGTCATTAATATTAACAGAATGATAATTTATTCTTTGACATTCTCTTAAAACTTGCCATAATCTCGCCCAGTTGTCGCGGAATTGGCGAGGGCATAACAGGCGGCAGGAAGCCGCCGGCCATCTAAAGGCCAAGCCCAAGCCACCGATTTCACGGGAATGGGGAAGTGTTACTATGACTGAAGCTCGAAGCAGGACGCATTGGGCCGGCCGCGGACGAAGGGTTCTCCGCGGCGCAATCTGGGTAGGTCTGGCCGCCTACGGCGCTTATTTAAGCGCCTCGGCCATGGCCGAACCGATGAAGACCGATCTGATGCCGGCCGCCGGTCCCCTGGGCCTCCAGGAAATCGGCAAGCTGCCGGCCATGGGCGGGGTCGATCGCGACAAGGCCATGGCCTTCGAGCGGCCGACTGTGGCCGATCCGCGCGATGAGATCGCCTGCCTGGCGCTCAATGTCTATTTCGAGGCGCGCGGAGAGCCGGACGAGGGCAAGGTCGCGGTCAGCCACGTGGTCATGAACCGGGTCGCCAGCGCCCGTTATCCCGATACGATCTGCGAAGTGGTGCAGCAAGGCGGCGAAGTCCGCCGGCACCGCTGTCAGTTCAGCTGGTGGTGCGACGGGCGCAGCGATACCCCGCGCAGCCGGTCCGATTGGGAACTGAGCAACGAGATCGCCTTGCAGGTTTATTGGGGTCGCTCGGACGATCCCACGGACGGTGCCCTATGGTACCACGCCGACTACGTCAGCCCGTACTGGCGCAAGGCCTTCGAGCTTGGTCCGAAGATCGGCCGGCACATGTTCTACCGGGTGGCGGACGATGGGGTCCGGCTGGCAAGTCGGCGGGTGAGCAACTAGCCCACCGGGGGAAATCCACACCAAGGGGAATCCCGAGACCAGAGCGGCCGGACGCGCCAAGAAAGACCCGGCGATTTGAAAGAAGAGCCGAAAGGGCGCCTGGCCCGCCGGCCGTCTCTGGACCAAATCCGGCCCTAGGACCGACAGCGGCCCTAGGGCCGAATCTTGCCGATGTTCACCAATATCGGGGTGGCGTTACTCGGCGGCCACCATGGCGGCGTGCTTGGCGCGAGCCCGTACTTCCGATTTGGCTTTGTTGACCGCCGCCTGGGCGGCGTCGGAATGCTGGAGCATCTCCAGTTCCTCGTCTTCGGCGTCGATCACTGGCGTCAGCGCCGTGTCAGTATAATGCTTGGTCGCCGGGTTGTGCTTGATCATTTTGCAGGTCGCGAACAGGCGCAGCGCGTACCAGGCGAAGGCGCCGTAGGTCGTAACGATTTCCCACAAGCGGCGCGGGTAAAAGGTCTGCGCGCTTTCGATAGGCAGGCCGGAGCGGCGCTGGGTGCGCACTTTCCTGCGGAAATAGCCGCCCTGTAGGGGATGCACCTTCTCGAAGCGCATGCAGCCGGCGAACTGCAGGGCGTGGGCCCAGATGCGCTCGGGCTTGTTGCCGGTAACCACCATGCGTTTCATCAGGGTCTTGATGTGATCGTCGGAGTAATAGAGATCCCAGGCCTTGTTGTAGATGCCCTGCCATTCCGCCTTCGACATCTTCTCGTGACCGGTGCACACATGTTCCAGGTCGTAGATGTTCATGTCCGGGTCCATGGGCACGCCGTCCAGGTACAGGCGCTTGTGGTCGGCGGAGCCCGGCAACGGCGTCAGGCAGAAAAATTCCAGAATGTCGATCGGTAGTTCGCGCTTGATGACTTCGATGTCGTGGGCGATGCGCTCGGGCGTGTCCGCCGGAAAGCCCAGAATGTAACCGGCATAGGTGATGATATGCTGGTCGCGCCAATCCTGCAGCATCTTGCGGTATTCGGTGATGCGGTTCTGGCGCTTCTGCGCGGCCATCAGGTTTTCCGGGTTGATGTTCTCCAGCCCGATGAACACCCGGGCGACGCCGGCGCGTTTGGCCTTGACGATGAAGTTCGGGATCTTGTGGCACAAGGTGTCGACCTGGATGATGATGCTGAACGGCAGCTTCATTTCCTCGCGCAGGTCGCCGAGGCGGTCGAAGATCGCTTCCCAATTCTTGTTGCGGGCGAAATTGTCGTCGGTGATGAACCAGCGATAGATGCCCTGATCGACGTTGGCGCGCACCAGGCGCTCTACATCGTCGGCGTCGCGGAACCGCGACTTGCGGCCCTGAACGTTGATAATGGTGCAAAAGCTGCACTGGAACGGGCAGCCGCGTCCGGCGTCGAAGCACGCCACGGACCCGCCGTATCGCTGCACCATGGCAGCCGGCAGGTAGGGCGTCGGCTGCTCCTGCAAGCCCGGCAGATCGGCCATGTAGTTGTAGATCGGCTTCAGCGTGCCCGCGATGGCATCCAGGTAAAACTCGGCGAGCCGTCCTTCGGCCTCGCCGGCATAGAGCGTGATGCCGTTATCGAGCGCCTCCTGCAGGTCGGGCGGCAACTCGGGCAGCATTGAAATGCAGCCCGAGGCGTGAAAGCCGCCGATGGCGACCTGAATGCCGCGGGCGCGGAACTGCCGGGCGATATCCATGGCGCGCGGAAACTGGTTCGACTGAACGCCGACCAGGCACACGACCCCCTTGGCGCCGGGTGCCGAGAGGCGGCGGATAATGTCCTCGATCGGGATGATCGTATTGGTTTCGTCATAGGCGTGGAGCACGGCCTCGACATCGTCGCCGAGCGCCTTTTTGTCGATCACATCCAGGGTCAGCCCATAAAGCGCGGACAGAGTGTTCGAGGGAATCCACGCCTTGGCCCACTGGATTACATAGCCGTCGTCGTCGTAATGAGACGGCTTGATCATTTCGATGTGAAATTTTTTCTTTCGGCTCCGGTCCGCGGTGGCCATAGCTCAAATCCCCCAAACGTCCGAGCAACCAATGCGTAATAACAAGCGTCGCTCTGGCAATCTCCAAATTGGGGGATAACGTATTATTATTCGAGCCTCAAGGGAATAGCCGTCGCTCGACGATCGCGATAGTCGCAGGCATCACTAAGTACGCCGGTGTATTAGGGCCTTTTCTTCAGCTCCACCGGCCGACCGTGCGGCGTGTCGCGGTAGGCTTGTTCCCAGGCATCGCGGCGGCTGCGCCTATCGTCCGGGACAACCAGTCCCTTTTCGGCGGTCAAGCGCTCCAGGGCCGCCAACCAGTGATGATAATAGGTGTCGCCCAGGTCCGGATCGCCGGCCGCCTGCGCCGCCTTGATTTCCGCGCCCAGAGTTTCGGCCCATTCATTCCAGGTAAAGTGCCCGGCGGCAGAAAGCTCGACCGCCAGGGCGAAGGCTTGGGCCTCCCAGGGCTCGCGGAACACCGGACCGGCCTCATCGCCAGGTTGACCCGGCAGAGCCGGCGTTGCTGGCGTGCTCATGCCCGGTCCAGATAGTCGTCCCAGAGATCGATGTAGATGGCGCCGCGCCTGCCGGGAAACATCGAATCCGGACCCCAAACCTCCGCCGCCTCAAAGCGCACGCTATAAACGTGCTGGGGCGACTTGCCGGTGCCGGCGGCGTGGGTATCGGGAAAGATCATGACCCCGTGATCGCGATCGATAATGCCGGTCTTGCCCCGAATGTAGCGCGGTGCGCGGGTATGGCCGAGCGGATTGAGGTTGCGCACCACGACCTGCTGCCCGGGCTCGAATTTGGCCGAGACCTTGTCGGGCAGACGCGCCGAATCGCCCTTGCGCAGAATGTCCTCCACATTGTCGGCGGTCAGCTTGGGCATCAGGGGGCACCCCCGGCCATCTCGGCTTTGCGTGCCGCCAGTTCCTCGGCGGTAATCAGGCCCTTCTCGACCAGGAGGGTTTCCAACCCCTGCAGCCACTTTTCGTAATAACTGGATCGTAGGTATTCCGCCGGGTCAACCTGCTCGCGGGCCTGGCGCCCCATGTCGATATTCCAGTGGCCTAGAAACCCGGTGGCCACGGTCATGGCGAAGACACGCTTTTCCCATTCGCCGTGGAAGACCGGCTCGTCGGGCTCCGGGTTTATGGGGCCGAAGCCGTCCATGCCGCCCATATCGTGCGCGCCGTTCATGGGGTGCCTCCGGCGCCCGGTTGCTTGGCCAGGCCGGTGCCGATCATGGAATCGCGGGTGACCAACTCAGCTAGGTCCGCTTCGCTCAGGCCTTCGGTGCCCGCTGGGCGCTGGGGCAGCACCAGATAACGCAGCTCCGCGGTCGAATCCCAAACCCGGATCTCCACGTCTTCAGGCAGGGTGACGCCGAAATCCTTCAAAACGCCGACCGGGTCGCGCACGGCCCGGGCCCGATAGGGCGAGGCTTTGTACCAAACCGGCGGCAAACCCAGAACCGGCCAGGGATAGCAGGAGCACAAGGTGCACACGACCATGTTGTGGACCTGCTCGGTATTCTCGACCACCACGATATCCTTGCCCTGGCGGCCGTCGAAGCCGAATTCGGCGATCGCCTTGCTGCCGTCGGCCAGCAGGCGGGCCTTGTAATCCGGGTCGCTCCAGGCGTGCGCCACCACCTTGGCGCCGTTGCGCGGTCCGACCTTAGTCTCGTAGGTGTCGATCAGAATCTCGAGGGCGGCCGGGTCGACCAGGCCTTTTTCGACCAGCAGCGACTCCAGGGCCTTGACCCTGAGCGCCAGGTCCGAGGGCACCTCGCTATGGTCGTGATCGTGGGAATGCTCGCTGGGCATGGGGTAGGATCCTCCTTTGCCCAACTATAAGCGAGCCAGATACCGCCGCGCCAGCCTGGGACGAAGGTTTGGCGGTCGCCCCGGGGCTGGCGGCCGGCACGATCGGACTTGCGCTTACCGTCTCTTTGGATAGGCTTGGCCCAAACCACGAAGGATTATCGGGCGCATGAGCCTGGGCTTGCACGAAACACGGGTGCGCCGTCAAAGGCGGGTCCGCTGGACCATAGCGAAATGGACGATCACCCTGGGCGCGATCCTGGCGGCCGGGGTGTTTGCCTACCGGACCGGGACCGGCCTGGCGGAACGGGAGGTCGTGGTCCTCAACCGCGAGCTCACCAGCCTGAGCGATAAGGTGGCGGCGCTGCAAAAGCAGAATACCGAGCTGCGCGCCACCGAAATCCTGCTGAATCAACGACGGGGCGAGGCCGACGCTCGTTACAAGCGGGACGTGCCGGCCGGCCGCATGGCGGCCATACTGGGTCAGTTGCAGGCCAAGCTGGACAAGGGCGTGAAGTTGGCGCGGCTCGAATTCCTGGTGGCCAGCGCCGACAACCCGCGCGAATGCGACGTTGAGCCGGCCACGAAGCGTTTTCTGGTCCAGACACCGCTTTATAGCGGGGCCAACGACGCGGTCAGTTTCGCCGGCGGCACCATTACCGTGACCGCGCAAGGCGAATCGGCGGTCAGCGGGGACGGCCAGGTCGAGGCCTGGTACGACCCGGCCAAGCCGGTCACCGCGTACTTTACCGCGGTCGGCGGCAAAGTGAGCGACAAGACCGGGCTTTTGCCGCTGCATACCTCCGTGGTGCACGAGGGCCACGAATACCGCTTTAGCGTCTTGGCGGCGGGCACGCGCGGCTTCGCTCAGGTTACCGGCGACCGCTGCAACTATCCCTGATCGGCCCGGTTCAGCGCCGCTCCGGCGGGATGTCCTTGACCGCTTGGGCGAAGGCCGTCACGTCGTCGCGCTCAACCTTCAGATGGACCCGTTCGCTCGACGCCGGCTGATGGCCTAGGCCCACACCCTTGCGCCGCGCCGTTGCCGGGCGAATCGGCCGGGGCACGAAACCGCCGCCGCAGTTCGGGCAGACGTTGTGCAGGACGGTCTCCACGCAATCGGCGCAGAAGGTACACTCGTAGGTGCAGATCCGCGCGTCCGGTGCATCCGGCGGCAGGTCCTTGTCGCAGTATTCGCAATTGGGCCGTAGCGTCAGCATCCACGCCTCCTGAATTTTGCCGTTCCTGCCAGTATCCCGAGACCGCCGGTGGACGGCAAGCGGCCGCGTGGTGGCGGCACTTTCGTCCTTCGACAAGCTCAGGATGAGGGCCATTCTCAATGCCACACCCGATTTTCCTCATCCTGAGCTTGTCGAAGGACGAAAGCGCGCCCCACTTCGATCCAGAGCTTCCCTCGGTATGGCCGCCGCCAAATGCGATTGCCCCCAAAGCCCGACCCACTGCCCCCTTGACAGCCTCGCCCATGTAGTGTTGCCTGATGGTAGCGCCGATTTGATGCTTAGCTTGCGGGCGCTTTAAAAATGCGGCTAAAGCGAGCGGATTGATCCGCCCGGCTTGAAGCCGCGGCGGTTTTTTTGTGCGCGCACGGGATGGTTATCCGGCGCGCCGGAGAGGGAGAGAGTCATGGCGAACGGTGCCGGTTACGCGGGCGAGGTCACCTCGCGCGAGGCCTGGGAGATGCTGGAACGCGAGCCCAAGGCAGTTCTGATCGACGTGCGTACCCAGCCGGAATGGGGCTTTGTCGGGGTGCCCGACCTATCGGCCCTGAACAAGCGCGTGGTGCCGATCTCCTGGCAAGCCTACCCCGACATGCAGGTCAACGATCGCTTCGTCCACGAGGTCGCCAAGGCCGGGGTATCGCCCGGCGACCCGGTCCTGCTGCTGTGCCGCTCCGGTCAGCGCTCGCACCACGCGGCCCTGGCGCTCACCGCCCAGGGCTACAGTGCCTGTTACAACGTGACCGATGGCTTCGAGGGACCGCACGACGGTGACGGCCACCGGGGCGCGGTCGAAGGCTGGAAAGCCGCGACCTTGCCCTGGCGCCAAGGTTGACGGCCGCCGCGCCGCCGAAAATTCGAGGATGACGATCATGCCAGACAGCACACACGAGACCGGCCAAGCCGGGTTGCGCCCGCAGACCCAACTGGTGCGCGGCGGCCTGACCCGCAGCCCCTTCGACGAGACCTGCGAGGCCCTGTTCCTCACGTCGGGTTATGTCTATCCCTCGGCCGAGGAGGCCGAGGCCGCCTTCAAGGGCGATCTGTCGCGCTATCAGTATTCGCGCTACGCCAACCCGACCGTGACCATGTTCGAGGAGCGCCTGCGCCTGCTGGAAGGCGCCGAGCATTGCCAGTCGACGGCGACCGGCATGGCCGCCGTCTTCGCCGCGCTGCTGTGTCAGCTTCGCGCCGGCGACCGGGTGGTCGCCTCGCGCGCGCTCTTCGGCTCGTGCCATTTCATCGTTGCCGAGTTGCTGCCGCGCTATGGCATCGAGACGCTCTTCGTCGACGGCACCGATTTGGACGCCTGGGCGGCGGCCTTGTCGAAGCCCACGGCCTGCGTGTTTCTGGAGACGCCCTCCAACCCGACGCTGGAGATCATCGACCTGGCCGCCGTGTCGGAAATGGCCCATGCCGCCGGCGCGCGCGTCGTCGTCGACAACGTCTTCGCGACCCCGATGCTGCAACGGCCCCTGCATTTCGGCGCCGACGTGGTGGTCTATTCCACGACCAAGCACATCGACGGACAGGGCCGCACCCTGGGCGGCGCGGTCCTGTGCTCAAGTGCCTTCTTCAAGGACCACCTGCAGGGCTTCGTGCGCCACACCGGCCCCTCCATGAGCCCCTTCAACGCCTGGCTCCTGCTCAAGGGTCTGGAGACGCTCGATCTCAGGGTCGAGCGCCACTGCCGCAACGCGCAGGCCCTGGCCGAATTCCTCGAAGGACGGTCGGGCGTCAGCCGGGTCCTCTACCCCGGGCTCGACAGCCACCCGCAGGCGGACCTCGCGCGGCGCCAGATGAGCGGCAGCGGCAGCACCATCGTCACCCTCGAGGTCGAGGGCGGCAAGGCGCGCGCCTTCCGCCTGCTCAACGCGCTCAAGGTGATCGATATTGCCAACAACCTGGGCGATTCCAAAAGCCTCGCGACCCACCCCGCCACCACCACCCACCAGCGCCTGGGCGCCGAGGAACGCGCGCGGGTCGGCATCACCGACGGCATGGTCCGCATCTCCGTGGGACTTGAGGACGTCGAGGACATCAAGGACGACCTCGCGCGCGCGTTGGAGGCGTGAGGGCGGACGTCGAGGATTAGCGAGCGCCTTCGATACATGCGGGTCCGCAGTTGCACTAACTCCGGTCATCCGCGCGCTGGTTCTACCACGACCGCAAATGACCCAATTCGGATGGGGCTGCGGACTCCGCTTGGTCTTGTATTGGTCGCTGCCAGATGGCGTCCCCCGCGGATGAAAAGCCGGGTTGACTCAGATCATTGTCGCCATGGTGATGATGGAAGACGACGTGCGGCTACCTAACCGCTTCGAGGTTCCCAATGCGTAAGATACTTTTTCTGCTTCTCACCTTCGGAATCCTGGCGCCGGAAAGTGTGAGCGCCGGCGAAGATCCCGGGCGGGATGCTTTTGTCCAAGAGAGCCGTGCGATCGTCAAGGCATTCGCCGGCAAGCTAAAAGGCGCGCTGCAGGCGGCCATTCAGGAAGGTGGCCCGGTCCATGCAATTCCCGTATGCAACGCCGAGGCGCCGGAGATTGCCCGTGAGATGTCCCAGCCTGCCGGACGGACGGTCGGGCGTACGAGCCACAAGATCCGCAATCCGGGAAACGCACCCGATGAATGGGAGGCGTCGGTTTTGGATGAGTTCCTGCGGCGGGCCGCTGCCGGCGAAAAGCTCGGTGCGATGGAGAGAGTGGAGCTTGTCGAGAGCAACGGTCGCCGAACCTATCGTTATATGAAGGCGATACCCACCGGCGAAATTTGCCTGAGTTGCCATGGCTCGAGTATTGGGCCTGAGCTAAAGGCGACGATCGACTCGCGCTATCTTGAGGATCAGGCGACGGGCTTCGCACTTGGCGAGCTAAGAGGTGCATTCACGATCACTAAGACCTCTGCGAACTAGGGATGCGGTTCCTAGCCCGAGAAAAGACGTCAAGTGCCTGCCGGCGGCCGAGCTTCGACTCACATGCCGATCCATGAAGTGATGACGGCTAACGGCAGGGCGCGGACGATCAGCGGCTCACCGATCTTGTCGATCCACGTTCCCGGTCGGCCCCACTTGTATCGGGCGAGGTCCCGGCGTGTTCTGTTGAAACCGAATAACAGGAGCCAGAATATTAGCAACAAGACCCACGTTGCATGACTTCCCGTCAGGTGAATTGGTCCAATGAGCCATTTCCAATCCGGGGACGACGCTTCGACGCGAAACCAGGCCCACCAAAGTGCGGGGTAACAGAGAAAAAGAAGCGCAGCCGTATAACCAGCAAAGCGCATGAACAAGTTGGGGTCAGGAAGGCCAAACGCTAGGAATTTGGCGCGGAGCGCCCGCCAGAGTTGCCCAAGAGATGACGGGTTCTGGACCCTGTGATCGACAACCTCGTCACCGAGAACTGAATAATCCGACGCTATCGTCTTAAAGCGGGTATCTGGGGCAAGTCCGAAGATATCGAAAAAGCAGCGGCGGGCCAGATCGACTGCCATTTCGGTGTCTTGGCCGCAGTCCACATAGATGAAAGACGTGACGTCGCCGTGCGTTTCGCGTGCCTCCCGGAAGGGGATGCCGTCCTCTCCCAACGCCTCGCGCAGTTTCGGAAGGTACGGCTTCGACCAAGGGGCGTTAGGAAACGCGAACTCAAGCCCATACCCATGTTTCGTGAGAACGGGAATGTATTTGCGGAATTGAACGAAGCGATTCGATTCGCGGTCCTCGATGACGATGAACCCTTGATGGAAACAGTGTCGAAGGGCCCACGCAATGACCTCAGGTACTTTGCCGAATCCGTGACCGTAGATTGGCTCGTCATCCCGCGACTTCAACCAAGTCAACCAGACCGCCTGGCAAAAAACCGCCAGGTAGCCTGCCAGGGAGAGGTAACCGAGGATCTCGGAAATTGTCACGGCGCTGACACGGCCCTTCTCGATCCCTAGTCCCGGACCTCCGCGCACGTTCAGCCTAGGCATCCCATTTCAGGGCGCTTGTGAACCCGAGGGAAATACTGGGTTTTGCGGTCGGGAAACTTAGTTCGAATAGGTGAAGAATACGAAAATGCCGGTCGTTTTGCCCACGATAGGCGGCCGTTGCACTCATTTCGGCAAGGTTCAGCCCGCGTCGGGCTGGACAGCACGCCCGGCGCGTTCTCCACAGCCTAATCGTTGCGTGGGGTGCCGCGCTCGCTAGCTTGGATCGTTTAGGGGCCCGACCTTGGGGAGGGGGATAATTAATTCCCTGCTCGGCAGGGAATAACAGGGAATTCCGCAACGCGGTTTTCGGCCTAGGGCGTTCCGCAGGGCCGCCTCAAGACTCTTTCGAGAGCCGCCGGTGCATGGCGCGTAGGTATTTGCGGTCGCCCTGGTCGAATTCGTTCTCGGCGATATCGGTCTTGTAGTCCTGCAGTTCCTGGCGCAGGTCCGCCGAGATGCCTTTCTTGGCCAGGAGTTCCTCGATCAGCGCCAGGGATTCCGCATTAGTGTCGGAAGAGTCATGGGCCTCGGTCTCGCCCTCTGCCTCCTCTAAGTCCGCCTCGGCCTCTTCCTCGAGTTCCTCCTCCGGCTTCTCCTCCGGCTCCTCCTCGGCCTCTTCCTCGGGTTCCTCCTCCGGCTCCTCCTCGGGTTCTTCCTCCGGTTCGGTATCTCCGGCGTTCTCGTCATCGTCCTCCGGACGCAGCAGGTCCTGCCAGGACAGCTCGGCGGCGGCGACCTTCGCGTGCACGGCGCGAGCGGCGGCCAGAACCTCCTCGTCCCGCTCGCGGCCCAGATCGTTCAGCAGGCCGATCACTTCGTCCCGGTTTAGCGGCTCAGCCATGGGGAGCTCCCTCAAGCAATTCCTGGCGGTTTCGAGACGAACCCGATTCCTTCGCCCGTTGCTTAGCCCGCCGCGGCCAGCTTGGCGAGCTTTTCCTCGATCCGCCGGATCAGGCCGTCGAAGCCCTCCCGGTCCAGGACGGCGGAATACTCGGCGCGCTTGGTGGCCAGCTCGCTGAAAGTGGAATCGAGATAGACGTCGACCACCCGCCAGCGGTCCTTGATGCGTTTCAAGAGGTAGTTGATCTCGATCGCCTCGCCGTCGCTCTTGAGCAGTTGGTTGCGCACCAGCACGGTATTGCGCGGGCCCGGCTCTTCCCCGATGACTTCGAAGCGTTCGCCGCTGTAGCCGTCGAAGCGCGCGGCGAAGGTGCCGATGCTCATGCGGCCAAAGGCCCCGACCAGGGTGCGGCGTTGCTCCGGCCCCAGGTCGCGCCAGTGCCTGCCGGCGGAGATACCGGCCATGGCACTGAAACTGAAGGTTTCGCGCAGAACCGGCGCGAGCCGGTCATAGCGGCCCTGGAAGCCCAGATCGCTTGCATTGCGCATGACCTCCAGCAGGGCCTCGTTCAAGCCGGTGACCAACTCGCCCGGGCGTGCCGGCGCCGCCGAGGCCGTTGCTGAGATCGACGCGAATCCCAGGACAAAAAGGACCGCGAAGGCGAGGGAGCGAAGATGGCGGGTCACGAAAGCCCTCCGGGGCGGTCTTGAGGATAATGTGCAGATTACTGACATATGTCTGTGCTACGCGGGACTCCAGCAAAATATCCCGGGCCCCGGGGCCGCATGCCCTGCCGGGAAGGTTGCCGTTTTCGTGAATTCGCCGATCTGGCGGCTGCGCGACATTGACGAGACGGCTTCGAGACCCGACTTTGACCCTAATACCAAGTCTCGAACGCATAAGGGTGTGACATGAGAGTGGGAATCCTTGGGGCTGGTGTGGGCCGGCGCCTCAATGACGTGCAACTGCCGCCTAAGGTGCTCCTGCGCTTTGGCGGCAAGACCCTGCTGGAGCGTCACGTCGAGATCCTGCGCGGCCAGGGGATCGAGCGAATCGACCTGGTGGTCGGCTTCCGGGCCGAGGAGGTCGCGGCGGAGATCGCGCGCATCGGCGCCGGCGATCTGGTGCACACCCAATTCAACCCGCATTTCGAGGAGGGCGCGATCATATCCTACGCCACCCTCAAGGACGCCTTTACCGCCGGAGAGACGGCGGTCTTCATGGATGGCGACGTGCTCTACGACAGCCGCATGATGGCGCGCCTGCTGGCCAGCCCGCAGGCCAACTGCTTTCTCATGGACCGCCAAACGGAAGAGGGCGACGACCCGGTCAAGCTGTGCCTGCGCGACGAGGTGCTGGTCGATTTCCACAAGCGGCCGGAACGGCGCTACGATTGGTGGGGCGAATGGGTCGGCTTCGCGCGATTTTCGCCCGAGATCGCGGCCGCGACCATAGCCGAGGCCGAGCGCCTGATCGCCGCCGGCCACCGTGGTGTGATCTACGAGGATGCGATCCGCAATATTCTGCTGGACGCGCCGCCGGGCAGCTTCGGTGTTGAAGACATTACCGGTTTGCCCTGGGTCGAGATCGATTTCCCCGAGGATCTGGAGCGCGCCCGCCAGGAGGTCTTTCCAGATCTGGAGGCGGCGGCAAGGACGTCGGCGGTTACGGCGCGGGCCAGGCGCGCATGACCACGCTGGTCACCGGCGCCACCGGCTTCGTTGGCTCGGCGGTCGCACGCCAGCTTGTGGCGCGCGGCGAAACGGTCCGGGTGTTGGCCCGGCCGGGTGGCGACCGGCGCAATTTGGCGGAGCTGAAGCTGGAGGTCGCCGAGGGCGATCTGGGCGACCCTGCCTCGCTGGCCCGGGCCCTGCGCGGCTGTCAGGCGCTGTTTCACGTCGCCGCCGACTACCGCCTTTGGGTGCCGCGCCCGGAAGAGATCTACCGGGCCAATGTGGCGGGCACCCGGCGCTTGATGGAGTTGGCCGGCGAGGCCGGGGTGTCGCGCATCGTCTATACCAGCAGCGTCGCCACCTTGGGGATCCTGCCTGACGGCACCCCGGCGGACGAGAAAACGCCGGTATCCCTGGACGATATGATCGGCCATTACAAACGCTCGAAGTTCCTGGCTGAGCGCGAGGTCGATACCCTGGTCCGCGAGGCCGGCTTGCCGGCCGTGATCGTCAATCCCTCGACGCCCGTGGGGCCGCGCGACATCAAGCCGACCCCGACCGGGCGCATGATCGTCGAGGCCGCCGCCGGGCGCATGCCCGCTTTCGTCGATACCGGCCTGAACGTGGTGCATGTCGACGATGTGGCCGCTGGGCACTTGCTGGCCTTCGAGAGGGGCGAGCTCGGCGAACGCTATGTGCTGGGTGGCCAGAACATGGCCTTGAGCGAGATCCTGGCCGAAATCGCGGCCTTGTGCGGGCGCCGGGCGCCCCGGGTTCGCATTCCCCACGATGCGATCCTGCCGGTCGCCTACGCGGCCGAGGCTTGGTCCCGGGTGACCGGCCGGGGTGAGCCCTTTGTGACCGTGGACGGCCTGCGCATGGCCAAGAAGCGCATGTTTTTCTCCAGCGCCAAGGCGGCCGACCGACTGGGCTATAAATGCCGTGCGGCCCAAGAGGCCCTGGCCGACGCGGTGCAATGGTTCCGCGCCGCCGATTACTTGGTTTAGGGCGCGCGGGAGCCCTGCGCTACACGAATAGGTGAGGCTTGGGCATGTCGCTTGGCTTCACCGGCCAAAACGGCTAGGGAATAGGGATGGCCACCATGGGCCGACTCCCGGAATGTAAGGCGAGAGACGAGAGTGCCGGTACCTCTTAGACAGCAAGCGCGCGTTGGCGCCTATATCCTCAAGCAAAGGCTGAGCGGCCGGGCGCGCTATCCCCTGGTCTTGATGCTGGAGCCCTTGTTCCGTTGCAACCTGGCTTGTCCGGGTTGCGGCAAGATCGATTATCCGGACGAGATCCTGAACCGGCGCCTCTCGGTCGCCGAATGTGTCGAGGCGGTCGAGGAATGCGGCGCGCCAATTGTCTCGATTCCTGGCGGCGAGCCTTTGTTGCACAAGGAAATCGGCGAGGTCGTGAGCGAGATCGTGAAGCGCAAGCGCTTCGTCTATCTCTGCACCAACGCGCTGCTGCTTGAGAAGAAGCTGCATCTCTTCAAGCCCAGCCCCTATCTGACCTTCTCAATTCACCTGGACGGTTTGGAAGACGAGCATGACCGGGCGGTCGATCAGAAAGGCGTGTTCGCGCGCGCGGTGAAGGCGATCCAGCACGTCAAGGACGCCGGCTTCCGCGTCAACATCAACTGTACCCTGTTCAACAACGCCGAGGCCGATCAGGTCGAAGCTTTCTTCGATTTTGCCACCGAGCTTGGCGTCGAGGGCATCACGGTTTCACCCGGTTACGCCTATGAGCGGGCGCCCGATCAGGCGCACTTTCTGAGCCGGCATCAGACCAGCAATCTTTTCCGCGAGGTGTTCCGGCGCGGCAAGAAAAAGCCGTCGGGCAAGAAGTGGGCCTTCTCCCAGTCCAGCCTGTTCCTCGACTTCCTGGCCGGCAATCAGGAATACCATTGCACGCCCTGGGGCAACCCGACGCGCAATATCTTCGGCTGGCAGCGGCCGTGCTACCTCCTGAACGAAGGCTACGTGAAGACCTTCAAGGAGCTGATGGACGAGACCGAGTGGGAGACCTACGGCACCGGCAACTACGAGAAATGCGCCAACTGCATGGTGCATTGCGGTTACGAGCCGACCGCGGTCAACGATACGGTCAAGCATCCGCTCAAGGCCCTCAGGGTATTTCTGGGTGGCGTGCGGACCGAAGGCCCCAAGGCGCCCGACATTCCGCTCGCCAATCAGCGCCCGGCCGAATTCATCTTCGACCGCCTGGTCGCCGAAGCGGTCACGACGGTTCATACCGACGAACCGAAGCCCGAAACCGAGAAGACGTCAGCCGCCGCGGAGTAGGGTTTCCGCCGCGCGCTTCAGGGTGGCGAAGGCGACGCGTGCGTCGCGCGCCAAGCGCAGCATCGCCCCAATCTCCCAAGGCCGCCGTATCAGCGCCGTCATGACCGCCTGTGCGTGTATCCCGCCATCTTCCCTGGTCGCGACCAGCGCCGCATGGGGCAGGTCACGCGCGGCCGGGTCGGCGACAGCGCGCACCACTAGGAAGGGGATGCCCGCCTCGTGCGCCGCAAGGGCGACACCATGGCTCTCCATGTCGACCGCGACCGCGCCGGTTCGGTCGTAAAGCTTGGCTTTTTGCATCACGGTCGCGGCGGCTTCGTCGTCGCCCAGAATAAGACCGCCGATCGGACTCAAGCCGGCCGCCACAAGATCGTTTGAAAGGCGCCCGCGGGTATCCGCATCGGTATCGTAGCTCTGGCCCGCCCGATCGACCACCGAGGTTGCCAAGATCAACGCGCCCGGCCGCAACGACGGGCCGAGCCCGCCGCACAGGCCAAAACTGACGATCACGCGCGCGCCTTGCGCGATCAGGCGCGCGGCACCGTCTTGGGCCCGCCCGGCATGGGCGCCGGCGCAGGCCGCACGGGGCGTGGCACGGCCCGTGCGTTTCGCGGTTGTTTCGAGAATCTTGGTTTCGGCCCTAAGGCCGGTGACGAAGCCGAAGGTCGTCACATGCCGAATCGCACGCGGCCTTCGTTGGCGCGGCGCAGGTTGCGATAGCGTGCCAGGGCCCAAAGCGGGAAATAGGCGCTGTAGCCGTGGTAGTTCAGATAGAACACCCGTGGGAAGCCGATGCCCGTGTACCACTTCTCGCGCCACTTGGCGCCGTCGCGCGGTGCCTGTTCCAAATAAGCGACGCCCCGGCGCACCGCTTCGCTGTCGACCTCGCCTGCCGCCATGAGGCCGAGCAGCGCCCAGGCGGTTTGCGAAGCGGTTGAGGCCTTGATCAGGCCCCGGTTCTCTTTCCAATAGGTCGCGCAGTCCTCGCCCCATCCGCCATCAGGGCGTTGCCAGGACTTCAGGAACGCGACCGCCTTTCGGATGTGCGGGGCGTCCAGGTCTTCCTCGCAGGCATTGAAGGCGCACAGCGCCGACCAGGTGCCATAGATGTAGTTGACGCCCCAGCGGCCGAACCAGGAGCCGTCTTCCTCTTGCTCCCGGTGCAGGAAATCGAGACCTCGTCGAATGGCTTGATGGTCGCGCCCATAACCGAGCTGCGCCAGCATGGAGATGCAGCGCGCGGTCACGTCGACCGTCGGCGGGTCCAAAAGCGCGCCGTGATCGGCGAAGGGAATGTGATTGAGGTAGTAGTACTCGTTCTCCGCGTCGAAAGCGCCCCAGCCGCCGTTGCTGCTTTGCATGCCGAGAATCCAGTCGGTCGCCCGCTCGATCGCCGGGCCGCAGCGCGGGTCGGCGGCGCGGTCCAGGGCCATGACCACGACGGCGGTATCGTCCACGTCGGGATAGTAGTTGTTCCAGTACTGAAAGGCCCAACCGCCCGGCTGCAGTCCCGGCCGGCGCCAGGTCCAATCGCCTGCTGGTTCGCTGATCTCGCGCTCCAGCAGCCAGTCGATGGTTTTCTGCAGGCGCGGCCCGTCGGGGTCCTCGCCGGCCTCCAACATAGCATGGGCCGCCAGGCAGGTATCCCAGACCGGGGACAGGCAGGGCTGGCAATATATCTGGTCCGGTCCGCGGTCGATCAAGAGCTTCTCGACCGCCTGGCGCGCGATCGCGAAGTCCGGGTCGTCGGTCGGCCGGCCCAAGGCATCGAAGGCCATCACGGCGTTCGCGATGGCCGGAAAAATGCCGCCCAGGCCGTCGTCGCCGTTCAGGCGCGGGGTGATGAACTCGACTGCCTTTTCGATCGCGCGCCGGCGGCTGCCCCGGGGAACGCGCCGGCTGGTGGTGCGCAGCAGCTTGTCCAGGCCGGCGAAGAACGCGCCCAGGGCGTCGCCCGTCGCGTTCATGGGATAGCGTTCCTCGTTCGGGTGGCACAGGAACAGTTCGTCGATGCGCACGCCGCGCGGATTGCGCGCGCGCGGCTTCAGGCTCATCAGAATCAGCAAAGGCACGATGACCGTGCGCGACCAGTAGGACACCTTCGACAGGTGGAAGGGAAACCAGCGCGGCAGCAACATGATCTCGACCGGCATTTCCGGCACGGCGCGCCACGGCACTTGGCCGAACAAGGCCAGCGCGATTCGCGTGAAGACATTGGCTTGGGCGGCCCCGCCTTGCGCCAGAATCAAATCGCGCGCACAGCGCATGTGCTCGGACTCCGGATCGTCGCCGGTCATCTTTAAAGCGAAATAGGCCTTGATGGTCGCACTCAGGTCGAAGTCGCCCCGATAGAACAGCGGCCAGCCGCCATTCTGCATTTGAATCCCACGCAGGTAATTGGCAATCTTCTGTTCGCGCGGGTCGTCCGGCTCGCCCAGGAATTGGCGCAGCAGGATGTATTCCGCCGGGATGGTCGCATCCGCCTCGAACTCGAAAACCCAGTGTCCGTCCGGGCGCTGGAGTTCGCGCAGGGCGGTGTGGACATCCTCGACCAGGCGCTCGAGGTCCGAGGAGTCGGTTTCGCTTCCGGCCAGGCGCGCGGCCGCCAAGGCATCGGAGGCCTGGGCGTCGCCCACACGGCCGCTGTCCGCCCGATTGGCGGCAGTGCGCGCGGTATCGCCGCGAAAATTCAGGATCGAAGAACGGTCGGTCACGGCCATGTCTGATTGTGGATGCCAGGCCCGCTCATAACCCGTGGAGGTTTCGGATCTGTCATGGAAACTTCATACTGAAACAAACGCTTGGGTGCAATGCCCCGACCCCCGCAGAGGGCGCATAGCAGATCACGATTCGCGGAAAGACTGTAATCATTCTGTGACAAGACGGGCCGCAACCCGGCCCGAACGGACCGCGCTTTCGATGGTCGCGGGGTACCCTGTGGCGGTCCAATCCCCGGCCAGCGCCAGGTTGGCCCAGGCGGTTTGGGCCGGCGGGCGGCGGCGGACGGCTTCGGGTGTCTGGGCAAAGGTCGCCCGGCGTTCCTTGATCACGCGAATCGGTGGCGCCGGGGCGGCGGGCAGCTTGAGTGCCCGGGCGGTCTCGGCCCAAAGGGTCGCGGCGATCTCCTCGCTCGGCCGGTCCGCCAGGGCCTGGGCGGCGCTGACCGTCAGGCTGACGATCTCGCCGCGCAGGAACAGCCATTGGGCGGTGCCGCCGATCAGGCCCAGGATCGGCAGGTCCGGTGCCAGGCCCGCCACCGGCGGCGGCGCGGGCAGGCGGAAATGGGCGTTGACGATTGGGCGCACGTCTTGGGGGGCGTCCAGCCCGGGCAGAAGGGCGGCGGCAGCGTTCGGCGGGACGGCGACCACCAGCCAGTCCCGATCCCCGAGTTGTATGCGCCGCTCGCCGAAATCCAGCACCCGCGCCCGCTTGTCCACCAGGCCGATGGCGCGCAGGCGCCGATTGAAGTGAATTTCGGCACCGCGCGCCCGGAGGAATTTCAGGGCCGGGTCGATCAGGCTGGCGGCCAAACTGTCGCGGGCGATCATGGGCCGGCAGGCGGCCTCGCCCTGGCCGAAACTCTCGCGCAGCACGCGCCATAGAAGGCGGGCGGAAGCCTCCTCCGGGGCCGTGTTCAGCGCCGCCACGCACAAGGGTTCCCAGAACCTTTGCCACATAGCGTCGCCGCGGGGCAGGCAGTCGGCAACCGTCGCCCCCGGCCCTGCGCGGGCTAGGCGCAGCGCGCGCATGTAATCTTCCACCCCGGTCCCCGGGATCCGCCGCGCTGCGGACAGAATCCACCAGGGCAGGGGACCGGCGCCCGGGCGCAAGGTCCAGGATTCGCCGCTTCGCAAATCGAAGAATGGAAAGGCCGCGCGCGTCGGCCCGATCAGGGTATCGCGCGCGCCGATCCTGCTCAGGTAATCGAGCGCGTCGCGATTGCCCGAAAACAGCAGGTGATTGCCGTTATCGATAACGCGGCCGATTTGCCCGTCGTGATAAGACCGGCAGCGTCCGCCCGCCTGTCCGGCGGCCTCGTACAGCGCGATGCTGTGGCCCGCGTCGGCAAGATGCACCGCGCAAGACAAGCCAGATAGACCGGCACCGACGATGTGAACCTGTCCCATATTGGCGCGCCGGACCTAAATCAGGCTATAGCGGAGCGCGACCCACAGCTTTTCGGCACGCGACAGGCGGACCGCCTCGCGCGGCCGGTCCCAGCCGCGGGCCTCGAGCCGGCGCAGGATGCGGTCGTAAGACTCCAGCATGAGCCGCGCCGGGCGCAGGCGTCGTCGGTCGCAGCGAGCCAGAAGTTCGCGGGCTTTGGCGAATCGGCTCTTTGCCAGCTTTGCCAGCTCGGCACAGGCGGCGGGCAGGCCGGGATGGTCGAGCACCTCATCCGGGGACAAGCCGGCCATGCCGTGCTTGGCCAGAAGATCGCCGGGCATGTACAGGCGGCCGCGCGCAGCATCCTCCGCCAGGTCGCGCAGGATGTTGGTGGTCTGCAAGGCCTCGCCCTGAACCACCGCCAGCTCGCGCGCCGGGGCGCTCGAATCGCCGAAGACCCGGATCGACAACATGCCGACCGCGCCCGCGACCCGGCGGCAATACAGCCAGAAGTCCTCGAGGGAGGGTGCGACAATGGTGCTGCGCACGTCCATCTCCATGCCCTCGATCACGGCAAGGAATTCCTCGGCCGGTAAGGCGAACTCGGCGACCGGGCCCTGCAACGCGCGCGCAACCGGACTTGACGCCTGGCCGTCGTAGAGCCGCGCGATCTCGCGCCGCCACGCGGCCAGGTTCGCCATCTTAACCTCTGGCGATCCGGCCTCGTCGGCGATGTCGTCGACTTCGCGACAGAAGGCGTAGATGGCATACATGGCGTCCCGGCGATGGGGCGGCAAAATCCGCATGCCCCAAAGGAACGAGGTGCCGGAACGCGCGACCACTTCGCGCACATGCGCCATGGCGCTGGCTGCGGTACTTGTCACGGCATGTCCACCGGTGGGATCGCCGTTCCCGGCGCCTAGCATCAGGCCGTCTGGTCCGCTTGGCTTCAAAGGCTCGGCCTCAGCGGCCTTGCCGCGGCGCGTAAACGGCCTTGGGCCTGGGCCGCAGCCGGTCGCGCAACACGCTGGCGACGCCGCGCAGGCCACAACCCGCGAAATCGAACCGGCTGAGCGCGACCCGCCCGGCCAAGGGATCGCGGGCCCGCAACAGGGCGCTTAGGCGCCGGGCCAAGCGGAGGATGACCGCCGATTCCATGGCCAGCGCCCGGTCGGTCAGGCGCTCCGGCAAGAGCCGCGCCGTGAGCAAGAGGTCGTCGACCTCATCCAGGCATTGATTGATCACTCGGCGCGTGCCCGGCGTGGCGAAGGCGCGCGACAGCACCCGTTCGTCGATGCCCGCCGCCTTGAGCCATACGCGCGGCAGGTAAACCCGGTCCAGGTTCTGATAGTCGTCTTGGCAATCCTGCAGATGGTTTAGGACTTGTAAGGCGCTACACAAGGCGTCGGAAATAACATAGCCGCTGGCCGGTTCGCCGTGCAGATCGAGCAAGTAACGCCCGACCGGATTGGCCGACAGCGCACAGTACCCCATGAGGTCGGCCCAGTCGTCGTAGCGCGACTTGACCGCGTCCTGCTTGAAGGCGGCGATCAGGTCCAGGCAATGGCGTGCATCGACTCCGGTTTCGGCCAGGCTCTCGCGGATCTTGTGCGCGGTCGCGAGGGCCGGATCGTCGGCCTCGGCGCCGGTTACCGCCGCTTCGAAACGCGACAGGCGCGCGATCTTGTCGTCCGGGCTCAGGGCCGGGTTGTCGGCGATGTCGTCGATCGCCCGGGCGAAGCGGTAGTAGGCCGCGACATGAGGCCGCAGCCGCGCCGGCAAAAGCCAGGAGCCGACCGGAAAGTTTTCGTCGCCGGCACCTTTGCCGGACGGCGTCTCTATTGCGTCGCTGACTGTCACGCGAACCTCGAAATCGAATCCATGAAGGCGTTGGCGAATCCTATAGGTCGAGCCGGCGCCGCGCCAGGGCGCCCGGTGCCGAATGGACCCGGCCCTTCCAGGCGCCACCGGCGCCTTGCCAGTGGCGGCGCGCGGAATCGAAGGTCATGGCGGCATAGATCGCGGCGACCAGCGGCAGGGTTAGGCTCCGCCACGGGGCCTGCCCGTAGGCGCGAAAACTGGGCCAGACCGAGACTGTCATCAAGGCCCAAGCCGTACCGGCCAGCAGGGCGGTGGCCCCATCGCCGTGCCAGGGCGCGAGCAGGACTCCGAGCGGTGGCACCAGATAGGTCAGCGCCATGCCGGCCAACACTCCGGCCAGAAGCAAAGGTTGGTGATGCAATTGGGTATAGGCGGTGCGCGCCACCATGCGCCAAATGTCGCCAAGGCCGTCGTAGGGCCGGATGCTGCGCGCGCCATCGGCCAGCCCGAGCCAGATACCCCCGCCGGCGGCGGCCGGATCGCGCTTCAATGTCAGGTCCTTGATCTGCCGGGCCAGGGCGCAGTCGTCGATCAGGGCGTCCCGCACAGCGTCCAGGCCACCGCTGGCCCGCAGGGTGGCCGCGCGCAAGAGCATGCAGCCGCCCGCCGCTCCGGCGGTCCGGCGGCGCGGGTCATTGGTCCAGGCAAAGGGATAGAGCATGCGAAAGAAGTAGACGAAGGGCGGGATCAGCAGACGCTCCCAAGCCGACTCGCATGACAATCTGGCCATGAGGGAGACCAGGTCGCGCTTTTCGTCCTGCGCCTTGGTCACCAAGCGGCGCAGGTTGTCCCGGTCGTGCTCGATATCGGCGTCGCTGAACCAGACGTAGTCGAAACCGCCGCCGGTCCGTTCGGCTTGCGCCAGACCCTCCGACAAGGCCCAAAGCTTGCCGGTCCAACCCTCCGGCAATTCGCCCGCCGTCACCACGGTTAGGCGCGCGCCCTGACCGCTCTGCACCGCGACCTGCCGTGCAATCTCGGCGGTGCCGTCGCTGCTGTGGTCGTCAACCAGGAAAACCTCTAGCCGACCCGGGTAATCTTGAGTCAGGAGCGCGTTAAGGGTGCGCGCGACCACATCGGCTTCGTCGCGGGCCGGCACGATCGCCGCCACGGCGGGCCAAGCCGCGACGCTCGAGGGGGCCGCCGCCAAGACTTCGGGCGCACGCCAAAAGCGGCCGTGCAGCAGAACCAGATAGAGCCAGATCGCGAGCGATAGCCCGGCGACTAAAGTCATGAGGGAGAGCTTAGGATGCACGCCATCAGGGGCTAGACCCGGAACACGCAGGCCTTGCTCGCCTCGCGCCCGATATTGGCTGTTAGTACGCGCGTTTCAGTCATGATGGATCACTTGGTCTGTCATGTGGCCGGTCGCAAGCTGCCTCCGCCACGTCACGAAACCCTGACCCGCCCCGATCAGCCCTGCTTTTGCAAGAGGGCGAAGCGTTTCAGAAACGCCGCCTTGACCTCGTCCGGCGGGCGCGGCTTCAGGCGCGTCGGGGCCAGGCCGCGCGGTTTGCCGAAGATTTTGTTGGCCTCTGGCACGGCAAAACCGGCCAGTTGGGTCGCCTCTGTATAGGCCGCGGCATGATCGGCCCGCTTTATCAAGAGCGCGACGCTGGTTGGAAGTTCGGCCGGCAGGCCGAAGCGCAGGTGGATCGCCCGCAACAAGCTGATTTCCAGTTTCTTATAGTCCAGCCCGACCGCCGCCTTGAAGGGCGTGATCAGGTCGCCGATGACGTATTCCGGCGCGTCGTGCAACAGGGCCGCCAGACGCCATCGGTTCGGCGTCGCCGGCTTAATCGCACACACCAGGTCTTCAACCAGCAAGGAATGTTGCGCCACGCTGAACGACCATTTGCCGCTGGTCTGGCCGTTCCAGCGGGCCACCCGCGACAGCCCGAGGGCAATGTCCTCGATCTCCACATCGATCGGCGTGGGGTCGAGCAGGTCGAGCCGCCGGCCGCTTAACATGCGCTGCCACGCGCGTGGCGCTCGGGTGCGGTCGGCCACGGATTAGCGGCGCATGTTCGGCAAAACCAGGCGCTCGATCCAGTTGCGCACCTCGGCACGGCGAACATCTTCGTTGGTAATGTCCTCGTCGATCCCCAGCAGCCAAGCGATATCGCGCCGCGCGGGGTCTTGGTGCAAGGTCTCCAAAAGGTCGACGTAACGCTGTGCAGCGTCCATGTCGGCGAAAAAGCCCATGTCGGTCAGGCGTTGCTTGCGGCAAAAACACAGGCGTGCCAATTCGTGTAGGTCGTATTCCGGATGATATTGCAGCCCCCAAAACACGCCGCCCTTATGGGTGACTGCGATGGCCTGAACTTGGCTGTGGTCGTTCGAGGCCAGCAGCACGCCGCCGGGCGGCAGGTGCGTGACCTCGTCCTCGTGGCTGATGAAGGCGTCGAACACGCTCTTCTTGCCCAGATAAAGCGGATGGCCCCGGCCCTCGGGGGTCAGGGCGATTTTGCGGGCGATGCCCATCTCACGCCCGCGCGCGTTGGGGGCGACGACGCCGCCGGTCGCGGCGGCCGCGATCTGAGCCGCCCAGCAGGAGCCGAAACTGGGCACCTGGGCCTCGAAGGCGGCCCGGGCGAATTCGATTTGCGGGTGCACATTGGGATCGTCGGCATAGACCGTCAGGCTCGACCCGGTCCAAGCGATGCCGTCGTATTGTGCGATTGCGGCTCCCTTTGGCAGGCCGGCGCCGGGATCGGCCGGATAGACGATCTCAGCCTCGCAATTGGGCGCGCACGCCTTGAGCATGCGGGCATAAAGCTCGCCCGCCGGGCTGGCGCCGCCGGCGGCAAGGCCGTCGCGGCCTTGCTTGGTGTAGCCGTCGACAACGAGGAAACGGGGCCCCTGGGCCATCTCGAAATCTCCTTCTTGGGGCGGCTCAGCGCCCGGCTAGGCGGTCGACGATGCCGGGCAGATCGGCGTGGCGCTCGCACACGGCCTCGGCCGAGGTCGTATCCTTGTCGTGGGCCCGAGAGGCCGTGAAAAGGATCGCCTTCATGCCGAGCGATTGCGGCCCCTTGACGTCGTTGTGGTCGCGGTCGCCGATGTGGACCAACTGGCTCAGGGGCAGATCCAACTGCCCGGCTGCGGCGTCGAACATGGCGCGGTGCGGTTTGGAGTGGCCGACCTCGTCCGAAAAGGCGAAGCCGCTGAAGTATTGCTTCAGGCCGTGCTTTTCCAAGACTGCCCGCAAGCCGTCGGCTGGGGTTACGATGGTGTCGGAGACGACACAAAGCTTGTAGCGGCTTGCGAGTTCGGCCAGGGCTTCGGCGATGCCCTCGATGGGATCGGGCGCGATCTCGACCTCCATGACCTCATGAGCTTGCACGACCCGCGTGAATTCCGCTTCGGGCAACGTCCGCCCCAGGCCGTTCAGGGCGACGCGCAGGCGCTCAGCGATGGTCCAGGTTACGAACTGATCGTGCCAGACCCGGTTGAAGGCGGCGTCGGCCACGTTGTAGGCCAGCTCGACCTGGGCCGCCTCGATGGGCTGGACTGCGTTCAGGGCCTCCCAGAGCAGGTGGCGGCGCTCGGCCCTTTTGCTTCGCAGGCCGCGGGCGGCACGGACTGCTTCGTCCGACTCGTCGCGCACCATGGTGTCCCACAGGTCGAAGGTAACGCCCTTGATCATAACGCAGTCCGCCGCTGGCCCCAGAAGGCGCGAAAGCTAGCGTCCCGGCCCGCATTGAGCAAGCGGGCCGAAGCCCGAGTTGCGGCCCTCAGGAATTCGCGGCGCGGGCCCAGGCCTGGCGTTTGCGGTGTAGGGTTGAGGGATCGACGCCCAGCCGGCGGGCGGCGCGGGTAACGTTGCCGCCGCTCTCCGCGACCGCGGCCTCGATGGCCTCTCGCTCGATGTCATGCAGGCTGCGGCTCTCCGCGCGGCGGGCCTGCGGGTAGGTGGCCGGCGACCGGCAATACAGCGGTGACGGCAGCATTTCGCGCCGGACCCCGGGGCCTTGGTGCAGAACCGTGACGTGCCGCATGGCGTTCTGTAACTCGCGCACGTTGCCCGGCCAATCATGATTGAGCAGGACCGCCTCGGCCTCCGGTTCTATGCTGTGGAAATCCTTGCCTTCCTCGCGCGACGCTTCGGCCAGAAAAGCATGTGCGAGGCGCAGAATGTCCGAGCCACGCTCCCGCAAAGGCGGAATACACAACGGCACGACGTGCAAGCGGTAGTACAGATCCTCACGCAGTCGGCCGGCCTCGACCTCGGCCCAGGGATCCTTGTTGGTGGCGCAAATCAGGCGGACGTCGACTTGCTCGACTCGGTCACTGCCGACGGCCTGCACCGTGCCGGTCTGCACGAAACGCAGCAACTTGCTCTGTAAGGCCAGTTCCAACTCACAAACTTCGTCGAGGAAAAGGGTGCCGCCGTCGGCCCGCCGCGCCGCGCCCTTGCGGGCGCATTCGGCGCCGGTGAACGCACCTTTGGCATGACCGAAGATTTCGCTCTCCATGAGGTCGTGGGCGATGGCGGCGCAGTTCAGGGCGATCATGGGGCCATCGTGCCGGGGGCCGCAGGCATGCAAGGCCTGGGCGCAAACCTCTTTCCCGGTGCCGCTTTCGCCGGTGATGAAGACCGCGGCCTTGCTGGGACCGACGCTCTCGATGGCGCGATACAACGCTTGCATGGGCAGGGCCGCACCCAGAAATCCGTGAAAACGCTCGCGCCGGAAGGTATCGAGCAGGCCGGCCAGCCGCTGGCGTTCCAGGGCATTGCGCAGAGTGACCAGAAGGCGCTGCGCCTTGAAGGGCTTGGTCAGGAAGTCGTAGGCCCCGGCGCGCATGGCCGCGACCGCTGTGTCGACGCCGCCGTGCGCCGTTATCACGATGACCGCAGTGGTGGCAATGCCGGCCAAGGTGCGTTGTAGTACCTCCAGGCCATGGATGTCCGGCAACTTGAGGTCGAGCAGCATCACCGCCGGCGGTTCGGCGGCAACCCGCGATAAAGCATCCGTCCCGGTGGCCACATGCTCGAGCGCGATCGGCTCCTTGGCAAGAATGCGCTGATAGGTCCAGGCCAGATTTGGGTTGTCTTCGACCAGCAACACGTGCGGGCTGGTGTTGCTATCCGAAGCGGCCGCATACTCGCCAATCTTAGGCTTGGAGATCGATTCCATAATACACTTATAGATTGCATTTCTTTTTTATCCAAGTCCGGCCTAGCCTATCGGTGGGATTCCGGGTCCAGTTGGCGGTGGGGGCGACCCGGGCCTTCGCGGGCCTGTTGTCAGCGCAAAATCAGGATATTTTATGTCCGGTCTGCGATCCCGTTCAGGCGCGGACGCAGCATAGTTTGTGGCGCCTGCAGGCTGGGCTTCTAGCGGCCGGAGGCGGTGCTTTGGATGGGGAGCTTGGTGGCCATGGCCCAGGACTACGACGCGATCATCATCGGTGCCGGTATCATCGGCGCCGCCACTGCGCTGGCCATGGCCCGCAATGGCCAAAAAATTCTGTGTATCGATAAGCTGCCGGCGGCCGGTTACGGCTCGACCTCGGGCTCCTGCGCCATTATCCGGCCGTACTATTCGACCGTGGACGGGTCCGCCATCGCTTACGAGAGCCACTTCTATTGGCAGGATTGGGAAAAGTTCCTGGGTGCGCCGGATGAGCGCGGCCTGGCGCGTTACGTCGATTGCGGTTGCATCGTTATGAAGACCGAGAGCAACAAGCACTTGGGTCCGACCATGGAACTCATGGATACCATCGGCTGCCCTTACGAGGAGTTCTCGCCCGAGCAACTCACGCGCCGCTTACCGATCCTCAATACCGAATCCTATGGCCCCGCCAAACGGCCCGATGACCCCAGCTTCGGGGAGCCAAACGGCCGGCAGATGTCGGGCGCGGTCCTGTTCCCGACCGGGGGCTACGTGACCGACCCGCAACTGGCCACCCACAACCTGCAGCGCGCGGCCGAGGCCCAGGGCGCGGTCTTCCGCTTCAACGCCGCTGTCGCCGATATTTTGCGCGAGGACGGGCGGGTCGCCGGCGTGACTCTGGACAACGGCGAGACTCTCCGCGCGCCGGTCGTGGTCAACATCGCGGGGCCGCATTCCTTTAAGGTCAACCGCATGGCCGGGGTCGAGGACGGCATGAAGATCAAGACCAGGGCGCTACGCCACGAGGTCGCCCATGTGCCGTCACCCGAAGGGTTCGACTACGAGCGCGACGGCACGGTGTTCTCGGACAGCGACATCGCCACCTATTTCCGCCCGGAAATGGGTAATCATATCTTGATCGGCAGCGAGGACCCACCGTGCGACGCCCGAGAATGGGTCGACCCGGACAACTTTAACCGCGAATTCACCGAGCAATGGCAGGTCCAGGTCATGCGCGTCGGCCAGCGCATTTCCGATCTCGGCATCCCCAGCAAGACCAAGGGCGTGGTCGAACTTTACGATGTCACCGACGACTGGATTCCGATCTACGACAAATCGGACTTGCCCGGTTTCTACATGGGCGTGGGTTCGAGCGGCAATCAGTTCAAGAACGCGCCGATCGCCGGCGAGATGATGGCCGATCTAATCGAGGCTTGCGAAGGCGGCCGCGACCACGACCGCGACCCCGTGCCCTTCACCCTGAAATACACCGGCCGCACGGTCAGCTTGGGCTTTTATTCCCGCCTGCGTGAGATCAACGAGAACAGCAGCTTCTCGGTGCTGGGCTAGAATTTGCACACCTGAACCGTGTTGGGCAGGAGGCCGCGGATGGTGTTGGCTAGGCTGTCCAGCACCTGTTTGCGCGGGAAGGAGCGCCGGTGCACCAGACGCACCCGGCGGTTCGCCCCGGGAACGTCGATCTCGCGCACTTGCACGCCCAGATCGGTGGTCCAGCCGCCCCGGATCGCCAGGGCCGGGACCAGGGTCGTGCCGTAACCCGCGCCGACCAGGTTGACCAGGGTCTCCAGGCTGGAGGCCCGCAAGTCGGCCGCCGCGCCGGGGGCCTGGGCCTGACCGCACAGTTCCAAGGCTTGATCGCGCAGGCAGTGGCCATCCGAGAGCAGCAGGGGGCGATCCTGGGCCAGGGCGGCGGCGGTTACTGTTTTGACCCGATCGAGCGCGTGGCCGCGCGGATAGGTCAGCCAAAACGGTTCGTCGTAAAGTGGGATTTCGTCTAGCCCTTCGGGGGCGTGATCCGTTGCCAGGATCGCGGCGTCGAGCTCGCCGGCCAGAATCCGGGCGACCAGCGCATTGGTTGTCTCCTCGGTCAGAGCTATGCGTAACCTGGGGTGGGCCTCGGTCAGGGGGCGCAGCACCATGGGCATGAGGTAGGGCCCGATGGTCGGGATCACGCCCAGGCTCAGATCGCCGCCAAAGGGGTCCTGCCGGGCCAGGGCCAAGGCCCGAATCGCCTCCGCCTCGCGGACCGCCACTCTGGCCCGTGCGATAATCTCAGTGCCGACCGGGGTCAGCCTGACCGACCGCTTGGTCCGCTCGAAAATCTCGACACCCAGATAGGCCTCCAGCTTGCGGATCTGCCCGGACAAGGTCGGCTGGCTGGCATGGCAGGCCTCCGCCGCCCGGCCGAAATGGCCGTGGTCGGCGACCGCCACCAAATATCTAAGATCCCGCAGGTTCATCGTTGTTGACGATTATAATCATCGTAACAATCGATTTCAACAATAATACGTTTTACGCCAATATGACGATCTGGACGGGCGGCATAGGGCCGGCGGCCAAGACAGCCTAGGGAGATACATCATGAGCGATCGAAAGGTCATGACCACCACGGCCGGCGCCCCGGTGCCGGACAATCAGAATTCGGCGACCGCCGGTCCGCGCGGCCCAGTCCTGATGCAGGACTATCAGTTGATGGAAAAGCTGGCCCATCAGAACCGCGAGCGCATTCCGGAACGCACGGTGCATGCCAAGGGCTGGGGCGCTTTCGGTACGCTGATCGTGACCAACGACATGGCCAAGTACACCAAGGCCAAGGTGTTTTCCGAAAAGGGCAAGAAGACCGACCTTTTGATCCGCTTCTCGACCGTGGCGGGCGAGGCGGGGGCGGCCGATGCCGAGCGCGACGTGCGCGGCTTCGCCGTCAAGTTCTACACCGAGGACGGAAACTGGGACGTGGTCGGCAACAACACGCCGGTGTTCTTCATCCGCGATCCCTACAAGTTCCCGGATTTCATCCATACCCAAAAGCGCCATCCCAAGACCAATCTGCGCTCGCCCACCGCCATGTGGGATTTTTGGTCGCAGTCGCCGGAGGCCTTGCATCAGATCACCATCCTGATGTCGGATCGCGGCCTGCCGACCGACGTGCGCCACATCAACGGGTATGGCTCGCACACCTTCAGTTTCTGGAACAACGCCGGTGAGCGCTATTGGGTGAAGTTCCACTTCAAGTCCCTGCAAGGCCACAGGCACTGGACCAACGACGAGGCCGCCGAAGTGGTCGGCAAAACGCGCGAGTCCACCCAAGAGGATCTCTTCGCCGCGATCGAGGCGGGCGATCATCCTAAGTGGCGCTTCTGCGTGCAGATCATGCCGGAGACCGATGCGGAGGCGACGACCTACAACCCCTTCGACCTGACCAAGGTCTGGCCGCACGCGCACTATCCCCTGATCGAGGTCGGTATCGTCGAGTTGAATCGGAACCCGGAAAACTATTTCGCGGAAATCGAGCAGGCGGCCTTTTCGCCCTCCAACGTCGTGCCGGGTATCGGTTTCTCGCCGGACAAGATGCTGCAGGCGCGCATCTTCTCCTACGCCGACGCGCATCGCTATCGCCTGGGCACCCATTACGAGGCCTTGCCGGTGAATGCTCCTAAGTGCCCGGTCTATCACTATCACAAGGACGGACCGATGCGCTTCTTCGCCAACAACCCGAACCCGGACGCGTACTACGAGCCGAATTCCTTCGGCGGTCCGGTGGAGCAGCCGGCGGCGAAAGAGCCGCCCTTGAAGATCTCAGGCGACGCCGACCGCTACAATCACCGCGACGGCAACGACGACTATGCTCAGCCGCGCGCGCTTTTCGAATTGTTCGATACCGGACAGAAGGCCCGCCTTTGCGCGAACATTGCCGGGGCCATGGCGGGCGTGCCGGACGACGTCGTCGAAAGAGCACTCGCGCACTTCACCAAGGTCCACCCCGATTACGGTCAGGGGATCAGGGACGCCTTGAGCAAGCAGTCGGCGCCGCAGGCCGCGGAATAGCTTCGTCTAAATCCCTGGGGTGGTCTCGTCTCCCGGCCACCCCGGGGCAACTGCGGCTTCTCTAACCAATGGTGCCGCCCAACTCCGGGCGGCGACCCGATTCGAGAAACGCGCTGCATTATGCCGTCCTTTTCAGGGCTGAGAACCACGTCATACTGGTAAGAAGGGATCACATAGCGCAATCGCCCTAACTTCACATGAATGACACCCCACACGCCAGCTTTGGTCTTGTGGTCCTTCAAGAGGCTGGCGGGCACCGTGTTCTCGGTAAAGACTGGTGTGCGCTTATAGGGTGCTAGACCATCAGGCAGTGGCTTCATCGACTCGGTTCCCTTTCAGAAGCTTGGCGAAGATCATCACATGTGTCGCCAGCAGCAACGCTACCAGCCAAGGGGCGGCGTACCACCTGGCGATCAACGCGAACACGATCGGGCTCATCACAAATTGAAGTCCGAAGATAGTGATGGGCTCCGTGAATTGTCTCCTTGTCGATTGCGTGCTGTCTCTCAAGCGTAGGATCATCAGTGTGCCGGTGAGTTTGCGACTATTCCGCATTTACGATTTGGCCGATGACCACTGGGCGTTCGCCAAGCTTGAGGGTGTCAGCGAAGCCGTGATTGCGGTCGCGGTGTCTGGCTTCGTCTTCGCGCACCGCTAGAACCACATCGCGTAGTGTCGAATCGCGAGCCAGGCTCCAATATTCGATGGCGATCTACGGGGCGGGCACATTGGCCTGCACGCCGGTGTCGATCTGTTCGAGAAAATGGGTGTAGCTGCCAACCGCCTCTTCCTCGAAGTAACCCACGACCCGGTGCGCCGTCTTCGGCGCGAACAGATAGAGGAAGAAGTAGAAATTATAGAACACTGCCTGCGTGATCATGATCACCAGCCGCTCGGCGAGCGCTGGCTTGGCGATCTGGACAAAGGTCATCAGATGCATGCGTTCGTTTTCGGCTTCCTCCAAAAGTTCCCGGACCCAGCCCTCGTCATCACGGATATGCCGAAGGGCCTTTAAGTGCTGCAAAAGCCCGCCGACCATGCCGGGCACGGCGGCAACCGTTTCTAGGACGACCGCTCGGTGGCCATAGCGTTTAGCGAAGAAGCGATCCGCCACGAAGCGCAGCAGTTTCACAAAGCCAAAGGCAACCTTGTCACTTAAGTCTTCTGGCGCTCTGTGAACTTGGACCTAATCCAAGTTCTTCTGATTGGTTTCTTTGGACATCATCCTCTCCTGTTCTCTCCAGTAGTGAATCAATAGGCGACGGTGAACCGCGCCATCTCATGTTGAGGTTTCTCGGCTTCGTCGATCAGAGCGACAGCGAAATCTTCCATGGAGATTCCAGAGTCCCCATTAGGATCGACCAGCAGAACATCCGAACCGAGACGATAGCGGCCCGTGCGCTCTCCCGGGATCAGCATGACCGGCGGGCAGAGATAGGACCAATCCACACGCGTCTCAGCCGCACAGAGCTCGTACTGCGCCTGACAGGCCCGGGCGATCGGCACAACGGTCTCAGGGAGGAACCCGGGAGCCGTCAGGACGGTGGCGCCGCTTTTGTCGGGCATCTTCAAGCTCGCCGCACCGCCCACCACCAGCACGCGCAGGTGGGAACGCGCTGCCGCGTCCAGCATCGAGCGGGTCAACGAAACAAGGGTATCTTCCTGTCCGACCGGCGGGCGAATGGCGCTGATGGCTAAATCATGCCCTGCGATGAGCTCGACCACTTCATCAGTGTTCAGCACATCAGCGACACAAGCGATCACCGATGGCGGCAGCGTTTTGATTTGCGCCTCTTTCCTCACGACAGCGGTCACTTCGTGTCCACGTGACCGGGCCTCTGCCACGACGCGGCTTCCGACGTCGCCTCTTGCTCCCAAAATGATGATCTTCATTTGTGTTCTCCGTTGGGTTCAGGGGATTCTTCACGTTGACGCAGCGGCCAAGCGTGGGCGACGAGCAGCCATTTGACTGAGCCAGACGCTCACTAGAACGGTCAGAAAGCCGATGATCTGTAAGGCGCTGAGCCGTTGATCGAGCGCCCACCAGCCGAGAATCAAGGCTGTTACAGGACTCAGAAAACCCAGTGTCGAGACGGCCGACGGCTCGATCCGGCTAACGCCTCGGAACCACAGGAAGTAGGTGAACGCAGCACCGACTAAGCCAAGATAGCCAAGCCCCAAAATGTTCTCTGGACTTAAGGTAGGTAGGGGCGGCTCAACCAAAAGCGAAAGCGGGAGTAGCAGCAGTCCGCCTGCGGTGAGTTGCCAGGCGGTAAATGTCAGCGAGGATACCAGTGGCTGCCATTTGCGGCTCAGCACGGTCCCAGCCGCCATCGATAGAGCACCACCGAAACCAGCCGCCACGCCGATAGGGTCCAAAGACGCCTGCGGGGTCAGGACCAACAGTGCAACACCCCCCATCCCGGCCGCTGCGGCCAGGACGGACAATGCGAGAATGGGCGATCGTAAGACAGCGTTCGCCAGAAAGATAACGATCAACGGCTGAACAGCGCCAACTGTCGCTGCGACGCCGCCGGGTAGCCGATAGGCCGCGACGAACAGGAGCGCCCAAAAAATCGAGAAGTTGAGGGCGCCGAGCAAGAAGACCTTACCCCACCATTCTTGGTCCGGCAGCCGCCTCACAATCGCCAGCAGAAGAAGGCCGGCCGGAAGGGCTCTCAGCATCGCGACCGTCACCGGATATCTGTCGGGCAGGAACTCGGTGGTCACGAGATAGGTGCTCCCCCAGATCGCGGGAGCCAGTGCCGTCAAAATCAGATCTGTGCCACGGCGCATCGCGCCCTCCTGAAAAGTACCTTGATCTCAAGATAATGATTTATATCTTGACGTCAAGATATTTTTGTTTAAGGAATTGGGCCATGGATCATGTCGATAAGGTTCTCGCTCAGTGGCGAAAGGAACGCCCCGACCTTGAGGTCTCTCCCATGGGGCTGATCGGGCGGATCAAGCGGCTCATGCTCTGTCTCTCGCGAGAGATGGAGAAAACCTGGGCCGAACACGGTCTCAACACGGCCAGCTTTGACGTTTTGGCGACCCTGCGTCGGTCCGGACCACCTTTCAGCTTGTCACCCGGGGACTTGATGGCGACAACTATGGTGACGTCGGGCACCATGACGAACCGGATCGATCAGCTTGAAAGGGCGGGGCTCGTGGCGCGAAATCAAAGCCCCGATGATCGCCGCAGCTTTCTCATTTCACTCACCGACAAGGGCTTCAGCGTCATCGACTCGGCGGTCACGGCGCATGTGCAGACACAGGAGAAACTGGTGTCAGGTCTGTCAGACAATGAGCGGCGAAAACTCGATGCGCTATTGAAAACCTTTCTAAAGGACTTTGAGACGAGCTGACCAAGGGGATGGCGTCTAGAAAACGGCAGTAGGTCCGCTCCGGGTCATACCCGGACCAAGACGTGCTCCGTCGAGGTCGTCTGGTATCGGCCCGCAAACGGACATCATCTTGCGAACATTTTTTATGAGTCCATGACCTAATGGCGCTGTCCTTACCGAGCGGCGCCGTTTCGCGTCTTTCCGGGAACCTTGTTCGGCGGATCAGAAGTCCGTGGGCGCGCCGCCCTCTTCCTTGCGCTTGGCGACGAAGGCCTGCAGTTCCTCGTCGATCGCCGGGTCGATCGGCGGGGCCTCGAATTCGGCCAGGATCTGCTTCCAGATCTTGTTGGCGCGCTCGGGCGTCTGTACGGCGCCGCGGTCGTGCCAGTTCTCGAAATTCGACCAATCGGATAGGAAGGGGCTGTAGAACGCGGTCTCGTAACGCTCCTGGGTGTGTGCGCAGCCGAAGAAATGTCCACCCGGCCCGACCTCCTTTATGGCGTCGAAGGCGATGTCCGCCTCGCTGGTCCCGACCGGCTTCATATAGGCGATCATCTGCTGCAGGGTCTCGCAGTCCATGACGAATTTTTCGTAGGAGGCACAGAGGCCGCCCTCCAACCATCCGGCCGCGTGGTAGACCATGTTGACCTGCGAGGAGACTGCGGCCCAGAGCGAGAAGGCGCTTTCCCAAGCCGCCTGCGCGTCCGGGTAGTTCGCGGCGCAGGCGTTGGAGGCGCGTAACGGCAGGCCGTAGAAACGCGCCATCTGCCCCGACATTTGAGTCGCGCGCATGTAATCCGGCGTGCCGAATGCCGGCGCGCCGGTCTTCATGTCCACGTTGGAGGTGAAGGTGCCGATCGCGGTCGGACAGCCGGGCTTGATGAGTTGTATGAGGACGATTGCCGCCAGACCCTCGGCCATGGACTGGGCGACCGCGCCGGCCATGGTGACCGGCGCCATGGCGCCGGCCAGAGTGAAGGGCGTCACCACCGTGGGCTGTCCGCGCCGGCTCAACCGCATCAGGCCGTCGAGCATGGGGTAGTCGTGCTTCAGCGGCGAGGTGGAGTTGATGTTGGTGTACATGCGCGGCGTGGCGTCGAATTCCTCGTGGGTTAGGCCGCCGGCGATGCGCACCATCTCCATCACGTCTTCGACCCGCTCCTTGCCCAGGCTATAGGCGTGCACGACCTTGTCGGTCAGAATCAGCTTGTCGTAAAGGCAGTCGAGATGCCGGACCGAGGGGTGTATGTCCATCGGTTCGACCGGATAGCCGCCGGCGAAATGAATGCAATTGAAGTACTGGGTTAGCTTGATGAAATTCCGGTAATCCTCGCGCGTTCCCGTGCGCCGGCCCCGGTCGAGGTCGGAGCAGTTGGGCGGGCTGGAAACATTGCCGAACACCATGCGGTCGCCGCCGATCTCGAGCCGCCGGTCCAGGTTGCGCGAGGTCAAGGTATAGGTGGAGGGGACATGCTTGAGCTGCTCCATGATCAGGTCGCGGCCCATGCGCACGTTCTCGCCCTCGACGGTGCAACCGCCCTTGCGCAGGATTTCGACCGCTTCGGGATTCAGGAATTCGATGCCGATTTCTTCGAGGATGCGCATGGCGCCATTGTGGATGGCTTGAACGCCCTCTTCGCCGATCGGCTCGGTCGGCTTGTCGGTATTGACCGGCAAGTCCCACGGCAGCTGTTCGATCGCCGCGCCCTTGCCGCGGGTATTGCCGGCGCGGCCCCCGCTGCGCCGTCCGCGCCTGCGCGGGTCACTTACCAAGGTATCGCTTTCCATTCTCATCGCTCCCCATTCAAGCCGAAGCTGTCGCCCTGCGAGCGACGTAAGCCCAAACTTTTAGGGAGAATCGACCCAGGTCGCTTAGGCGTGCACCGGCCATTGAGGCCAATATCACATGGCGGCGGGAGGGCTATCTTCTTGTTTTCGACACAAACTACCGGCGTTTTACAGCCGTTCGAGAGGGCGTTTCCGGCTCGGCACCGCCACTTAGCCGTCTTGGACGGCGGCGCAGAAGCGCTCGATCTCTGCCTGGGTGTTGTAATAGTGGACCGAAGCCCGGGAGACCGAGGATAGGCCCCGGGTCGCCAGATCGAGGCGGGCGTTCTTGGCGGTCGAGGTCGATATATTGATCGCCTGGCGGTGCAGGCGCGCCGTCAGGGCCGCCGGTTCTTCACTCGCCTTGTCGAATGAGACGATGCCACAGCGTTTCCGGCCCAGGTCGCGCACCGTAACGCCCGCGATCTCGGAAAGACCCTCGCGCAAGGCGGCGCCCAGTTCAAGAATGCGCTGTTCGATGGCCGGCAGGCCCAGCCTGGTGGCATAGCGGACCGCCTCGGCCAGCCCGAGACGCCCGGCGATATAGCTTTCCCAATTCTCGAAACGCAAGGCGCCCGCGGCCAGCGTGTAGCTATCGGTCTCGCTCCAGGTCGCGGCGAAGAGATCGATAAAGGGCGGCTCCAGCGTCTCCACGATCTCGTCGCTGACATAGAGGAATCCCGTGCCCCGTGGCCCGCGCAGAAACTTGCGCCCGGTGCCCGAAAGGACATGGCAGCCGATTTTCTTGACGTCGAGGTCCAGTTGCCCAACCGATTGGCAGGCGTCGAGCAAGTACGTGAGACCGTGCTCGCGCGCGACCTGGCCGACCTCTGTTGCCGGATTGATCAGGCCGCCTTGGGTCGGCACATGGGTGATCGCGATCAAGCGGGTCCGCGGGCCGATCAGCGCCCGCATGGCCTCGACATCGATTTGCCCAGACCCGTCGGAGGGCGCGAGGTCGATCTCCAAACCGCGCCGCTTGGCTTGTTGCATAAAGGCTAGATAGTTCGAGGCATACTCCGAACCATGGGTGATGATCCGGTCTCCCTCGCGCAGGGGCAGGGCGTAAAATGCCATGTCCCAGGCCCGGGTCGCGTTCTCGACATAGGCGATCTCACGCGGCTTCGCGCCCAGTAGATCGGCCAGGGCCGTGTAGAAACCTTGTAGTGCCTCCGAGGCCCTGTCTGCCGCCTCGTAGCCGCCGGTCTCGCGCTCCAGCGTTAGATGCTCGACCACGGTCCGATAAACCGGATCGGGCATCAGCGCCGCACCGGCATTGTTGAAGTGAAGCAAGGTTTCGCAGGCCGGCGTATCGGCCCGGACGGCGGCGATGTCGATCATGGAAACCTTACGTTTCGTGGAAAGGTTAGCGGCAGATCGAGGTGCTAGGGCCCCGTCTTCAATCCCGGCGCCAGTGCCATGAGCGATAGGATTTCGAACAGCATCTGGCCGCCCATTTGGGCGGTGTTGGTGGTGGCGTCGTATTCAGGTGCGATCTCGACCACGTCGCCGCCGATGATCTCCAGCCCGGCGAGGCCGCGCAGGGCCGCCTGAACTTCGCGCGGGGTCAGGCCGCCAACCTCGGGCGTGCCGGTACCGGGCGCGAAGGCCGGGTCGATCCCATCGACGTCGAGGGAGATATAGACCGGCCCGTCGCCGACGACCTCGCGCGCCTTGGCGATCACGGCCTCGACGCCCATTTCGGCGAATTTTTCGGCGTGGATCACGGTCATGCCGGAATCGTAGGCGAACTCCCATAAGAACTCTGCGGAGCCGCGGATGCCGATTTGTATCGTGCGGTGGGGATCGAGCACACCGTCGAGCACGGCCCAGCGGAACGGCCCGCCGTGGTGGAACTTGGCGCCGTCGTATTCGCCGCTGGTATCGCTGTGGGCGTCTATGTGGACCATGGCGAGTGGGCGCTCCCGGCCCAGCGCCTTCATGATGGGATAGGTGATGGAATGATCGCCGCCCACGCTGCAGGGGCGCACGCCGGCGGCCGCGACCTGGGTGTAGAAGGCCTCGATGTCCTCGATCGACTGGTCGAGGCTGAAACGGCTGCGGAACGGCACATCGCCGATATCCGCCACCTTGGCCTCGGCCAAGGGCACGACCTTGAGCGCGTGATTGTAGGGGCCGATGCGCTCCATGGCGCGCACCGCGCGCGGGCCGAAACGTGCGCCTGGCCGGTTGGTCACGCCTAGGTCCATGGGTACGCCGATCAGCGCTAAATCGAGCCCGCCAAAGTCGTCCCGCTCGGCGGCCTCGGGCCGGTAGGGCGCGTCCAAGAGCGTCGGCACGCCGGAGTAGGGCTTCTTGCGCGTATCGCCGGTGAACAGCAGCTCGGCGACTTTTTTAAACTGCGGGTCCATGACGTCGCTGCCGCCGGCGGCGCCGTATTTCGCCCGTAGCCGTTCCAGGTTCTTCTTATCCATCCCAACTCCTTACGCCGCGCTGGCGTCATCCCGCTCCAATTTCGCCCAAATCTCATCGACCCGGCCGCGGATTTGCAAAGCCTCTTCCCAGCGGTCGGAGAGTTCGTAGCCGTCCGGCCCGGTGATCGCGTATTCCGGCGGCCCCAACTCGCACAGGAAACTCAAGACCGAGTCCTCTTGTGCGCGGGCCCGCCATAGGCGAAAGCCGTCCTCCCACCAGCGGGCGAAGAGATCGAGCCATTTGCGGTGCTGTGGAAAGCCGATTTGAAGCTGAATCTGTTCGCGGCCGGCGACCCGGCCTTGAAACGAATTGGCGCGCGCCAGGACGCGCTGAATCAGCGCATCGTCGTCCGCCGAGATGGGATAGGTGAACTCACGGTCCACCACATAGTGCGAGAGGTCGGCGCAGAGCCGCATCTCCGGCACCGCGTCGAGCAGCAGAAGGGTCGCAAAGAGATCGTTGGTAATGCAGTTGCGGTGGGTCTCGAATTGGATCTCTACGCCCTCTTCCTCGGCCATGGCGATCCAGGCGCGTACCACCGGGATCATACCTTCTACGGAAAGCGGCATGACCTGGCCGATAATGTTGACGAAGCGGGCGTCGAAATTCTTGGCCATATGCAAGACCGGACGCAGGGATTCGATGGTTCGCGGAAAAGCATTGATCAAGCAACCAAGGTCGTGTTTCTCGAACAGGGGCCGGGTCTTCAGCGCGCTTTCTATGTCGGTCGCGCCCAAGTCGATGGCCAGGCCGTGATAGCCGGCGGCGGCGACCATCTCGAAGGACTCTTCCACCGAACGCTCGATGCCGTCCGGCCGGCGCAATTCCATGGCCCATAGGGACTGGAAGACTTCAAGCCTGGGCATGGCTCGCGGCGGTTCGCGGCGGTTCGGCGGGGTCGAGGATCCAGGCTTCGTTTTGCGGATAGTCGGCTTCGCTGCGCCCACCCGCCAGCTTGCGGATCAACTCGCGCTGAAAGCCCAGGTAGGTCATGCTGTGCGGCTCGCGGCCGCTACGCGCGACAATCTCCCGGTGCAGCTCGGGCAGCGCGTGGAACGGCACCGCCGGATAGGTGTGATGGGCCGTATGGTACTGCATGTTCCAGGCCATCCAGCGCATCAGCGCGTTGGTCCGCGTTGTGCGGGTGTTTTCCAGGGTGTTGGTCTCGTGGGTCAGGCCCAGATGCTCCATGGAGTTCTGCAACTGGTGAACCGACTTGGTCAGAAACATGGGCGCCAGCCAAAAGATCACCGCGGCCCAGCTTTGCAGGGCAAGGGACGCGGCTGCTATCGCCGCGTAGCCGGTCAACATCCAGCGCGCTTCGCGGATCACCAGGGCGTGTTTGTCGGCGGGGATATAAGGCTCGCGCACGATGCCCCTGGCGAAGCGTAGGATGCGGCTCATGCGCGAGGACCAGTAGGTCGGCCCGGCCATGTAAAGCAGGTGGCTCATTAGGGTGTAAGGCGGGCGGTCCAGTTCGCCGTCCTTGGCCCAATCCTGGGTGTGGCGATGATGGGCGAAGTGCTGGATCTGGTCGAAGTCGCGCGGATACAGCATCAGGAAACCGATCGCGCGCCCCGCCGCCTCGTTCAGCCAGCGGGTCTTGAACACGGTCGAGTGGCTAAGCTCGTGCTGCCCGGCATAGAGGAAATTAATCAACACGCCATGGGCGATGAAGACCGGGACCGCCCACCAGGTGCCCCAGGTCACGGCCAGAACCGCGCCTGTCGCCAGGATCGCGACGGCGTGGCTGCCCAATTGCATGCAGCCTTTGAGGTCGGAGCGCGGGCTCAACGCGCGCAGGCGCTTGGCCTCGATCAGGCCGCGCCGCCCAACGAAACCTTCCAAGGGTGTCTCCTAATTTTAAACGCGACCAAGGCTTGGCGCCGCCGCGCCCCGGAGAGAATTTCCCCGGGACGCGGTGCCAGTTATCTAGCTTAGACGAACCACCAACGCTCGCCGTTCTTGTGACCGTCGAGCTCCCAGTTGCTCGCCAGTTGGTCCGGCAAACCGATCTTGGTGCTAACGGCATGGGTGTAGGCCATGTACATGGGAATGACCGAGCCGCCGTCCTCGTGCACCAAGCGCTGCATCTCGACATAGATTTCACGCCGCTTGGCCGGATCGAGCTCGCTGCGGCCCAAGAGCAGCAGCTTGTTGAAACGCGCATTGTCCCAATGGGATTCGTTCCAGTCCGCGCCCTTGGAATAGATCTGCGAGAAGACCCAATCCTCGGTCGGGCGGCCACCCCAGTAGCTAGCGCACCAGGGCTTAACCAGCCAGACGTTCGACCAATAGCCGTCGTCCGGCTCGCGAACCACTTTGATATTGATGCCGGACTTCTTGGCCGATTCGGCATAGAGCTGTGCCATGTCGACCGCGCCCTCGAAGGCACTGTCGGCGACGTGGAAATCGACCGCCAGGTTTTCCATGCCGGCTTTCTTGAGATGGAACTTCGCCTTGTCCGGATCGTAGGGCCGTTGCGGCAACTCTTCCTTGGTCGCGCGGTAAACATTGGCCGGGCCGACCGGGCTGTCGTTACCCACTTCACCGAGGCCCTTGAGGAGTTTCTGTACCATCTCCTCACGGTCGATCGAGTACTTGAGCGCCAAGCGAACGTCGTTGTTGTCGAAGGGCGCTACGTCGGTGTGCATCGGCAAGGTGGTGTGCTTGTTGCCGAAGGTTGGGAAGACATTGATGCTCTTGTCCCGCTTCAAGAGATGTACGGTTTTAATATCCAGGTTGGGAATGCAATCCAATTCGCCTGAGCGCAAGGCGTTGGTCCGCGCGGCCACGTCGGAGATGAAAAGGTTCTCGACCGAATCGAAATAGGCGGCGTTCGGCTTCCAATAGTTCGGATTGCGCTTGACGATGGTGTTTATGCCCGGATCGAAGCTGTCCAGCTTGTAACCGCCGGTGCCCACACCCGACTGCCAATCCATGCTTCCATCGGCCTTGGCCGGGCAGACGGTCAGGTGATAGTCGCTGACCAGGAACGGGAAGTCCGCGTTGCCCCCGGACAAAGAGATGACGACGGTGTCCTTGCCGTCGGTCTTGATATCCTCGATCGCCGAGACGATGCCCTTGGCCGCGGACTTGGTGTCTGCGCCGCGGTGATGATTGAGCGAGGCGGCGACGTCCGCGGCATCCAAGGTCTTGCCGTTATGAAATTCGACGCCCTTGCGCAGCTTGAAGGTCCATTTCACGGCGTCCGGAGAGGCTTCCCAGCTCTCGGCCAATTCCGCCCGCAGCTGGCCGTCCGGGCCGATCTCGGTCAGGTTGTTGCGCAACTGACCGGAGCTGACGTTGATCATGTAGGAGTCGAGCGTTTGCGCCGGGTCTAGCACGTCGCTGGTGCCGCCGCCGGTCAGCGCCTGGCGGAAATGGCCGCCTTTCTTGGGCGTCGCCGCCCGCGCCTGATCGAAGACCGTGCCGGCCATGGCGACCGTCGCGCCGGCGGCTACGGCCGTGCGGATAAAGTCGCGGCGGCCCATCTTGTGCTCTTTCAGGAGCCGCTTAAGGGTATTGGGGTCATTCATTTCATTCTCCCTATTGCTCTTTTGTTCCCTGCGGGACATTTCAACCGAGCCCGCTTCTTGTTGACTGCGAAGGTCCGATATTACACGGGAATAGGCCTACTGACACCTAGCTTTTGGGCCCTGCGCGGCTGACCCGAAGGCGGCTCTCGAAATCCTCCCGGTTATGATAGCAGCCGCAAAATACGCGCTTTCCGGCATAGCCCATGCGGCCATGCAAAGTACGCCAATTGTCGAAGATCAGGGCGGTCCCGGGGCGCAGGGGCACGGTGAGCCAGTTTGCCCGGTCGTTGACCCGCCGGTTGAGCTCGCCATAGGCGCGGTAGAACGCGGCCATCTCGGCTTCGGGCAGGCGGAAGGGCGCGCGGTCGTAGTTGTTGAAGCTGAGTTGCAGGAAATCCCCGTTCCCGTCCAGGCGGATCGCCGGGCGTTCGGCGCGCAGATGCACGCCGGGCTCGACATAGCGCCCCGGCACCATGACCCGGGTCAGGATCGCGAAGTCCTCCGGCCGTTCGTTGCGCAAGGTCTCCGCGATCGCCAAGCCGTCGACCAGGATGCTCTCGCCGCCGCGACCGTCGAATTCCAGGCAGTTGAACATTTGCAGGCCCGGCGCGTCGTGGCTGTAAGTCGAATCCGTATGGGGCGCCAGGAATTGGGTCGAATAGGCGGTATCGTCGTGCTCGGCGATCTCGGCGGACAGGGTCCAAAGGCCGCCGAAGATGGTCTCCCGAATCGGGCCGATCCGCAGGGCCAGGGCCCGGGTCGCCGCTTCGTCGCCGGGCACCTCCGTGACCAGGGAAAAACCCCAGACATGAATATTCTCCAGCCAGGCCCGCCGGCCCGCCTCGCCCGCCAAGACCTCCGGAAAGGCGACGCTGGGCAGGGGATCGGGCAAGCTGCCTTGGGCCCAGGGCCGACGCGGCAGATCCGGTGCCAGGGCCTCGTCTCCCGGCGCCAGGCCGGCCAGGGCGGCCAGCTGCTCGGACGAATAGAGGCTGGGCGGGCCGCCGTCGGACCATTCCAGGCGCAAGCGCCGCCCGCCGGCTTCGAGCGCGGCGCTCACGGCCCGCAGGTCAGCGGGAATCGCGAAGGTCTCGACCCGGCGCTGCAGGGTTTTGGGGTCCAGGCTGGCCTCGTCCTCGCCGTGGTCGCGCAGCCAGAACCAGTCGAATGTCGATGGCGCGTGGCCGCCGCCCCAGGCAGCGGACAGGCCGCCGTCGGCGATCTTCACGCCGGTTATTGTGATGTCGTCGACACTGGCCGTTGCGTGCATACTGACTCGTCTCTCCACATAATCCCATAAAAGGTCACCAGCCTGCGGTACCGCAAGCGCGTCGGGGCGCGCATCCGACTAGATGCCAAGCCTCGCCAAGAGGTTTAGAGTAAGACCAAAGCGACGTGAACGATATTCAATCCGTCTTACGCGGGGAGGTCGCCACCATTTTTCGGTGCGTCTGCAAGCGTTTAACGGTGGCGGTCGTGATGATCCAATACAAACGTTTGCCGTAACCCGGCGGCGAATTCAGCCTTGGGGCTGGGTGTAGCCACTCTTTTCGGCCCATGTCGTTGGGACAACTATTTTCCTGGACAGCCCCTCCGCCCGACTCCCGTTAACCCCCCGGTTGCGCTCGCATGTTCTCCGGCAGCCAGACGGCGAGATCGGGGAAGGCGATCAGGACAAAGACCATCACCACCATAATCAGGAACATAGGAATCGCGGCGCGCGCGATGTAGTTCATCTCGTGGCGGGTCATGCCCTGCATGACAAACAGATTGAATCCGATGGGCGGTGTGATCTGCGCCATCTCGACGACTACGACGATGAAAATGCCGAACCAGATGACATCGATTCCGGCAGCGCGGATCATCGGCTCGACCACGGCCATGGTCAGCACCACCGATGAAATCCCATCCAGGAAGCAGCCGATGACAATGTAGAAAACCATAAGCACCATCAGCAACTCGAAGCGGCTCAATTCCAGAACCGCGATCCATTCCGCCAATGCGCGCGGCAATCCAGTGAACCCCATGGAAAGCGAGAGAAACGCGGCGCCGGCCAGGATTAAGGCGATCATCGCCGACGTGCGCGTCGCCCCCATCAGGCTTTCGGTGAAGGTCGACCATGTCAGCGACCTTTGACCCGCCGCCAATATTAACGATCCGATCACGCCAAAGGCCGCGGCTTCCGTGGCTGTGGCGTAGCCCAGGTACATGGAACCGATGACTACCAATATCAGACAGATCACCGGAATGAGGAATTTCGAATTGGCGACCTTTTCGGCGAAGGTCATTCTTGGCTCAGGGGTCGGGTTAAATTTTTTCGAGACCTGCGAATAAATCGCCACGTAGCCCATGAACATCGAGGCCAAAACGAGGCCCGGCAGGATTCCCGCCATAAAAAGCTTTGAGATCGACTCGTTGATGGTTACGCCATAAACGATCAGCGTCAGTGACGGCGGAATCATCAACCCCAGCGTCGCCGCGCCGGTGAGCGTGCCGATAATTAGTTGCTCGGGGTAATCGCGTTTGCGCAATTCCGGAATCGACATTTTGCCGACTGTGGTCAGCGTCGCCGCCGACGATCCCGAGACCGCCGCGAATACCGTGCATCCGACAATATTGGTGTGAATCAATCCGCCCGGCAGACGGCCCAGCCAAGGCGATAACCCGCGGAACATGTCTTCCGACAACCGGGTTCGGTGAAGAATCTCGCCCATCCAAATGAACAAGGGCAGGGCGGTCAAAGTCCACGACGACGATGCGCTCCAAATCGTGGTGATCATGACATCGCCGACGGGACGCGACGTGAACATTTCCATGCCCACAAAGGCCACGCCCAGTAGGGCCAAGCCGACCCAGACGCCGGTGCCCAACAAAAGGAACAGGATAAAGAGAAAGATGCCGATTAGCTGAAATTCACCCATCGGCTTTACTCCCCATGGCTCTGTTCGAGCACATCGGATTCGATGCGGTGATCGCCTGAAATCAAGACGTGGATCAGGTGGTCGGTCAACGCGATGGCGAAAATAATGCTGCCGAGGACCATGGCGGATTGCGGAATCCACAACGCGGTCGCGTCCTGGCCCTGACTGATATCTTTGAATTTCCAAGACCAATAAGTGGCTTTTATCGCGTAATAGCAAAAGTACCAGCCCAGCCCCGAGGCAATGGCAAAGCACCAAATGTCCAACAAGCGGCGGATTTTCGAACCTACCGCATTAAGAAGCATGCTGACGCGAATATGGGCGCCACGGTTGAGTGCGTGGGCAAAAGCAAAGAACGATGCGGCCGCCATGCAGTAGCCGGCGTAGTCCGGGGCTCCAGAAAACACTTCGCCAGTCCAGCGGGCCAACATCTGAACAACGATCAGCGACAGGATAGCGATTAGAAAAAGGGCGGCGACTACGCCGCTAAACAAATAGACCCGATCCAGGACCGAACGCGCGAAGTGCCCAAACGAATTCATATCCCATCCCCCCCACCTTAGGTTTGCGGTAGGTACTGGGAGGCCGCCGCAGCGGCCTCCCAGCAAGTTTATTGCATGGCTTTGAAAGCATCGACGATCGCTTTGCCTTCCGCGCCGGTCTTCGTCAGCCACTCGGAGGTCATCGTTTCGCCGATCTTTTTCAAGTCCGCCACCAATTTATCGCCGGCCGGGCCAACGGTCATGCCACCGGCCTTCAGGCCGTTCAGCGTGAACTGGGTGTATTCGATGGCTCGATAGTTACCGGCGTACTCGGCCAATCCGGCACAGCCCTGGATGACGCTCTGATTGGCATTGCTGGTGTCGTTCCAGGTGTCTTTGTTGACCATGACGTAGTTGCGCGGCAACCAGGCATCGACTTCGTAGAAGTGCGTCAGGCTTTCCCATACTTTGCGGTCATAGCCCGTGGACCCGGATGAAATCATGGATTCGGCGACGCCGGTCGCGAAGGCCTGTGAAATTTCCGCGGCTTCAATGGTGACCGGGAGCATTTCCGCTAATTCGGCCAGGCGCGCCGTCGCGGTGTTGTAGGAACGGAACTTGATGCCTTTCATATCGGCGACCGAATTAACTTCTTTCTTGAAGTACAATCCTTGCGGCGGCCATGGAACGGCGTAGAGCAGGACAAGATTCTGTTCGTCCAAAATCTTGGTCAAGGTCGGCTTAGCGGCTTTCCACAGCTTGGCGGAATCGTCGAAAGACGTTGCCAGGAATGGTACGGAATCGAAACCGAACAAGGTATTTTCATTCTGGTGGCCGGAAAGTAAACGCTCGCCAATGGCAACCTGTCCGGTCTGAATGGCACGCTTGATGTCGGCGCCTTTGAACAACGATCCGCCCGGGTGGGTAACGACTTCAATGGCGCCGCCTGTGCCCGTGGTAACGCATTTTGCAAACTCGGCGCCCGTGGCCGAGTGGAAGTTGGATGCCGAATATGCCATCGGCATATCCCACTTCTCAGCCGCCGATACCGAGGCTGCGAACCCGACCAGAAGGCCAAAGGTGGCCGCGCCGGCCATTAGGTCTTTAACGAATCCCATGATGTATCTCCCTGTTTCTCGTTTAATTCGTTCTTCGTGGACCTATGAAAACCGTTCCGGGCGGTAGGGCGCAAGGTCCATGTTGCTCCGCTGGCCCGAAATTTGGCCGGCCAGCAACCGCCCGGTCTTGGGTCCGCCGGTCAGTCCGATGTGATGATGGCCAAAGCCCAGATAGGCTCCGGCGATACCCGGCACCGGGCCGATCAGGGGGATCGAATCGCTTGGCGCCGGGCGATGCCCCATCCATTCGCGGGTGTCCTGCCAGGTCAGGCCGGGCATCGCGCGCTTGGCGCCCCTGAGCAGCAGCTCGAAGGGTTTTCGGCTGGCCGGCGCGTCCAAGCCGCCGAACTCGAGCAGGCCGGCTAGGCGCAGCCGGCCGTCCATCGGCGTGATAACGAACTTGCCGCTCGCGATCATCGTTGGCGTGCGCGGCGTCGGATTGGCGCCGATCAGTTCCACATGATACCCGCGCTCGCTCTCCATGGGCACCCGAATGCCTAGGCGCCGGGCCAGGGGGCCGGACCAGACCCCGGCCGAGATAACGGCGCTGTCGCAGGCGATCGGGCCCTGATCGGTCTCGAGGCCGGTGATCCGGCCTGCCTCGCGCCGGAAATCGCGTGCCTCGGCCCGCATGACCCGGCCGCCCCGGGCTTCCACATGGGCCGCCAGATCCTTCACATAGCGCCCGGGATCGGTGATATAGCCGTGGCCGTGCGCCAACGCCGCGAAATTGGCCTCTGGGCCAAAGGCGGGGTCGTAGGCGCGCAGGGCCGGGCCGTCCAATTCGTCCCAGGTGAAGCCGTTCTCGCGGCGCAGGGCCCAGGTAAAGCCGTCGGCTTCGAAGGCCGCCCGGTCGGCATAAACATAGCTGTAAACGGACGGCACGATCCACTTCTCGGCCCCGGTGCCCTCGGCCAGGGCTTGGTGTTGCTCCAGGCTGTCGCCGATGATCGGGGTCAGCGCCTGGGCGATGCGCCGCGTTTCCGCCGCGCTGCTATGGCTCAGGTATCTGACCAGCCAGGGTAGCAGGCGCGGCAGGTACGACCAGCGCAGGAACAAGGGGCTGTTCGGACTAAACAGCATGCCGGGGGCCTTGCCGATCAGGCCCGGCGTCGTCACCGGCACCACCGCGTTCGACGCCAAGACCCCCGCGTTGCCATGGGATGTGCCTTCAGCCGGGCCCAGACGGTCGAGCAGTACCACCCGATAACCGGCGCGCTGCAACCATATGGCGGTCGAGACGCCGACGATTCCGGCGCCGACGATGGCGACTGTCTTGGTGTCGTCGGCACTCACGCGCAGTGATCCCGGCTGGTCAGGGCGTGGGCGCGCACCACCGCCTCGTCAACCTCGATACCGAGGCCAGGCGTCTCGGGCACAATGACCTTTCCGTCGTCGATGGGAAACGGCTTAGCCAAGACGTCCTGCGCCAAATACCAGCGTGCCTGATAGAACTCGCAGCCCAGCGAGATATTGGGTGCCGCCGCGATCATGTGGCTGCCAGCCAGATGGGCGATGCCGCTTTCGAACATGTCGCCACCATAACAAGCGATGCCCGCGGCGGCGCCGATCGCGGCGACCGCCAGGCCACGGCGCGGGCCGCCGGATTTCATGATCTTTACCGAAAACAGATTGGCCACCCGGTCGCGCACCGCGCGGACCGCGTCTTCCGGGTCGAACACGCTTTCGTCGGCCAGGATCGGGGTGTTCAGGGCGGCGGTCAGGGCCGCCATGGCCTCCCGCTCGCGGCCCTGTACCGGCTGTTCGATGAAGCTCACGCGGAAGGCCTCGACATCGCGCAGGCGGCGCAGAGCCTCGTGCGCCGCCATGCCCTGGTTGTAGTCGACCCGGATATCCAGATCCTCGTGGTCGGCGCGCAAGCGCTCCAGCCGGTCCAGATCGAAGCGGTGATCCTTGGTGCCGGTCTTGAGCTTGATGATGCCCACACCCTCTGCCCGGATCCGGGCCAGCAAATCCAGATCGGCGGCGAAGTCCGGATCGGCAAGCGAGACAGAGAGCGGAATCGTCTCCCGGCAGCGCCCGCCCAGCAGGGCATAAACCGGCAGGCCGCTCATGCGGCCGAGCAGGTCCAGGAGGGCGGTCTCCATGGCCGCCTTGGCCTCCGGGTGACCGACCAGGGTCCTGTCCGCCCCGGCCATGACCCCGGCCAGGTTGCGCGGGTCGGCGCCCAGGATCAAGGGCCGAAGGTAGCGGTCCAGGGCCGCCGCGGCGGCCTCGGCGGTGCCGGTGAAGACCGCCCAGGGCGAGGCTTCGCCCCAGCCGACCAAGCCGCCGGCCGTATCCAGGCGCAACAGCACGATCTCGACCGCGCCGGCGACCGTGCCGCTGCCGTGGTCGCGCGGCCGGTTCACCGGCAAACTAAGGTGATGGACGGTCATGCGGCTGACCGTGTCGCGTGGCGCGGTCACGCGACCCACTCGCTGACCGGCGCATTGGCTTCATGCAACGGTTGGCAGATGACGTCGACCAGGCTGGGCCCAGGATGGTTGACCGCTTCCCGCAAGACGCCTTGTAAGGCCGCCGGGCCCTCGACCCGCCAGCTTTTCACGCCGAAGGCGGTGGCGACCGCGGCATGGTCGGTGGTATCGAAATCGACCGAATAATAGCGCCCGCCGAAGCCTGACTTCTGCCCGGCCTTGATCCAACCGTAGACGCTGTTGGAGACCACGATGAAGGTGATCGGCTGGCGGCTGCGCGCCACGGTTTCCAGCTCGCCGCAGGTGAAGCCGAAGGAGCCGTCGCCCATGACCGAGACCACCTTGACCCCCGGCCGGCCGTAGCTGGCGCCCAGCGCCGCCGACAGCGAATAGCCCAGCGCGCCGTGGGCCCGATTGGAAAACAGCGTGCGCCCCGTGGTGCGAAGCTCGTAAAACGCGGAAAGATAAGGGCAGGGTGTGCCCGGATCGGCGACCAAAATGGCGTCGTCGTCGAGCACCCCGCGCAGGGCGGCGACCAGACGCTCGGGCCGGATCGGCCGCTCGATGCTTTCGGCCAGGGGTGCGAAGGCGGCCGCTTTCTCCGCCTTGGCCTTGGCCGCGCGGGCCGCGCCGCCAAAGCCCGGAAGATCCGTTCGGCCGTCGAGCACCCGGTTCAGCGCGGCCAGGGCCAGGCGGGCATCGCCATGGACCGCCACCTCGGTGTCGTAGTTCACGCCAATCGCCTGCGGGTCGGAATCCATGTGGACGATTCGCGTGCCGGGCGGGGGCGAGCGCCAACGCTCGGTCGTGACCGAGCCGGCCCGGCATCCGATAAAAATCACCAGGTCAGCCTGGTCCACTACGGCGCGGGTCGCCGGCACGCCGCCATTGGAGCCGACCACGCTCAAACAGTTGGGGTGAGTCTCGGCGAGACTTCCTTGACCGGAGATGGTCGTCGCCACGACCAGGTCGAGGCGCCGCGCCAGACGGTCGAGTTCGGCTTCCGCACCGGCGATCACCGCGCCGCCGCCGCAGATCGCGACTGGGCGCTTGGCGGAGAGAATCGCTTCTGCGGCCGCCGCGACCGCGCCCTCGTCCGGGGCCGTGGGCCAGGCTGGCCAGGCGCCCAGGGTCTTGTCGGCCCAGATCTCTTCTTCCGACACGGCGGCCTTCTGCACGTCGAAGGGAAAGCCCAGGTGGGCCGACCCCGGTCGCCCGGTGGTCATGGCCCGGAAGGCGGCACGGACCATGCGCGGCAGCATCTCGGCCTTGGGGATCACACCGTTCCACTTGGTCAACGGCCGGAACAGGCCCTCCTGATCCAGCTCGGTTAAGGGAAAGCGGCCCTGCGAGGAGGTCGAGACGTCGGAGGTGATCGCCAGGATCGGCACGGAGGATTCGTTGGCTTCGACCAGCCCGGGTGCGATGTAGGTGGCGCCGCCGCCCGAGGGCCCTTCGCACACGCCGACCCGGCCGGAAACCCGCGCGTAACCGTCGGCCATGTAGGCGGCGGAACGTTCGTCCCGGGTCAGGATGTGGGTCATGCCGTGATCCAGGCGGTAGAGCGCGTCATAGAACGGCAGGGTCGTATCGCCGCACAGGCCGAAGATATGGCGCACGCCATGGGCCGCCAGCATGCGCACCATGGCCTCGGCGCCGTCCGGCGAATTGCTTTGGTGTTCCTTATCGCTCATGACGGGCCCCCTCACTGGCGTTGGTTCGAATTCGTTGGTTCGAATTCGATCTTGGCCGCCTGGCTAGGCTATGGTCCCCTCTCTGGAGGGGTCAATCATTTTGCGAAGACCGGAGAGACATTGATGGAAAAAGCGACGGGCGGCAAAGCGGTTTACGGCGCGGCGGTCGGCATTCTGATGCTGGAGGCGCGCTTTCCGCGCATTCCGGGCGATATGGGAAACGCCCTGACCTGGCCCTTCCCGGTGCTCTACAAGGTGGTCCACGCGGCCTCGCCGGAGCGTGTGGTGCGCCAAAGGGCCGAGGGCTTGCGCGACGCTTTCATCGAGGCCGGCCGCGCGTTGGTCGCCGAGGGGGCGGAGGGGATCACCACCAATTGTGGCTTTCTATCCCTGTACCAGGCCGATCTGGCGGCGGCGCTGGGCGTGCCGGTCGCGGCCTCGGCCTTGATGCAGGTGCCGCTGATCGCGCGCACCCTGCCGCCCGGCCGGGGCGTCGGCATCCTGACGGTCAGCGCCGAGTCTCTCAGCGCAGAGCACCTGGAGGCCGCCGGCGTCGATCCGGCGACCCCGGTGATGGGCACCGAGGGCGGCCGCGAGTTCACACGGGTCATCCTGGGCGACGAACTTGAGCTCGACGTCGCGGCGGCGCGCCAGGACAACGTGGAGGCCGCACGCGCCCTGACCGCCGCGCATCCCGAGTTGGGTGCGATCGTGCTGGAATGCACCAACATGACGCCCTACGCCGCCGACATCCGCCGGGCGACCGGCCTGCCGGTCTGTTCCATGTATAATTTCGTGACTTGGTTCCAAGCCGCCCTGACGCCAGGATCTTTTCCGGCGGGGGGATAGGCCCAAGAAATTCTAAAGCGCGAAAACGAACAGCAAGGAGCTCGGCTTCATCTTCTCCAGGCATTTGGTGCTGTTCATGAACCACTGCGGCCACGCGCCGCCCAGGCCAGCTAGGATGGCGATAAATTGCTTGCCATCGACGGCGAAGGTCATTGGCGGCGCATTGAGGCCCATGCCTATCGGCGGTGCTCCGCGTCATCTGTGACTTGAGAAATACTCATTTCCGATTCAAGATTTTGTGCGTATCGAAGATTGCCAGAACCATGGAAAAGGTCGTCACATGACACTTAGCTTCGACCCTGGCCGTCCGGACGGGGAAAATCGATCGCCTCTATTCGCTGTATCTCCTGACGGCACGCCCGAACTCGGACGGCGTTACGAGATCGCGGCTCGCTGTGGCGTGGCGGTCAGGGTGCAAAAGGGCCAGTTGCTGGAGGTTCAGAATACGCACGGCACTCAGGTCTGCGATTTTTGGGCGTTTTGCGCTGACGAAATCCAAGAGTACATGTCGATGGAGCATGTGCATACCTCGCTCAAATCCATATTCCCGAAGGTCGGAGATTCCTTGGTCACCAACAATCGTCGAACATTGATGGCGATCATTGAAGACACGTCGCCAGGCATACATGACACAATAATCGCATCCTGCGACCATCAGCGGTACCAGCAACTCGGTTGCACGGCGTATCACGACAATTGCGCCGATAATCTGCGATTGGCCATGATTGCCGTAGGGCTGCGAGCACCGGCCATTCCCGCGCCATTCAATCTCTGGATGAACATCCCGGTGGGCGACGATGGCGCAATCCAGTGGGTTGCCCCGGTATCGAAACCTGGCGATCGGATGGTGTTCAAGGCTGAACTGGACATGATCGCGGTTATGTCCGCTTGTCCCCAGGACCTTACGCCCGTGAATGGCGTCGATTGCGATCCACTTGAACTGCATTTTCTCGTCAAAGCTATGTGAGGTGAGCCCCAACGGCTGAGGGCTGCTTTCTTGCCGCGGCGCGCGACAAATCTACTAAGCTCAGTTCCGCAGAATGCTCGAGATGTTACGAGCGCCTGACACAATACTATAGCTATCGTCCCGCAGAGGGGCATGGATTGCTGCACGATCCCTTATGCGACGGACATCCGCCGGGCGTCCGGCCTGCCGGTCTATTCCATGCATAATTTCGCGACCCGGTTCCAGGCCCTCCTCGGCGCCGATACGCTCTCCACAAAACCGCCGATCCGGCGTAGGGTGGGGCCATGAGCAATATCTTCAAAGCCGCCTGCGTTCAGAACTGCACCACACCGGATGTCGCGCATAATACCGAGGTGACCCTGCGCCTAACCCGCGAGGCGGCGGGGGCCGGGGCCACGCTGATTGCCCTGCCCGAGTATTTCTCCGGCGTCGAGACCCGCGACGGGCTGTTGCGTCCGGCGGCGTTTCCTGAGGAGTCCCATCCGGTCCTGCCGGCCTTTGCGGCGGCGGCGCGGGAGTTGGGCGTGTGGCTGCATCTGGGGTCTCTCGGGGTCACCGCGCCGGACGGCCGGATCATGAATCGGGGCTATGTCCTGAACCCGGCGGGCGAGATCGCAGCGCGCTACGACAAGATCCACCTCTTCGACGTGAACCTGGGGCCCGATCAGGAATACCGCGAGTCGGCGACCATCGCCCCGGGCGACGCGGCGGCGGTGGTCGAACTGCCCGGCACTGTTTTGGGTCTGAGCATCTGCTACGATTTGCGCTTCGCCGCGCTGTATCGCGATCTGGCGCAAGCCGGCGCCCAGGTTCTGGCGGTGCCGGCCGCCTTCACCAAGCTGACCGGGCAGGCCCACTGGCACGTTCTGATCCGGGCGCGGGCGATCGAGACCGGCAGCTACGTGATCGCGCCCTGCCAGTTCGGTACCCTGGACGGCGGCGGCGAGTGCTTTGGGCATTCGCTGATCGTCGATCCTTGGGGCGAGGTCTTGGCCGACGGTGGCGAGGCGGAGGGTTTCGTCATCGCCGAGATCAATCCCGCCAAGGCCGTGGCCGCGCGCAGCCGAATTCCGGCCCTGCGCCACGACCGCGCCTTCGAGTCCGCCGCGCCGGACCTGACCTCGCGCGAAGCGGCGCAGTAGCCCGGTGCCGCAAGGGCCCCCCACCCTAAACCCTCCCCGTCAAGGGGGGAGGGGATAAGGTAGGCGCGACGGCGGTAGACTATGCCTCTCCCTCGATGAGGGGCCAGGAAAGAGCGCGGCGCGGGCAAACTTCCCCCCTGAGACCGGGGAGGGCGGCGCGCAGCGCGGGTGGGGGTGAGAGCCTCGCCAGGAAGGCTCGGTGCCTGTCGATGCGTGGGCCCCTGTCCGCGGCGCCACGGCGTGGTCCGGGCTTAGACGACCGGCCGGTCCAACATCTCCAGGTGCAGGGCGGTGCCCTCGTAGGGGTGCGCGAGCGCGACGTCTTCGTCGAGTTCCACGCCCAGGCCGGGGTCGCTCGGTGGGATGACATAGCCGTCTTCCCATTGGATCGGCTTTTTCAGAATCTCGCTGTGGAAGCCGCCCCAGGTTTCGATGCTTTCCAGGATCAGGAAGTTCGGCGTGCAGGCACTGATCTGAATGTTGGCGGCGCCTTCGATCGGCCCGCAGTAGAGGTGCGGCGCGATTTGGGCATAATAGGTTTCCGCCATGCCGGCGATCTTCTTGGCCTCCAGCAGGCCGCCGACCCGGCCCAAGGCCATTTGCAGGATCGAGGCCGCCTGGGCTTCCAGCACCCGGGCGAATTCGTACTTGGTGGTCAAGCGCTCGCCGGTCGCGATGGGGATCGAGGTTTGGCGGGCGACGCGGGCCATTTCGCGCGGGTTCTCGGGCGGACAGGGTTCCTCGAACCACAGGGGATCGAAGGGCTCCAGCCGTTTCGCCAGGCGAATCGCACCGGCGGTGGTGAACTGGCCGTGGGTCCCGAACAAGAGGTCCGCTTTGGTGCCGACCGCCTCGCGGATCAAGCCGGTGAATTTGGCACAGAGCTCGAGTGATTCCAGGGAGGGCTGGCGCGGGTCGAAGGCGGAATAGGGCGCCGCCGGATCGAATTTTACGGCGGTGAAGCCTTGGGCCACATATTCCGCCGCCCGCTCGGCCGAGCGTTCCGCGTTCCAGTACATGGACGAATCCTCGCCCTTGGCCACGTCGGGATAGATGTAGGTGTAGCTGCGCAGGCGCTCGTGCACCCGGCCGCCGAGCAGCTCGTAGACCGGCTTGTCGACCGCCTTGCCGACAATGTCCCAGCAGGCCATCTCGATGCCGCTCAAGACGCTCATAAGGCTGAGGTCCGGGCGCAGGGTGTAGCCGGAACCATAGGTCTTGCGCCATAGGGCCTCGATATGGAAAGGGTCGGTGTCGATCACATGGCGGGCGCAGACGTCCTCGATCATGCTGGCCACCACATGGGGCCCGAAAGTGGCGGTATAAACCTCGCCCACGCCCTCGATGCCGGTGTCGGTGGTCAGCTTCAAAAAAATGAAATAGCGCCCGCCGAAATGGGGCGGCGGGTTCCCGACCACGAAGGTCTTGACGTCGGCGATCTTCATCGAGGGTGTCCTTGAGTTTCTTGGACGCATGGCGGCCTCGGGTCGCGTGGCCGCAGAAACGCTACCTAACCCCAGGGGCCCGGCAAAATCCAGAAAATGCGTCGCCGAGGACGTCCCGGCGTATGGGCGTTGGCGGGCTTAAACCTTGAAACGCCGCCCGGTTCAATGGAGCATGGGCCCGTCGGCACGACATTTGATATCTGCCCAGGGAGAGATAAGTGACCCAGATCCTGTTTAAGAATTTCCGGATGCTCGACCCGGAGCGAGACGAAATCGCGGACGGTTTCGAGATTCTGGTCGAGGGCGAGACCATCCGGGAGGTATCGGAAAAACCGCTCTCTGCGCCGAATGCCGCCGTGGTCGATTGTGGCGGACAGACCCTGATGCCGGGGCTGATTGACAGCCATGTCCATGTGGTCTTGAGCGAGGTCCTCATCCGCCAGCTCGAAAACGTGCCGCTGACCCTGATGACGGCGCGCGCCGTGGGGTCCATGCGGGGCATGCTTTATCGCGGATTCACCACGGTGCGCGATACCGGGGGCGCCGATTGGGGACTCAAGGAAGCGGTCGACGAAGGCTTGATCGAGGGCCCGAGGTTGTTCATCGCAGGCAAGGCCATAGGTCCGACCGGCGGCCACAGCGATCCGCGCCGCCGGACCGACCAGGGCGCGGCCTGCCATTGCTGTAACGCCATGGCCTTCACCATGTGCGTGGCCGACGGCGAGGCCGCGGTGCGCAAGGCGGCGCGCGAGGAGATGCGCCAGGGGTGCGATCAGGTCAAGATCATGATGTCCGGTGGCGTCGCGTCACCTTACGATCCCTTGGACAGCCTGCAGTTTTCGCCGGCCGAGGTGGCGGCGGCGGTGGAGGAGGCCGAAGCCTTCGGCCGATACGTTTGCGCCCACGCTTATTCGCCGGAGGCGATCACCCGGGCCGCCCACGGGGGCGTGCGAACCATCGAGCACGGCAACCTGATCGACGAGGCCGCGGCCAAGCTGATGGCGGAAAAGGGCATGATGCTGACCGCCAACCTGATCGCCTATTACGCCATGCGGGAGCGCGCCGCCGATTTCGGCATGCTGCCCGAGATGTTGGAGAAGAACGAACTCGTCATCGACGGCGGGCTGCGCTCGCTGGAGATATGCAAGCGCGCCGGGGTGCCGGTCGCCTATGGGACCGATCTGCTGGGCCAACTTCAAAACGATCAATGCCGCGAATTCACCCTCCGCAGTCAGGTCCTATCGCCGATGGAGATCATCCGATCCGCGACCCTGGTCGGGGCCCAGGTGGTCCGTCGGGAAGGCAAGCTCGGCTGCTTGCGGCCGGGTGCCTATGCCGATCTCCTGGTGATCGACGGTGACCCCTTGAAGGACCTTGCGGTCTTTGAACGTTCGGAAAGCGCGCTCTCGGCGATCGTGAAAGGTGGCCGCTTCTATAAGAACCGGCTGAACTGATCCGTGCCGCCCTCCAATTCTTGGTAGATACGGGTCATATTTTGCCAGTATATTACAAAAATAGGCATATTTTGTTGCAATCCAGTGATTTTTTGTAAGGTACTTTACAAAATTCACCGATCCCCCTAGCCTAAGACAGTGACTTGCGGTCGGCCGCGATATCGAACGGTGCGGCGACCGGGCAAACTGGGGTGGGCATTGGAAAGCGCGGAAGACGATAATCTGACGCGGCGGCAAGAAACCATTATCCGCCACGTCAGGGACAAGGGCTTCGCATCCATCGAATCGATGGCGGAAAGCCTCGGCGTTTCCGCGCAAACCATCCGGCGCGAGATTATCCGCCTAAGCGAGCGCAACTTGCTGCACCGCTATCGCGGCGGGGCTGGACTGCCCGCAGGGCGCGACACCCTCGCTTACAGCAATCGCCGAATCCGTAACGCCGAGGAAAAGCGTCTTCTGGCCGAGGCGCTGGCGCGGGAGATTCCTAACGGGGCCAGTCTGTTCCTCGATATCGGGACCACCGTGGAAGCGGTCGCCGCCGCCTTGACCGATCACACCGGCCTGCGCGTGATCACAGTACACATCATGGTTGCCGCGTTCCTATGCGAACATACGGATTTCGAGATCATTCTAGCCGGCGGTCTGGTGCGCAACCGGGACCGGGCCGTCACGGGCGAGGAAACTGCGGAGTTCCTGCGCCGGTTTCGGGTCAATTTCGGCATTTTCAGCGCCGGCTCGATCGACGCGGAAGGTCAGGTCATGGATTACGACTATCGCGACGTGCAGGTGTCGCGTATCGCCATGGAGATATCGCGCCAATGTTTCCTCGCCGTCGATAGCAACAAGTTCGGCGCCGACGCCATGGTCAGGATCGCCGGCCTTTCGGAAATCGACGCGGTTTTCTCCAACGCCGCGCCGCCACCGGCGATTGCCGAACAGATCGCCCGGCACGGTGCCCGCCTGGTGCTGCCCGGCGACGCGTCCGGCCCACAGGCCGCGGCGCAAGCCCGAGCGCGAGCCTGAGGGCCCCGGCATGGCGGCAATTTCATTGCAAAACGTGACCAAGAAATGGGGCGAGGTCACTGTCATAAAGAACCTCAGCTTCACGGTCGAGGAGGGCAGTTTCCTGGTTTTGCTGGGGCCGTCCGGCTGCGGCAAATCGACCACGCTGCGTATGATCGCCGGCCTGGAAATTGCCGATGGCGGGACGATCCGCATCATGGACCGGGACGTCACCCACGAACCGCCCGCCCAGCGCGGCATATCCATGGTTTTCCAGTCCTACGCGCTGTTCCCCCACCTAAACGTCGAGGAGAATATTCTGTTCGGCCTCAATGTCCGAAAGGTGGCGCGGGAAGAAAAGCAGCAGCGGCTGGGCGAGGTCGCCAAGATGGTCGGGTTGTCGGCCCTGCTCGCCCGCAAACCGGCCCAGTTGTCCGGCGGTCAAAGACAAAGGGTCGCCTTGGCCCGGGCCATCATTTCCCGCAATTCCATTTGCCTGATGGACGAGCCGCTGTCCAACCTGGATGCCAAGTTGCGCCACGAAATGCGGATCGAAATCCGTGCCTTGCAAAAGAGGCTCGGCGTGACCGTGGTTTATGTCACGCACGATCAGGCCGAAGCCATGAGCATGGCCGATCGGGTGATTCTGATGCGCGACGGGGATATCGACCAGATCGGCGCGCCCGACGACCTCTACGAAACGCCAGCCACGGTCTTCGCGGCGAGCTTCATCGGCACGCCGCCCATGAACCTGCTTAAGACCGTATCGACGACCGAGGGTACGGCGATCGCCGGTGCCGAGGATCATCCCTTGCTCGTGGATACCGGCAAGGACTTCATTATCGGCCTGCGACCGGAGCACATTTCCCTGTCGGCATCCCGCGGCGTGCCGGCAATCCTGGGGGCGTCGGACTATCTGGGCGCGGATACCATTTTGACCGCCCGGATCCAGAACCAGGACGTTCTGGTGCGCGTCGCCGGACACGCCAAGGTCCGAACCGGCGAGCAGGTCCAGTTGAATTGGGAGAACGAGAACATGTGCGTCTTCGACGCGGCCAGCGGCCGCCGGGTTGAAGACTTCCGCCTGTCACGGGCCGCTGCTTAGGGAACGTAACGGCGCGACTTCCGGCCGAGTCTCGGTGGCGCCGATCTGGAGATGAACATTAGCTGTCTTGGGAGGATGAAGTTATGACATGGTCCATAAGAACCGCATTCGTGGGGCTCGCAGTCGCGGGCGCCTTGGTGCTCGCGCCGTTCAGTGGCGCGATGGCGGTCGAGTTGACGATGTACTACCCCGTCGCGGTCGGCGGACCTTTGACCAAAACCGTCGATGGCCTGGTCGCGGATTTCCAAAAAGAGAATCCGGATATCAAGGTCAATGCGATCTACGCCGGCAACTACAACGACGCGCGCATTAAGGCACTGGCGGCCCTGAAGAGCGGTCAACCGGCCCAGCTTTCCGTCATGTTCTCGATCGATATCTACGAGCTGATCGAGCAGGATGCCATTGTCGCCTTCGACGATATCGTGACCACTGACGAGGATCGCGCCTGGCTCGACAAGTTCTTTCCCTCGCTGATGGAAAACGGGCGTACCGCCAATAAGACCTGGGGCATTCCTTTCCAGCGTTCGACCATCGTTATGTACTACAACAAGGACGCTTTCCGCGATGCCGGTCTCGATCCGAATCAACCGCCGGCGACATGGGACGAACTTGTTACCATGGGTCAGAAATTGACCAAAAAGCAGGGCAACAACGTCGAGCGTTGGGGCGTCATGATTCCCTCGACCGGATATCCCTATTGGATGTTCGGCGCCCTGACCATGCAGAACGACCAAGTTCTGATGAATGGCGATGGCAATAAGACCAACTTCGACGCGCCGGCCACGGTGGAGGCGCTCAGCTATTGGCTCGACCTGGGTCAGAAGCACAGCGTCATGCCGAGCGGCACCATCGAATGGGGTACTCTGCGCCAGAACTTCCTGGAGCAGAAAACCGCCATGATGTGGCATTCCACCGGTAACCTGACCGCGGTCAAGAAAAACGCCAAGTTCGATTTCGGCGTCGCCATGCTGCCGGCCAAGAAGCGCCGGGGTACCCCGACGGGTGGCGGCAACTTCTATATCTTCAAGGATAGCACCGACGAGGAGAAGCAGGCGGCGCTGAAGCTGATCAAATTCCTGACCCAGCCGGAGCGCACCGCGGAGTGGAGCATCAAGACCGGTTACATCGGAACCCGGCCTGATGCCTATGAAACCCCCGCCCTGCTTAGCTACGTCAAGGAGTTCCCGCCCGCCGCCGTGGCACGCGATCAGTTGGAGTTCGCGACCGCCGAGCTCTCGACCTATCAGACCGGGCGAGTGCGCAAGCTGCTCGACGACGCGATCCAAGCGGCTCTGACCGGCTCCAAGTCTCCCAAAGATGCCCTTTCGGGCGCCCAGTCGGAGGCGGATCGCTTGTTGCGTTCGTATCGCTAGACACCACGACCTGTCGGTACCCGGGGCCCTTTCAAGTGGGCCCCGGGGCCCGTAGGGTGCCATGCCACGATAAGGTTGCCGCCATGCGCCGGGTGCGCTCGATCACGCCTCATGTCTATGGATGGCTCTTGCTGACGCCGGCGGCCATACTTCTAATCGCGTTCACCCATTATCCGACCGTCGCCACCCTCGTCCAAAGTGTGTTCTCGAAGGGAACCGCGATCCGCCCGTCGGCCTTCGTCGGGTTGAATAACTATCGCCTGCTTCTGGAAGACACCGTTTTCTGGAAGGTGCTTTGGAACAACGTTCTGTTCGGCATCGGCACCATCCCTACCAGCATCGCCTTGGCCATTCTCATGGCCGTGTGGGTCAACGGTAAGCTGCCGGCCCGGGCCCTGACCAGATTGGCCTTCTTCACACCGACCATCCTGCCCATGGTCGCGGTGGCCAACATCTGGCTGTTCTTCTACACGCCTGAGATCGGCTTGCTGGATCAGATCGGCCGGGTTTTCGGCTTTGCCAGCCACAACTGGCTTGGCGATCCGGATACCGTTTTGTGGTGCATCGTGGTCATGACGGTCTGGAAGGAAGCTGGATTTTTCATGATCTTCTACCTGGCCGCATTGCAATCGCTGCCGCCGGAATTGGAGGAGGCCGGCCGTCTGGAAGGCGCCAGCCGTTGGTACTATTTCCGCCGGGTCGCATTTCCATTGCTGATGCCGACGACGTTGTTCGTTTCGATCAACGCGGTGATCAATTCCTTCAAGCTGGTCGATCAACTTTTCATCCTGACCAAGGGGGGCCCGGACAACGCCAGTTCGCTCTTGCTCTACTACATCTACGAGGTTGCCTTCAGTTTCCTGGACGTGCCCTACGCTGCAACCTTGACTATGGTCTTGCTCAGCGCCTTGGCGATCATCGCGGTTGGCCAATTCGTCTTCATGGACAAGCGGATTCACTACCGATGAGCCGGCAGTTTTCGCGTGATCTGGGTCGGGGGCTGGAGGTCGCGGCCGCTTGGCTCTTGGCCTTGCTTTGGATTTCCCCGTTGCTCTATGCCTTTTGGAGCGCCTTTCACCCGGCCGAGTACGCGACTCATTTCGAGCTTGGCGCGCCGCTCACCTTGGAGAATTTCGAAACCGCTTGGTCCCAAGCGCCCTTCGCGCGCTATTTCCTGAACACGGTGCTTTTGGTCACCCTGGTTCTGATCGCGCAGTTCGTGCTGTGCACCTTGGCCGCCTTCGCCTTCGCCCGATTCGAGTTCTGGGGCCGCAATTTCGCGTTCGCCCTGGTCTTGGTGCAGCTCATGATCATGCCTGAGGTTCTGATTGTCGAGAACTACACGACCATGAGCCATTTGGGCTTGGTCGACACGATCCTTAGTATCGGCCTGCCGTATATGGCGAGCGCATTCGGCATTTTCCTTTTGCGTCAGACCTTCAAGACCATTCCCAAGGAATTGGACGACGCGGCGCGCGTTGAAGGTTGCAGCATGATGCAGATTCTCTTGAAGGTTTACGTGCCGTTAGCGCGGCCGACCTACCTGGCCTATGGCCTGGTCTCGGTGAGCTACCATTGGAACAATTTTCTTTGGCCCTTGATCATCACGAATTCCGTCACGACCCGCCCCCTGACCGTCGGTTTGGCGATTTTTGGCGCCCCCGAATCGGGCGTCGATTGGTCGATCATCACCGCCGCGACCTTGCTGGCAGTCGCGCCGCTGCTGGTCGCCTTCCTGTTGTTTCAGCGGCAGTTCGTGCAGTCCTTCATGCACGCCGGCATCAAGTGACCGTTATCGAATGATCGAAATCCTCTCCTGGAATATTCAAGTGGGTTTAGGCGTCGATGGCCGGCACGATCTGGCCCGTATCGCCCGGGAGATTGCGGCCATGGGCGATCCGGACGTTATCTGCTTGCAAGAGGTCTGCCGTTTCATGCCCTCGCTGGACGGCGCGGGGGCGGATCAGGTCGCGGAACTGGGCCGCCTTTTCCCGGGACACGAGCCGGTGTTCGGCCCGGCCTTCGAAAGCCGCCGTGAGGGGGGCGGGCCCTACCGGCAACTCGGCAATCTCATATTCTCGCGCCTGCCGGTGCTGAGCGTTCTGCGTCATACCTTGCCGCGCCCCGCCGCGGCCGGGATCAAGCACATGCCGCGTCAGGCCGTGGAGATTTGCGTGTCGGTTGGCTCGACGCCCCTACGGGTGATCACCACACATTTGGAGTATCACTCCCCGGCCCAAAGACGGGCGCAGGTCGAGCGCCTATGCGCACTTCAGAGAGAGGCGCTGGAAAATCTCGCGGCGCCGCCCTTGGCCCTGAGCGAGGGGCCCTACGCACCGATCCCACGGCCCGCGGATTGCGTGGTGTGTGGTGACTTCAACATGGTCGTGGGGGATAGCGAGTACCAACTCATGTTATCGGAATCCTCGGCTGGTGAGCCTCTCTATTGCGATGCCTGGCCGACGGTGAAAGGCGGCGAGCCCCACCAAGAGACCTGTGGCATCTTCGATTCCGAGCAGTGGCCCAAAGGGCCTCATTGCCGCGACTTTTTCTTTGTCGCGCCGCAATTGAGCCGGCACCTCTGTGGCTTCGAGGTCAACCGGGAAACCGACGCGTCCGACCATCAGCCGCTCTCGATTCGCCTGGAATTTTCCTGATTCGGCCGCCCCGAAGCGTCGTCGCGATTTATCCGGCTGCGCCTATTGCGCGCAGCCTGCGGGCTATTCGCCTGACGCCCTCCTCTATCCGGCCGGTCGAAATCGACGAGTAGGCTATTCTGAAGAACGGGATCGGTTCCCGGCAGTTGTCGAAGAAGGGCGCGCCCGCCTCGATCAGGACGCCATCCTGGCGCAACTCGTCGGCGAGGCGAAGCGAATCCAGCCCCTCCGGCCCTTTGACCCAGAAGTTGGTGCCGCCAAAGCTCGCGGCGCCGGAGATTTCCAGGCCCTCGCGCTCCAGGGCCCGTGTTGTGATCTCCCGCCGCTCGGCGAAGGCCTTGCGCATGTCGCGGATCAGGCTGTTGTAATGCCCAAAAGCCAAGAAATAGGCGGCGGTGCGCTGTTGGTGACCTGGCGGATGGCGCAGCATGAGCGAGCGCAGGTGCCGCGCCTCGCGGATGAAGGGCTCCGGGCCGACTAGGTAGCCGAGCCGCAAACCCGGGAACAGTGCCTTGGAGAAGCTGCCGATATAGATCACGCGCCCGGTCCGATCGAGCGACTTCAGGGCCGGGCTCGGCGGTGCCAGAAAGCTCATCTCGAACTCGTAATCGTCCTCCACCACGACGAAATCTTGCTGGTCCGCCGCCTCGAGCAACCTTGAGCGGCGGCTCATGGGCATGGTCACGGCGGTCGGCGCATGATGGCTTGGCGTCACGAAGACCACATCGGCGCCGGGCGGCAGGCGGTCGGTTGGCAGGCCATGTTCGTCCACGTCCACCGTCGAGACGCGCGTGCCGCTCCAGCGTAGCGCGCTTACCAGGTCCGGGTAGCCCGGGTTCTCGCAGACCGCATGCAGGCCGTCTCGCGCCATGAGCTGGACCACGAGCCAGAGTGCGTTCTGGGCGCCGACGGTGACCAGGACTTCGCTCGGCCGGGCGGCGATGCCCCGGCGGGGCAGGGTGCTGGAACAGATGTAATTGACCAGCATGGGGTCGTCGGCAACCGCCACGTCGCTGGCCATATCCTCGAAATCCCTGCGGCCGAGGGCGCGTCGGGCGCAATCGCGCCAGGCGTTGTGATGGAACAACGACATGTCCATCTGGCCGTAGATGAAGGGATAGGGAAAGGTCCGCCAATCGTACGGCTTCTCGATCATGCGCCGATCCGAAAGGCTGCGCGGCAATTTCGCCGCCCAGTCGATGCCGGTCTCCGCTGGTTCCGTCGATCTGTCGCCGAGCGCTGAAATCGGCGCGGAGTCCGAGATGAAAAAGCTGCTGCGCCTGGCGGTCGCCAGGTAGCCCTGGGACACCAGTTCCTGATAGGCCAGGGTTATGGTGATGCGCGAGACCTCCAGGTGCCGCGCCAACTTTCGGGTCGAGGGCAGCCGGGTGCCGGGCAATAGCCGGCGCGCCAGGATCGCCGAAACCAGGGACTCGCGGACTTGGGCCTGGAGCCCTTGGCCCTGGGATCTGTCAAGAAAGAATATTTCCTCGGGGGCCGTGATGCGGTTCATTTTGCCGCCGCCGGTTCGAATCTGGATATAGTCAAGTTTCCATCTGGATATATCACAGTCCCATGCGCTGGTCTAAGTCTTATCCAAGCTTAATCGGGCCGCTGCGATCGAGGGCATCGAGGGCCTTCCAGCCGTGGTGATCCGGCGTGTGCCCAGGTTCAAGACCTTTACATCGACGGTGCCTGGCGCCCGGGAGCAGGTGTGTGCACACACCCAACCTTGGGTCCACCGCGAAACGGATCCCGAGACGCGACAAGGGTTTCGACCCTGATCATGCCCTAGTGGCCCGGCGAAAGGACGAGTTCTCTCGGATCGCGCCGCAACGGAGGAATGGAAAACCGAGATGCCCGATACATTGACCGCCGAGGATCTGGCCGCCACCTTTGACGCTTTCAACCGTCACGATGTCGACGCTGTGATGACCCGCTTCGCCGACGACTGCGTGTTCTACACCATTGGCGGCCCGGCAGCCTACGGCACCAAGATCGACGGCGCCGAGGCGATCGCCATGGCTTTTTCCGCCGTATGGGCCGCGATGCCCGACGCGCACTGGGACCATCACGGCCACTTCGTGCACGGTGATCGCGCGGTTTCGGAATGGACCTTCACTGGCACCAATGCCGACGGCAAACGGGTCGAGGCCCAGGGCGCCGACCTTTTCACGCTCCGCGATGGCCGGATTATCGTGAAGCAGGCCTTCCGCAAAGATAGGCCGCTGCAAGAAACTTGATTGCATGGTTGGCGCGCCCCCTGGCGCGCGCGAGGATAAACAAGTGCCCCACGGCTTAAAACCCAAGCATTGGCCCAAAGCCAGCTACGATCCGCGCTACGACCCATTGGTCGATGCCGGGCCGGGCCATAACCGCGACTACGCGCCGACCTACTGGATCGGCACCGCGGGCCCGGCACCTGAAGACGACGGTCCGATTTCTGGCGACGTCGATGCGGATGTAGTTGTCGTCGGCTCGGGTTACACCGGTCTTTCCTGCGCCATTCACCTGGCCAAGGAGCACGGCATCAAGGCGACCGTGCTAGATGCCAATACGGTGGCTTGGGGCTGCTCCACGCGGAACGGCGGTCAGGCGCAGATCTCGTCCGGCCGGCTCAAGCGCTCCCAGTGGATCAAACGCTGGGGTATCGATGTCGCCAAGCGAATGCATGGCGAGGTGACCGAGGCCTTCGATCTGTTCCGCGATCTGATTGGGTCCGGCGAGTTCGATTGCGAACCGCAGGAAGGCGGGCACTACTATATCGCCCACAAGCCCGGCGTGATGCCGAAGCTGGAGGCTGAGTCGAAGCTTCTGAACGAGGTTTTCGGTTACGGCTCCCGCATCATCGCCCGTGAAGAACTACACGAGCGCCATGTGAAGGATCAAGAGGCCGCCGGCGCCATGCATGAGCCGGATGGCACCTGCATCCATGCCGCCAAGCTCGCCTTCGGATATCAGAACCTGGCCCGCAAGCTGGGCGCCACGATCCATCCGGCGAGCCCGGTCTTGGGCTGGAAAATCAGGAACGGCGTTCATCACCTGACCACGCCCGGTGGCACGGTCCGGGCACGGGCCGTGGCCCTGGCGACGGCGGGCTACACACCGTGGGGGCTCAGCAATCGCACCAAAAACCGGCTGATGCCGATCCTGTCGAACTCGATCGTCACCCGGCCTCTGAGCGACGAGGAGAAAGACGCTTGTGGGTTCCAGACCTGCTCGCCCCTGACCGACACTCGCACGCTGCGCCACTACTATCGGTTCCTGCCGGACGGGCGGGTGCAGATCGGGGGCCGCAGCGCCGTCACCGGCAAAGACGCCGAGAACCCCAAGCATCTGGCCCTGCTGCAGGAGGGCCTAAACCGCAAGTTCCCGGCGCTGCGGGACATCGATCTCGATTATTCCTGGTGGGGTTGGGTCGATGTCAGCCACGACATGATGCCACGCGTCTTTCAGCCGGATCCCGACCAGGAGATATTTTACGCCATGGGCTATGGCGGCAACGGCGTGATGTACTCAGCCCCAGCGGGCCGCCGCATGGCCCAGATGGTGGCCGGCAAGGGCCAGGGGCTCGACCTGCCGATCTTTACCTCGCAGCTGCCCAGCCACGGCATCCTCACGCCCTTCCGTCGGCTCGGTCAGCGGGTCATGTACCACTGGTATTACCTCAACGACGAGATGCTCTGAGGCTCACTTGCGGTCCGATAGAAGGGCCGGTCGCCGGCAATGGTGACGCGGTTCATGCGCCGTTGGTGGGGGAAGTAGTCGGCCACCGCATAGTGCTGGGTGCAGCGGTTGTCCCACAGGGCGATCGTGTTCTCGCGCCAGCGGAAGCGGACCTGGAATTCCGGCTTTTTCACCAGTGCGAAAAGCTCGCCCAGCAGGGCCGCGCTTGCGGTCTCGTCCAGTTCGTTGATGCGGGTGGTGAAGACCTCGTTGACGAAAAGCGCATCCCGTCCGGTCTCCGGGTGGGTGCGGATCACCGGATGGGTGAAGGGCGGCCATTCGGCGATCACCTTGCGCACGCGGGCGCCGTCCTCGGTATCGTGGATGCCGCCTGAAAAGGCCTCGATCGAATGTTGCGCGGTCATCCGCGCCAGGCGATGGCGCAGGCCGGCGGGAAGGGCGTCATGCACGGCGTACATGGAACACCACAGCGTGTCGCCGCCGCGCGCCGGCAGCTCCAGGGCCTGCAGCAGCGAGCCCA